>NZ_CP056032.1:1925000-2225000 GCF_013375035.1 Spirosoma sp. KUDC1026 | reverse complement strand
CACTTATTTTATTTCCTCTGCTGGCCGCCTGTTTTTGGCTAGCCAGTCCGGCTACTACTCCGTTAGGGCCGTCGATACCAGGTAATGATAACGTAACGACGATACCGGCGGCTAAGCTAATGACCGGTGCGGATCAGATTAGTACGTACCTCCCCTATTTGAAAGGTAAACGGATTGGACTGGTTGTTAACCAGACCTCAATTATTGGCCGTACACCCAGCGTTGATAGCTTGGTCAGTCTGGGCGTGAACGTTGTCCGGATTTTCGGCCCTGAGCATGGATTTCGGGGAAATGCCAGTAATGGCGCCAAAGTAGACGACAGCGTTGATTCTAAAACCGGCATCCCCGTAATCTCGCTCTACGGGAAATACAAGAAACCATCAAAAGAACACCTGGCCGACATCGACCTGCTAATCTACGACATTCAAGACGTGGGCGCGCGCTTTTATACGTACATCAACACCCTCGACCACGTCATGGAAGCCTGCGCCGAGAACGGCAAGGAATTAATGATTCTGGACCGGCCTAACCCCAACGGTTTCTGCGTCGACGGACCCATTCTAGAAGACCATCTGCATTCGGGGATTGGTATGCACCGCATTCCCATTACGCATGGCATGACCATCGCCGAGTTTGCGCAGCTGATCAACGGCGAAGGCTGGTTGCCTAACAAGGCGCAGTGCAAACTACGTATCGTTAAGGCTGCTAACTACACGCACGATACGCCCTACGAACTGCCAGTAATGCCTTCTCCAAACCTGAACACGCAGCAGTCGATTTTACTCTATCCCAGCCTTTGCCTGTTCGAGGGAACGATCATTAGCCAGGGGCGCGGCACGTACATGCCCTTTACGGTGCTGGGTGCTCCGGCCCTGAAAGGCAAATACTCGTTTTCGTTTCGCCCGGTCAGCCTGAAAGGCATGAGTGAAACACCCCTGCATCAGAACATGGACTGCTACGGACTTGATCTCCGCAACTACGACACGAGCATCTTCCGGAAAACGAAGCAGCTTAACCTGAAGTGGCTAATGGATTTGTACAAAGCTTATCCCGACAAGGCCCGTTTTTTCGACATGAGCCAGAGCAAACAGATGGGGAATTTTGATAAGCTGGCGGGTACGGAGACATTGAAGCAGCAGATCATTGCCGGGAAGAGTGAGAAAGAGATTCGCCAGAGTTGGGAGCCCGGCCTGACGGCCTTCAAACAGACGCGCAGGAAGTATTTGCTGTATCCATAAGACTACACAAACAATCAACTTAACAAGCCAACCCATGCTGGGTTGGCTTGTCCGTTCCAGTACATCCGCTGTCCGCTTTTGGACAATTCTACCAAGCAGCTTTTTGGCAAAAGAGCCTCTATTGAGCATAGTAGGCTATTCCGCCCGGTTGGCACCGCATTTGACACTATTCCTCGTGTAAGTCAACTTTGCGAACGTCTGCTATGCTTAAAAACCAACTCCTTGTCGCCTGGCGCAGTTTGATGCGCAACAAAGCGTTTTCTATTATCAACATCGTTGGACTGGCAATTGGCCTGACGGTCTGTCTGCTCATTAGTCTGTTTGTCCTTGATGAGCTAAGCTACGACCGCTTCAATGACAAGGCGGATCAGATTGTACGCGTTATTTTTCGGGGAACGATTCAGGGCGGCAATATCAACGAAGCGATGGTAATGGCGCCAACGGCACAGACGCTCAAAGCCGAATTCCCCGAAGTGCGGGACGCGACCCGGCTTAGTCAGACCGGATCGACGTTGTTTACGTACCAGAACAAAACCTTTAAAGAGCATGCCATCGCGTTCGTCGACGCTAATTTTTTCGACGTGTTCAGTCTGCCTTTCCTAAAAGGCAACTCCAAAACAGCGCTGCTACAGCCGAATACGGCGGTTATCGATCAGGTTACAGCCCGCAAGTATTTTGGTAACGAAGACCCCATTGGCAAAGTACTGACGATTAAAGGCGAGCCAACTACGTACACGATTACGGGCCTGATCGACGCGATTCCGACCAACGCCCATTTCCAGGCTAGCCTACTGCTCTCGATGGCTAGTCGCCCGGACGCCAAGTCGACTTCCTGGATGATATCGGGCTTTCATACCTACCTCGTCTTACCCCAGGACTACGATTACAAACGCTTAGAAGCTAAGCTCCCTCAGATTGTAGAGAAATACATGGCTCCTCAGCTGCAACAGGCGTTTGGGATGAACATGGCGCAGTTTCGCCAGAAGGGTAATGACGTTGGCTTATACCTGCAACCGCTCACCGACATTCACCTGCATTCTAACCTGACCGGCGAGTTATCACCCAACGGCACGATTCAATACGTCTACCTGTTCGGCGCTATCGCCCTGTTCATGTTGCTGATTGCCTGTATCAATTTTATGAACCTGTCAACGGCGGGCGCATCGAAACGAGCCAAAGAAGTGGGCATCCGGAAAGTAATGGGTTCGGAGAAACAGGGCTTAGTCCGACAGTTCCTTATTGAGTCAATGCTGTTGACCAGCCTGTCGCTGATACTAGCCATTGGTTTGCTGTACCTAAGCCTACCTTTTTTCAATGAACTGGCGGGTAAACAACTAACATTATCGTTCTTAAAAACACCCTGGCTCCTACCGGCGCTGCTGGGCGTTGGCGTGCTGGTTGGTACACTGGCAGGGAGTTACCCAGCCTTTTTTCTGGCGTCCTTCAAGCCCATCACGGTGCTGAAAGGGAGAACGATGTTTAACCATACCAGCAAATCGGGTCTTGGCTTAAGGAGCGGCTTGGTTGTGTTTCAGTTCTTCGTGTCCATCCTGCTCACCATCGGTACCGTTGTTGTGTATCAGCAGCTTACTTACATTCAGCAGAAGAAGCTGGGCTACAGCCGGGAGCAAGTACTGATTTTACCCGAAGCCTGGCGTCTGGGACGCAACGTCGATATTCTCAAAAACCAGATGCAGCAGGACGCACGCGTGCTGAGCGCCAGCGTATCGCCTTTTCTGCCCGCCGGTCCTTCAAATTCGAACAACTTTATCGTCTACGCCGACAATCGGGAGGGGCAGCTTACTAAAACACTTTGCTACGAGGTCGACGACCAGTACATGCCAACACTGGGCATGAAGCTTGTGGCGGGGCGAAATTTCTCGACCGATTTCGGTACTGACTCAACGGCGATCGTGCTGAACGAAACAGCGGCCAAAACCTTCGGTTGGGGCAAGCAAGCCATTGGCCATACGCTCACCCGCCCGCAAAACGACGGAGCAAAAACTACGTATCGCGTGATTGGTGTTGTGGAAGATTTTCACTTTCGGTCG
Source organism: Spirosoma sp. KUDC1026 (assembly GCF_013375035.1). Lineage (NCBI taxonomy): Bacteria > Pseudomonadati > Bacteroidota > Cytophagia > Cytophagales > Cytophagaceae > Spirosoma > Spirosoma sp. KUDC1026. The sequence goes on along the minus strand of NZ_CP056032.1, from coordinate 2,221,711 downwards.
CTGCACGAACGGATTGCCCCACTGGTTATGACGCTGAGCAAAAATGGCGGTTTTCTGATCGTCAAAACAAAAACGCAGGACGTAACGAGCCTGTTGAGTACGCTCAAACAAGAGTGGGCAACCTTGTTACCTGAGGAACCGTTCGTTTATTCCTTCCTGGACGAGAGTTTCAATGCGACTTATCGGGCCGAACAGCGAACCGGCCAGATTCTCGGCATCTTCGCGGAACTGACCATTTTCATTGCCTGCCTGGGTCTGTTTGGCCTGGCTACCTTCACCGCCGAGCAACGCACTAAGGAAATCGGCGTTCGTAAAGTACTGGGAGCCTCCGTTTTCAGCATCGTCGGCCTGCTCTCCAAAGACTTCCTCAAGCTGGTCCTGGTTGCCCTTCTTCTTGCTTCGCCTATTGCCTACTACGCCATGCACCGGTGGCTCCAGGACTTTGCGTATCGCGTCGATATCAGTTGGTGGGTCTTCGCGCTGGCGGGTCTATTGGCGGTGGGCATCGCCCTGCTGACGGTCAGCTTTCAAAGCATCAAAGCCGCTTTAGTCAATCCGGTTGAAAGTTTGCGGAGGGATTAGGGCGTGGGGATATAGGAGTTGAAAAGTCGCTTTAACCACTCAGCCCACTCCATACCCCTAACCCACTCTCCCCAATCCCTCCGCCCTTAGCCCTAACCTCTTCCCCCATGCTCCAGAACTTTTTCAAAATCACATTCCGCAACCTTTGGTCCAACCGGGTCTACTGTCTGATCAATGTCGGTAGCCTGTCACTTGGTCTGGCGGTCAGTATGCTTATTTTGGTGTTTGTGGCGCATGAATACAGCTACGATCGATTTCGACCAAACGCCAACCGGATTTACCGCATCTGGTCCAGGACACAGTTTGGTGGTCAGGAATATACGCTGACCACAGCAGCGCCGGGTTTGGGACCAGAATTGGCGAAGCGGTTGCCTGGCCTGGAAGAAATTGTGCGTGTATTCGTTGACCAGCCTGCCACCTTTCGCACCCAGCAACGGGTACGTTTCGCCGAGAATAATTTTGCTACGGTGGATCCAGCTTTTTTTGACGTGTTTGGCGTAGCGATCAAACGCGGGAACCCGAAAAAGGCCTTCGATCGTCCAATGAACCTGGTCATTTCTGAGCAGTTGGCGAATCAATATTACAAAAACCAGGACCCCATAGGTCAGGTGCTTATGTATAACGATACACTGGCTTTTACCGTTGCGGGTGTTATGGAGACCCCTCCCTCCAATTCGACGCTACAGTTTCACATGCTGACCTCCACCGCGAGTTTCCGGGCGATTGAGAACGCCAGGCGGCTGAACCGCTACTTAAGCGGAAAATCGATTCTGGACAACACGCTGCACTCCCTGGAAAAAGGTGATTTTGAGACATATCTTCTGGCGAACGATCAAACATCAGCCTTTTCCATTGCTCAGGCGATCAATGATCTGATCATAGAACGCTCGAAGGATAATAAGAGCAATTACCGCTTTTTTCTTCAGTCTCTCACCGACATACACCTGAGTAACAATTTCGCGACTGGCTCCGATAGTCGACTGGTGACTATTCTCACAATAGTAGCGGTACTATTGATCATTCTGGCACTGGTGAATTACATGAACCTGACGACGGCCCAATCGACTATGCGAGCTAAGGAGATTGGCGTCCGTAAAACGTCGGGCGCTTCGAAACGCTCGCTGATTGTTCAATTCTACGGAGAGTCGTTCGTTACCAGTCTGATCGGCTTTGCCATTGCCGTACTGCTTGTCAACATAACCTGGCCATACCTCGCTATAGTTACGCAACAGCCCATCGATCAGCAGTTCATCTATAGTTCGCTGATGGTATCCCTGTTTGCCGGTTTATTTCTGATCTGCTCACTGGCAGCAGGTAGTTATCCCGCGCTGTTATTGGCGTCTTTGTCGCCGGTGGGTACCCTGAAAAATCAGCTTGGCTCGACAGTTCAGCAGGCATATATTCGTAAAGGCCTGGTTCTCTTTCAATTCATTACGTCGGTTTCGCTGATCATCTCCTGCCTTGTGATCCAGCAGCAGGTAGATTTTTTCCGGACCATGGACATCGGCTTACACCGATCACAGGTACTGGCGCTGCCCTTCGATGACTCCATGGCCCCCCGGCTGGAGCCTTACGTAAAAACGCTGGAATCTAATCCTAATTCCCAGGAAACGACCGTCGCAGATCTTCAGTTTTTCAAACGAAAGGTGACAGAGATTCCGGTAATCTCTCCCGTCACCCAAAAAGAGATTAGCGTTGGGATCGTCAATGCTGACATTACTTTTCCTGGATTCTTCAAACTGCAATGGGCGATCGAACCCAAAGACATTAATGATCTCGGCTCACCCAACACGCTCGCTATCAACGAAACGACAGCCAAACGAGCGGGGATAACGGATGTTGGCGACACCTGGTACATTTTCGGTCAGCCGTACAAAGTAGTTGGCATTCTAAAGGATTTCGTGTTCAAGTCACTAAACGACCAGATCGGCCCCATCCTGTTCTTCACCTCCAGACAACTAGTCTACAATAACTATTTTAGCTTGGGTGGCTGCGTCTATATCCGCACACAGCCAGAAACCGATCTTAGCTTACTCCTAAAGCAGATTGAGACAGCTTATCAGAGGTTTGACCGCCAGACGCCTTTTTCCTACTATTTTCTGGACGAAGCCTTCAATAGTCATTTCAAAGCCGAACAGCGTCTTTCGCAGGTTTTTTACGTCATTACGGCGATCGCTATTTTCATCGCCTGTCTGGGCCTTTTCGGTTTAGCCGCCTTCACAGCGGATCAACGTACCAAAGAGATTGGCGTACGCAAGGTGTTGGGCGCGTCTGTCGTCAGCATTGTCGGTCTGCTTTCCAAAGATTTCCTCAAACTGGTGCTGGTTGCCATCGTCATTGCTTCGCCCCTGGCCTGGTACGCCATGCACCGCTGGCTCCAGGACTTCGCCTACCGCGTCGATATTAGTTGGTGGATCTTCGCGTTAGCGGGTCTGTTAGCGGTCGGCATCGCCCTGCTGACGGTCTCTTTCCAAAGTATCAAAGCCGCCCTGGTTAATCCCGTTAAATCACTAAAAACGGAGTAAGAGAAAGAAAGGGAGGAGGGAGAAATGGAGGAAGGCAGGCTTGACTATCCCTTTCCTTCCTCTTCTCCTTCCTCCCTCTCCTCCTTTTCTCCCACCCTCTTCTCATGATCAAGAACTATCTCAAAATCGCCTGGCGCAACCTGCTTCATAACAAGGTATTTTCGCTTATCAACCTGCTGGGTTTGTCGATTGGTATTGCCAGTTGTCTGCTGATTTTTCTGTTCATCATGAACGAGTACAGCGTCGACCAGTTTCACCGGAACCGGGCGTCGATTTATCGCGTCATGCGGAACTTCAACGAAGAAGGAAAGGCCGTATCAGTCGCTTATCTGTCGGGGCCGTACGGACCCGCGCTACTGAACGATTTCAAGGGGCAGATTAGCCGGGCCGTGCGCGTACGCCAGACGAATGCACTGGTGACGAGTCAGAACAGGTCGTTCTACGAACGAAAAGTCATTGATGCCGACCCTGATTTTTTCCGGTTATCCTCGTTTCCGCTGCTCAAAGGCGACCCCGCGACGGCGCTTACCAATCCGGGCAGTGTAGTACTGACGGAGTCGACGGCGCGCAAATACTTTGGTAGCGTCGACAACGCCGTCGGTCAGCTGATCAAACTCGACAAGAACCTGCCGCTGAACGTAACGGGCATCGCGCAGGACGTACCGACCAATTCGCACCTGAGCTTCGATCTGGTGGTGCCGCTTGCCAACTACAGGGCCGAATCGTACATGACGCAGTGGGTCAACAACAATGTGTTCACCTATGTACAGCTGGCTCCTTCGGCCAGTCTGGCGCAGATCGAACGTAGCCTGCCGGGCTTCATGCAGAAATACATGGGCCCTGTGATGAAGCAGTTCGGTTTCCGCTTCTCCCTGTCGCTGACCCCGTTGCGCGACATTTATTTTGAACAGGGAGCGTTTGATGGCCTGAAGCACGGCGATAAAAATGTGGTGTATCTGTTTCTGTCGATTGCCGCACTGATTCTGCTGGTGGCCTGCATCAATTTCATGAACCTCAGTACGGTTCGGGCGATGGAGCGCTCGCGCGAGATTGGCGTTCGGAAGGTATTGGGCGCCGTCAAACAGCATCTGGTGTGGCAGTTTATCGGCGAATCGGTGCTGCTGACTACGCTTTCCTGCGGGCTGGCCGTCGGACTGGTGGCACTGACGCTACCGGCCTATGCCCAACTGCTGGGCCAGCCGATTCAGCTAACGGCCTACGCGCTGCCGATTACCCTGTTTCTGATCGGGATCATCGTCGTAACCGGTTTTCTGGCAGCTATCCGGCCTTTGTACTGGCGGCTTTCTCGCCCATACAGGCGCTGAAAGGGAAGCTCCGGCTGGGCCGGGGCAGTACCTCGTTCCGGCAGGTGCTGGTCGTGATTCAGTTCAGTATTTCAATCATACTGATGCTGGGTATGGCCATTGTGACGCGCCAATTGCATTACCTCAAACACAAAGAACTGGGCTACAACAGCGCCCAAACGATGGTTATTCCCATCCAGAACGAGGACATCTACAACTTTCTCACCCAGCGCAAAGGCGACCTGTTAAGTCAAAGTCATGTGTCGAACGTGTCGCTGATGTCGGGCGAGCCGGGCGGCTATTTCGACGCGCAGATGTTCGACGTAGAAGGGCATGATGAGCGCTGGCGGGGCCGTACTGAGTTCGTCGATTTCGATTATGTGAAAACGCTGGGTCTGAAAGTAATCGCCGGGCGGGATTTGTCGCCAGCCTTCCCGACCGATAGTACGCAGGCGCTTTTGCTGAATCGCACGGCAGCGGCCAAACTGGGCTGGACACCGCAGCAGGCCATTGGCAAATGGCTGAAGAACACCCTGCATGACAGCACACGTCAGATTGTTGTTGGCGTGGTCGAGGATTTTAATTTCCTGTCACTCCGCGAGCATATCGAGCCGCTGGTTATTTCGCCCGACGACGATCAGCGGGTAGGGCTGGTTCGGCTGAAACCCGGCGACGTGCAGGCTGGTGTCGAAGCTGTTGCGGCCCTCTATGCCAAAACGAAGCCTGCCTATCCGTTTGAATACCGGTTTCTGGATGAGCAGTTCGATCAGCTGTACCAGACCAACCTGCGGCAGCAGACCATTCTGGGCATCTTTGCGGGGCTGGCTATTTTCATTGCCTGCCTGGGTTTGTTTGGGCTGGCGTCGTTCCTGGCCCGGCAGCGTACCAAAGAAATTGGCGTTCGGAAAGTACTGGGCGCATCGGTGGTGAGCGTGGTGGCCCTGCTCTCTAAAGATTTCCTGAAACTGGTACTCTTGGCTATCGTGGTTGCCAGTCCGCTGGCTTACTACGGCATGAATCGCTGGCTGCAAAACTTCGCCTACCGGGTCGAGATGTCGTGGTGGGTGTTTGCTATGGCGGGACTGGTAGCTATCGGCGTCGCCTTACTGACGATCAGTGTTCAAAGTATCCGGGCCGCCCTGGTCAACCCCGTTAAATCCTTACGTTCCGAATAATCATTGACGATTATGATTAGAAACTATCTCAAAATCGCCTGGCGGAACCTGGTTCGTAATAAAGCTTTCTCGGCGATCAATATTATTGGCCTTTCGCTGGGCATGTCCTGTAGTCTGCTGATTTATTTGTGGGTACAGGATGAGCGTGCGTATGATTCGTTTCACCAGAACCGTGGTCGCCTATATCGGATAATCGTCCATTCCGTTGAGAAAGATGGCTCAATCACGAATAGCTTTGATAATTCGCCGGGTATCTTATCTGGGGCACTAAAACGGGAGATCCCCGAGGTTAGTCATGCCGTCACGATAACATGGGAAAACAGTGATCGGCTCCGCGTGGGGGCTAAAGCGGCTAAAGAAAAAGGTCGAATCGTGGACAACGATTTTTTCGACATGTTTTCATTTCCACTGCTTAAAGGCACCCCACAAACCGTGTTTTCCGCACCGAATAGTCTGGTCATTTCTCAACGATTAGCACAGGCCTATTTTGGATCGGCGAATCCGGTTGGTCGGCTTATTCGGTTCAATGACAAAGACGATTACATCGTCAGTGGAGTATTTGCCAACGTTCCATCTAACTCCTCAATCAAATTTGATTATCTACTTTCGTTTGAATCATTTGCGCGTAGGAATCCATGGATTGTCGATGGCTGGGACGATTTCGGACCATCCACGGTCATTATGCTTCGGCCAGATGCTTCAGTAAAAAAAGTAAACGACAAGATCCGTCGCTTTCTCACTCTGCACGATAAGACTATTCAAGAAAAGGCACTGGATTTACAACCTTACGAAGATCAGTATTTGTATTCCCAATTTGAGAATGGGATTCCGGTAGGAGGACGTATCGAATACGTACGGCTTTTTTCGATAGTAGCGCTATTTATCCTGTTGATAGCCTGTATCAACTTTGTCAACTTAGCAACCGCACGTTCGGCAAAAAGGGCCAAAGAGATTGGTGTACGTAAAGCTATCGGTGCGGCTAAAGCCTATCTGGTCGGTCAGTTCGTTGGCGAATCGTTCTGTATGACGCTGCTAGCGGCCTGTCTCGCTATGCTCATAGCCCAGTTATTATTACCTGCTTTTAATACGATAACGGGAGAAACAATCGAGATTCCGCTTGATAGTCCAGCCTTCTTTGGTATACTGGCGGCATTACTTGGTATAACTACGCTGACAGCTGGCGTTTATCCAGCCCTGTTTCTGTCTTCGTTCGATCCGGTTCACGTACTAAAGGGATCATTCCAGACAAAATCTACTGTTTCGCTCTTTCGAAAAGGATTAGTCGTTTTCCAGTTTACTCTATCGCTTATTTTGATAATGGGTACATTGATCGTATTCCGGCAGATCCGTTACATCCAGACCAAAAATATTGGGCTAAGTCGCGACAACGTGCTTTATATTAAGCTGGAAGGGGAGCTAAGCAAACGCTATGAACTCTTTAAACAGGTACTCTTGCAATCGAATACGATCCAAAATGTAACCACTGTAAATACGATTCCGACTGACGTAGGAAATGCAACCAGTGATGTACAATGGACGGCCAAAAAACCCACTGACAAATTTTCGATCTGGCTCATGGGGGCATCGTATGATTTTGCCAGAACTTTGAATATTACCCTTAAAGAAGGCCATGAGTTTTCTTCGGCCTTCTCCTCCGATACGACCGGTTTTCTTCTCAACGAAGCGGCTGCTCAGCAAATGCACTTGATAGACCCCATTGGTCAGTCTATCAACTTGTGGGGTAAGCAGGGCAAAGTCATCGGCTTAATGAGAAATTTCCATCTGCAATCGCTACATAAGCCCATTGAGCCACTCCTGGTTTATTTCGAATCACAACCACGGGGTAATTGCGTCGTCCGAATTCAGGAGGGTAAAACGCAGGCAGCCTTATCAGTCATGCAACAGGCTTGCCGATCAATTAACCCAACCTATCCATTTACGTATGAGTTTGCCGATGACACCTACCGACAACAGTATAAGAGCGAAACAGTTATTGGCAAGCTAGTCACCTATTTTGCTTCGCTGGCCGTTCTGATTTCATGTCTGGGACTACTCGGGCTAGCCGCTTTTACGGCCGAACAACGTACTAAGGAAATCGGTGTACGAAAGGTACTCGGTGCCTCCGTCGCCAGTATCGTCGCTCTACTCTCCAAAGACTTCCTCAAGTTGGTATTAATCGCAATTCTGGTAGCTTCACCGATTGCCTGGTATGTCATGCATCAATGGCTCCAGAACTTTGCCTATCGTGTTGACATCCATTGGTGGGTTTTCGCCCTGGCCGGGTTGCTGGCGGTAAGCATCGCTCTGCTAACAGTCAGTATTCAAAGCGCGAAGGCAGCTTTAGTAAACCCGGTCAAATCATTGAAAACAGAATAGTAGAAGGTGGAAAGGGAGAAGGGCAGGCTTGACTATCTCTTTCTTCCTTACTCCCTTTCTTCCTTACTCCCTTTCTGCTTGTTCCCTCCTGCCCCCTTTTCATCCCATTTTTCGCCTGGTTCAACCCATTTTTCCCACGAGCCTTTTGGCCCACCCTAGCTTTGGTCAAAAATCGATCAATAGCTATGCAGGAACATTCACTCAAACGATACGCCGAACCATTATTCCTGATCGGCCTGGCAACGATCTATGTCATACGACGACTGCTAATAGAGGTTAACAACCTTGATGGCATGATCGGCCTGTCAGCTAGTGGCAACGGCATTCCGGCCGGAACCTACTGGCCGGAACTGGGTAACTACGACCATACGCTCAACAACAACATACCACTCATTGCTGGCGTTTGCCTCTTTCTGGGAGCCTGGTCCGTATTCCGCTACTTGGCGTATCCCCGACTATCCGAAGACGTTAGTAACCGCACGGGCTGGCTTTACGTCGGCCTGACGGTTGCGCTCCTTCTGGTAAGTACATTTGTTTACCATTATTTGAAGCTATACGTCCGCTATAAACATCTCGATTCGGGTGACATTTTTGGGCTGAGAGTTTACTCGCTCTACCGCAAACGGACCGTACTAGCCGACGCGATCGGACTGGGTATTCTGCTGGCTACGTATGAAATTATACGGGGGTATTACGTGTATCTATCCGACAAAACCCGTCAGGAGTCACTGCCTATTCTTCGCGTCGTCGGGTATCTCCTAATCAGTGGTATTACTATCTTACTGGTACTATTCGCGATGAATCTCCATCTGCCTTCTACACTGTGGGAAGGTACATTCCGCGACATCCTGCTGGTATTAGGGTTGGTCATTCAGATCCATTTTTCCCAGTCATTCATTTACAGAAACGTATTTAGCAAGTCGGCTGATCTCAGGGCAGTTTCCCCCTACACACTAGGCATCTTTCTGCTGGCAGTCCTTGTCATAACGACCGTTATCTGGGAAGCCAGTACCCGGTTTTATTATCACTCGCTGGACCCAATCATTACGTTTAGTGTCATCGTCGTGATCTGTTCCATCGTGATCGCCTACGGACGCCGGGTACTGAATTGGGAGAAGACCGTTCTTCAAACCCAGGTGTCTGCCAAATCGGCGGAGCTAGCCAGTCTGCGCGCGCAGATCAACCCGCACTTTCTGTTCAATGCATTGAATAGTCTGTATGCGACGGCGCTCAAGGAGAACAGCGAAAAAACGGCCGACGGTATTCAGAAGCTAGGCGACATGATGCGGTTTATGCTGCAGGAAAATAACCGCGACCGTATCCCGCTCAACAAGGAGGTTGAATACCTGCACAACTACATCGACATCCAGCGAATGCGCGTCGATGAAACGCACCCCATCGAAATTCGGGTCAACATTCAGCAGCCCAACCGCGAAATCTACCTCGCCCCGATGCTGCTGACGTCCTTCGTGGAAAATGCCTTTAAACACGGTATCAGCCTGCGAAATCCATCCTGGATTTTTATCACACTCACGCTGGACGCTACGACCCTATATTTCAAAGTTCACAACTCCCGGCATCCCCGTCCGGCCGAATCGACTGACCAGTACGATCCCGAAAAAGATCAGTCAGGTGTCGGACTGGACAACGTTCGCAAGCGCCTAGAGCTAATTTATCCGGGTCGGCACACACTCGGCATTCAGCAGTCGGAACAGGACTATTTCGTCTCACTGACGCTGGTGTACTGGTAAGCACAGGATTCCGGGAGCAATCATCGGTGGTCAGAGATTTTCATAACGACAGGCCGCTGCGGATACCTCTGTTGATACTGCCGATACGTTGTCAGTAAATCCTGTTCCTCACCAGACAGTTGGTCCGCTAGCATATAATCGATCTGCCCGTTTACAGCTAACGCATCAATGACGTCCACCAGATTTTTAATAATCGATTGACTGGTCGGCTTGATCGCCAGAATAGGATTTGTCAGCAAAGCGGTACGACGTAACGTACGTTGTAGCCCGTTGGTAGAATAATCGATTTCGACGTAGCTAGCTGCACTGTCAGCTCCGTACAAAAGGTACCCAATTCTATTATTCTCTAACAAAAACAGGATACCCGTGAGCGGCAGATAGTACTCCGCTTTCCCAATAGGGCTCCTGTAGACAGATACGACTTTATGCCGCTCTAGCTGCTTCATCCAGATAAAAAACGTAATCAACAGCATAGCTACGCTAACAAATGGAGCCATATCTACCTGATGAAGTTTGTATCGCTGGCGGGCTGCTCTCATCGGAAAATCGTCGGTTTAACAAGCGATGACCACAACACCCAAAATTCATACGATCCACTTAAATTTTCTTTTCCATGAAATGCTTTTATCTTCCCCTGCTCTTACTGTGGCTGGTTCCTGTTGTAGTGGCTCAGATGGCATCAAGCTTCATGTCAGCCAGTCCGGTATCGACCGTCAATGAGCCGCCACGGCTACGTTTTTTGCTACAGACGAATGACGCATCATGTACCGTTGAGATTGCCGCCGACGGTACCATTTCCGGTTTGCTCTCCTTCGAGGAGGACCGCTGGACGAACCAAAAGTAATCGCTCATGCCCTTGACCGCTATTGCTATTGATGACGAACCGCAGGCGCTGGACGTAATTCGGCTACATGCCGCCAAGGTGTCTTTCCTGCACCTGGAGGCTACATTTACCGACGCGTTCGAAGCCATTACGTACCTGCAGACGCATCGTGCCGACCTGATTTTTCTGGACATTAAAATGCCGGATATTTCGGGTGTCGACGTAGTGAAGTGTCTGCCCCGCAATCCGATGGTGATTTTCACGACGGCCTACTCCGATTATGCCGTTCAGGGGTTCGAGCTCGATGCGGTTGATTACCTCTTGAAGCCGTTTTCGCTGGCTCGTTTTCTCAAAGCCTGTATGAAGGCGCTCGACATTCATACACTACGTTCGGAGGAAGATCCGTTTATTTTCGTCAAAACGGGTTACGAAGAAGAGAAGGTCCGCGTCGATGATATTCTGTACCTCGAAGCCGACGGCAACTACCTGTCGTTTGTGCTGCCAACCCGTCGCTTGCTCAGCCGGCAGACAATGACCGATGCGTTGCAGTTGCTACCACCTGGTCTGTTCGTTCGGGTGCATCGATCATACGCCATTGCCATTCGTAAAATCGAAAAGATAGCCCGGCAGGAGATTACCGTAGCTGGTGGAGCAATTCCCATTGGTGCGTCGTACGAACGTACCGTGGCCGACATCCGAGCTAGTCTGAACCTACCCTAAGCCAGCTAAAGGCTCTATCAATCAGCTGTTTTTGGCCTATTTGTTCTGTCCGTAAGCGAACGTAAGCCGTCCGTTTACGGACATTGAGCAGACCTATCGCAATATTACCTACTGTTTGTCAGCAAGTTACGTAATTGGTATGTCGTTTGGGACAGTTCGGCTTGGTGTTCCCTTCGTTTATCGCTATAACCTGACCGATCATGCTGCGTAATCACGTCAAAATCGCACTTCGGACCTTCTGGAAAAACAAGCTGTTCAGCGGTCTCAACATAGTCGGGCTGGGGGTCGGCATGGCTGCTGTCTGGCTCATGGTTTTATACGTGGTCAACGAGCAAAGCTACGACCGCTTTCACACCAACGCCGACCGCATTGTCCGGGTCGTACAGCACGCACAGTGGCAGGGCGGGGATCTGCACATCGCGGCCACACCGGCCCCCTTCGCGGAAGCCTTGAAGCAAGACTACCCGGACGTGGAAAAGACGGTCCGCTTTAACCAGGAGGGCGGTGGATTGATAACAGCTGGCGACAAAAAACTGGACGTCCCCGCCATTTACTTCACCGACCCGACGGTGTTTGAGGTGTTCACCTTTCCCTTTCTATATGGCGACCCGCGTACGGCTCTTCGTAGACCGCAGAGCATCGTACTGACGAAAAGCGTCGCCGAAAAACTGTTTGGCAGTGCTGGCAACGCAGTCGGTAAAGTCATCGAGTTCAGCAATCATTTTCCGAATACGGTGACGGGCGTTATCGAGGATGTACCGACTAACTCGCACCTGCAATTCGGCGCCTTACGTTCCTTCCCCGACAATTATACCAGTGGCTGGCAGCAGGCTGAACTATACACGTACCTGTTGCTGGCAAAGGGCAGTGAACCCGAAAGCCGGTCGGCAAAACTGACCGGTTTTTTTCCAAAATACCTGAAAAAGGAAATGGGCGACGTAACGTATCGGCTGGAACTACAACCCCTGACGTCGATTCACCTGCATTCGCATCTGGACTACGAAATCAGCCCGAACGGCAACGCCCGTACAGTTTCCATTTTTGCCGCTGTAGCCGCGCTGATTCTACTGATTGCCTGCATCAACTACGTCAACCTGAACACAGTCCGCGCTCTCAAACGGACCCGCGAAGTCGGGGTTCGAAAAGCAGTCGGATCCTTTCGTCGGCAACTGATTGGTCAATTTCTGACCGAATCATTGCTCATGACATTACTGGCGGGCCTGGTTAGTGCTAGTCTGGTCGTTATGGCATTGCCGTACTTCAACCAGCTCGCCGACAAGAGCTTGTCGCTGGGCAGCTGGGCTGACATTCTGCTAACGGTTGTACTGTTCTCGGTGCTGATTGGCACACTGAGCGGTTTGTATCCAGCCCTGCGTATGTCAGGTTTTCGACCCGTACCGGCTTTGCGTGGCCAACAGAGCACCCATCAGCAGCCGGTTAGGCTCCGGCAGGCGCTGGTCGTTTTTCAGTTCGTCACCACAGTGGCGCTGATTGCCTGCTCAGGCGTTGTATACCGACAGATGCAGTTTGTCAGCCAGGCGGATTTAGGGTTCAATAAAGAACAGGTGCTTACCTTTCACATCGACGACGAAACCGTCCGGCAACGCGTCGACGCGCTTAAGGAATCACTGCTCCGGAGTCCACTGATCGAAAGCGCAGCTGCGGCCAGCAATCCGATCGGCAACAACAACATCGGCGGTTCAGGTATGTTTTTCGAGCAACAGGACGCGTTTGGGGCCAATGCGCAGATGGTTCAGAAATTCCTCGTCGACCCGGACTACCTGACTACGCTGGAGATCGGTCTGGAAAGCGGCCGTAACTTTTCCGAGTCTTTTAAAAGCGATGCGTCGAATGCCGTGCTGATCAATCAGACGCTGGCCCGACAGCTTGGCCCCCGGCCGGTTGGCAAGCGGGTACGTTATTTTATCGATCAGGCCAATCACACCGCCGAAGCCCGCATCATTGGCGTAGTCAAGGATTTCCACACCTATTCACTTCAACACAAAGTCGAACCGCTGGTGCTGCAAATGCCCACGGCGCCAGACAAAGACAATCTGTACGTTCGCATTCGCGCAGGCAACGTAGCGGCAGCCCTGGCCCACATCCAGACCGTTTACCGAACGTTCTCCCCCACGGCTACGCTAGATTTTCACTTTCTGGACGAAAATTTCTCGAAGCAGTATCAGGCGGAGCAGAAGCAGGGCAACGTGCTACTAACGTTTACGATACTGGCTGTCTTTATTGCCTGTCTGGGTCTGTTCGGGCTGGTCGCATTCGCAGCCGAACAGCGCACAAAAGAGATTGGCGTGCGAAAAGTGCTGGGCGCATCCGTCGCCAGTATTGTCGCTCTGCTTTCCCGCGATTTCCTCAAGCTGGTCCTGATCGCTGTCATAATCGCATCGCCTATTGCCTGGTACGCCATGCACCAATGGCTACAGAATTTTGCCTACAAAATTGAACTGAGCTGGTGGCTGTTCCTACTGGCCGGTCTGCTAGCTACGGGTATCGCCTTACTCACGGTGAGTCTCCAAAGCATCCGGGCGGCCCTGGTCAATCCGGTTGAATCACTACGATCCGAGTAAACCATCACTATTATGCTCCGCAACTATCTCAAAATCGCCTGGCGCAATCTGGCTAAAAACCGGGTCTATTCATTCATCAACATCGGTGGCTTGGCCGTCGGGATGGCTGTGGCCATGTTGATTGGTTTGTGGGGCTGGGACGAACTCTCGTTCAACAAGTCATTCGCCAACTACGACCGCATTGCTCAGGTCATGCAGCAGCAGCTATTCAACGGGCACATCGGTACGCAAGAGTCTATTCCGGCTCCGCTGGAGGCAGAACTGCGGACCAACTACGGCGGTCATTCCAAGCATCTGGCCATGACCACTTCGCCCGGCGACCGAGTGCTATCGTACGGCGATAAGCACCTCGCGCGGTCGGGCAACTACATGGGAGCTGATATGCCCGAAATCCTGTCGCTACACATGCTGAAAGGCACTCGACAGGGACTACGGGAATTGAACTCGGTCCTGCTGTCGGCGTCGACGGCGCGGGCGCTTTTCGGCGATGCCGACCCAATAGGCAAACTCATCAACATTGAAGGAAAAGCCGATGTGACCGTGACAGGTGTTTACGAAGACCTGCCCTTCAGTACGGAGTTTCGGGACCTTACTTTCATTGCTCCCTGGAACCTGTTCGTCAGCATATATCCCTGGGTGAAGCGGCCACTAGACAACCACGAATGGGGCTTTAATGCGTTTCAACTCTATGTTCAGCTTACCGACAATGCCGACATGCAGACGGTAAGCGCGCAGATTAAAAACGCCAAGCTTAACAAAGTCCCGGCCGACGACCGGAAATACAACTCGACGCTGTTTCTCCACCCGATGAGCGACTGGCGACTGTACTCGTCCTGGAAAGAAGGCGTACAGACGGGCGGCTACATCCAGTACGTCCGGCTGTTTGGGCTGGTTGGTATTTTCGTACTGCTGCTGGCCTGCATCAATTTCATGAACCTGAGCACGGCCCGCTCTGAAAAACGCGCCAAAGAAGTCGGCATTCGCAAAGCCGTCGGGTCGGTGCGCAGTCAGCTGGTGAACCAGTTTTTCAGTGAGTCGTTTCTGGTCGTCGGGCTGGCGTTTGTAGTAGCCGTTTTACTGACCCTGGTCTTGCTGCCCTGGTTCAACACGGTAGCCGACAAACGCATCACGTTCCCCTGGTCTGAAGCCCCGTTCTGGCTGGTCAGTCTGGGCTTTGTGGGTATCACCGGGCTGCTGGCGGGCAGCTATCCCGCTTTTTATCTGTCGTCGTTCCAGCCCATCAAAGTCCTGAAGGGGCAGGGTTCGTCATGGCGGTTCCGGGTGGGCGGTCTGGCGGCTGCGCCACGTCAGGTACTGGTCGTGATTCAGTTTACGGTTTCCCTGACACTGATTATCGGTACCATCATTGTGTACCGGCAGGTTCAGCACACCAAAAACCGACCGCTCGGCTACGACAGTAACGGCGTGGTCATGATGGAGATGCTGTCACCTGCTTTCTATGGCAAATACGACCTGCTAAAAACTGAACTGACCAACGCGGACGTCATTCAGGATATGGCCGAATCGTCGAGTCCGCTGACGGGGGTCTGGTCGAATGATAGCGACTTTAGCTGGCCGGACAAAGACCCTTCACTCGATGCAGATTTCTCGAAAATTTTTGTCACACATGATTTCGGCAGAACGGTAGGCTGGCAATTCAGGGAAGGTCGTGACTTTTCGCGGGCGTTTACCACTGATTCCTCTGCCATTATTATCAACGAAGCCGCCGTTAAGTTCATGGGTCTCAAGCACCCTATCGGCACGGTCGTCAGGTGGGGGCAGACAAGCGCGCCCAAGACTAAAAACTTCACCATTATTGGCGTGGTCAAAGACGTACTGGCCGAGTCGCCCTACGAACCGGTGAAACAGGCAATCTACTTCATGGATTACGAGAACGCCAACTGGATCGTGCTCAAACTCAACCCAGCTAGAAGCGTCAGCGAGTCGATGGCGGTTGTTGAAGCCACGTTCAAGAAACATGTACCGTCGGCTCCGTTCGTGTACCAGTTTGCCGATCAGGAATTCGGTAAAAAGTTTGCGTCGGAAGAGCGCATCGGCACGCTGGCGGGTGGCTTCGCAGTCCTGGCCATTTTCATCTCCTGCCTGGGTTTGTTCGGCCTGGCCTCGTTCACCGCCGAGCAGCGCACCAAAGAAATCGGGGTTCGGAAAGTACTCGGGGCCAGCGTACTGAATCTGTGGGCTCTGCTCTCGAAAGATTTCATTGTACTGGTAACCATCGCCTGCCTGATTGCGATACCTGTCGCTTACTATTACCTGAGCAACTGGCTGAACGGCTATAACTACCATACCGAACTATCGTGGTGGATTTTTGCGGGGGCAGCCCTGGGTACGCTGGTCATTACGTTGCTGACGGTCTCGTTCCAGAGCATAAAAGCCGCGCTGATCAATCCGGTGAAAAGTTTGCGGAGTGAATAAACCTCGACGATCATGTTCCGAAACTATCTTAAGATCGCCTGGCGAAATCTGCTTCGCAATCGGGTGCTAAGCACCATTAATATCGCTGGGCTGAGTGCCGGTCTGGCTGCGGTTGTGTTTATCCTGCTGTTTATCCAGGATGAGGTTTCGTATGATCGGTTCCAAACGCAGGGGGATCAACTATACCGGGTGGTGCTGAATACAACAACGGCCGATGGCAACGAGATTACGTCTGGCTCGACCGGCGTTCCCGAAGGCCCTGCTTTCGCGGCTGCCCTGCCCGAAGTGGCCGATTTCTGTCGAGTACAGGGGTACGAGATGCTGTTTCGCAAGAAAGACGAGAGCATTTACCAGCAGGTTATGTACGTAGATACGTCATTTTTCAGGCTATTCAGTTTCGAGTTACTGGCCGGTGACGCCCGTACCTTATTGAGCGAACCGGGAAACGTAGTCGTCACGGACGACGTAGCCCGGAAGTATTTTGGCACCACCGACGTACTGAATCGGCTTTTACCAATTGATGCGGGCGGCAGTTTTGAAAACTACCGCATTACGGGGGTTGTCAAAACTCCACCCATGAATTCGAGCATTCAATTCGATGCCCTGCGCCCGTTGGTGGCTGCGCTCCCCCCCGACCGCAAACACTGGAGCGACAACAACTGGGCAGAAGGCTTTCTGAATACGTTTCTGCGGCTACGTTCCGACCGCACGGGCGCAGTGGCTGATCCAATGGCCGTCGAGCGAAAATTGCCATCGGTTGTTACCAGGTACGCTGGTCAGCAGCTCGCGCAGGCGCAGCAGGAAAATGGTCGGTTCAGCATTGCCTATCACCTGCAACCCTACACGGCCATGCACCTCGACGATCGGTACGACCTCAGCAACGGCCTGACGCGCGGCTCCTCGTCGGTGTATTCGTACTTACTGGGCGGTATTGCCGTATTGATTCTGCTGCTGGCCTGTATCAACTTCGTAAATCTAACGCTGGCCCGCACACTGCGTCGGGCCAAAGAAATCGGGATTCGGAAAGCAACGGGCAGCACCCGTCGGCAACTGATCGGGCAGTTTTTGGGTGAAACGTTTCTGCTTACGCTCCTGGCTTTCGTGCTGGCCGTGCTGGTGGTCACTGCGCTGCTTCCGCAGTTTTCAGCCCTTGCCAACAAGGCGTTACAGCCTGGTTTCCTGCTTAATTTTTCTACGTTGGGGTTGTTTGCCGGATTGCTCGTGCTGGTTACCCTACTGGCAGGTTTTTATCCGGCGTTGGTTCTCTCAGGGTTCAACCCCACGCAGATTCTTTACGGACGGCTACGGTTGGCAGGGCGTAATCAACTGGGAAAATCACTGCTGGTGACACAGTTCGTGATCGCCATCGTGCTGCTGATCGGAACAGCCGTATTGCACGGACAATTCAACTACATACGAACCGCCGATGTAGGGTACGAACGAGCCAACCGGGTCCGGGTGTATATACCATGGGGCCGCGAAAAGCAGGGGGAACTACTAAAACAGGCCCTGCGCCAGCAACCGGGTATCGAGGCCGTGGGCCGAAAGTCGGGTGGACATCAGTCAGCCACATACTACGTCCGAAACAAACCCGTCAAGGCGGGACGGGAATGGATCGACGACCAGTACCTGAACCTGGTAAACATCCCGATTCTGGCGGGCCGGGGTCTGAACGCAGCCCGACCGGCCGATAGTTTATCCAGCGTACTGGTCAATGAAACGTTTGCCCGGCAATACCTGTCGGCCAATCAGCCCGCTGTTGGGCAGGTTATCCAGCGCGACGGCGACAACAACCTTCGGCACGACCTGACAGTAGTGGGGCTGGTGCGCGACTACCAGTTTCGGTCTATGCGCGACAAACCGGAGCCGGTCGTGTTGCAGCTCGGTAAGCCCGAACAGATGAATCAGCTATACGCTCGACTGACGGCGGGCCGCACACCGGCCGGGCTGCGCGCCATCGAGACGTTGTTCCGGAAGGCGCTTCCCTTTCAGCCATTTTCCTATCACTTTATGGAAGACGACCGCCTGAATGAGTATGCCGACGACGCCGACTGGAAAGAACTCATCACCGATGCCGCGTTGCTGGCACTCCTGATTGCCGTTTCCGGACTATTTGGGCTTGTATCCCTAACGATTGAACAACGCATTAAGGAGATTGGCCTTCGGAAAGTACTGGGTGCCAGCACACTGGAAGTGAGTCGATTACTAACCGTTACGTATCTGAAACTAGTCCTGGCTGCCTTCGTGATTGCCGCGCCTATTGGCTGGTATGCCGCCCAAAACTGGCTCGATACGTTTACTTACCGAATCTCACTGACGGGCTGGCTTATTGGTGCAGTCGGCCTGTCGGTATTCACCATCGTGCTACTGACGGTCGCGTTCCAAAGCATCCGGGCGGCACTAGTCAATCCGGTTAAATCACTTCGGTCCGAATAGAACCATAAGCAACACGCCTACCTGTTCACAAATGTCTGTCTTCCAGACGAAAAACCGGTTTCGGTATGTGGCGTCAGTACAAACGAAAAGCGACTCCCAACCTGACTGGATCAGGCCGGGAGCCGCTAAGCGGTTACGTATGCTTCTTAGTCGGTTTGTGCGATATTACCCCGGATCAGGCCGTTAGGAAAAGCCGACGTATGCAGGTTAGCGTACGTCTTTTTGTTGTACATATCGTCCTGTTGCCCCTGCGTCAACGTGGTCTGTCCGACGATCGGGCTGGTCAGCGATGGGAACGTAATTGTTATACCACCCGTGTTGCCGGAAGCCGTATTAGCCGTCACCGAATGGATGTGCCCCATGGTCGGCGTCAGTCCCTGATAGGTGACCGTGTAGCTCAGCACCCGCGTCACCCGGTTGTAATTAGCGGTGTAGTTTCCCGTGGCACTGGTACTCACGGGCGGCACTTCATTATTGCCGTTCATGACCGCGCCAAACGTATCGTTCGGATCGTCGGGAGACGGGTTACTGCCCGAGTTACAGGATGGTAGTAGTAGTGGAGCGGCAGCAAGCATAAGTAATGTTGCTAACTTCTTTGGCTTGATCATGGTGGTACTGATTATAGATAAATGGAAAAAATACTATGGTACACAACCTTTTTGTTAGAAAAATTTCCCACCAAAATCGATCATTTCTATTGAACGCGATCTGTATCCAGGCCAACATTAAAATCAAAAATCAAAACAATTTCCTGATTTTCAGATCAATACAAAATAATCATATCTAGAATATCACCTACTTAACTTGTTTCATTATTCCGGATGAATGTAAGGCCGATCAACCATTCGCATTTATCATTGCCCTAACCGGCCCATCCTAAGTAGTTATACTTTTTTAATTGACACTTAACACCTTTCGCGCACGGTCTGTAGGGCTCCTTCTGTTAGGTAGATAACCGCCTGAGAAGAGATCTTCACCGGTGATTAGCAGACACAACTATTCATTTTTTCTGAGTTTCGCCATGAAAGCGCTCAATCATTTTTCCGTAGCAACAGCCCTGTTTCTGGGGCTGGGACTTCTGATCGCGCAAAGCCAACCGATAATCGCTCAGACGCTCGACGATAACCGCACACCGGCTGTCTCTAACGCCGACCAATCCATCGTTTCGGCTATTGCCCCCTACCGCGACGACGTTCGTCACTCCATTCTACTAGCCAGTCAGCAGCCCGACGTGCTCAGCCAACTGGCTCAGCAGCAGAACAGCAGCCAGCGGGCCTTTACTAACCTGATTCAGTCCTACGGCCAGACCAGGCAGACATGGTTTTACGATCTGGCCCGCTTCCCTGCTATACTGCACGACTTGGCGATGCTACCACCGGGTTCGAGTCAGGCGACGGTGCAGGACGTAACGAAATCGCTGCCATCGGATGTCCAGGAATCCGCCTGGAAACTCTACCATAATCACCACAACGATCTGGTTCAGGCTGACAATCTGAATCAGCATGCCGATCGGGCGTTTACGGATTTAACGACTTCGCTGGACCAACCTACGCAGGCTGCTTTCCGGCAGTTACTCGGCATGCCCGACGTACTGACACTGTTGACGCAGCAGATCGACAAAACGGCGGAACTAGGCCGGGCGTATCAGACCGATCCCGTGGGTGTAGCGCAAAACCTGACGGACTTACACGACAAGCTGGACGCACAAAATCAGCAGGAACTGGCTAATTACCAGCGAGAACTGAACCAGGACCCGCAGGCGCAGCAGGAACTACAGCAGGCTGGTCAGGCCTACGCGCAGGCCAACGGCTACCGCACGAACGGCATCAATCCGAACCCAGCCTGGATTAATACGGGTTACTACAACCAGAATCCCTATTCCTACTGGTTTGGTTACCCATACTGGTACGCGTCGCCGATGTGGTATCCATCGGCCTGGTGGTACGGAACCGGCTTTTACGCCGGTACTGGTGGCAACTTGGTTGTCTTTGGTCTGCCATCCATCGGTTTCTCTAACTGGTTTTTTAACCGGGGCTACTCGTATTATCCCCACCTGTATAACCGCTTCAATACGTATTACGCCAACAACGTCGGTTATCATCGCTACTGGTCGCCGGGCAACTCCGGTTTTATGACAGCGGCCCACCGGGCGTTTGGTCCTGCCTACAGCACGCTTGGCGGTCGTCCGAATTGGTTCGGTGGCGGCCGTATCTATAGTTCACCAGGAACCTTAAGCAGTGGTAACGGGCGATTGGCGGCCCCACTAGACCGGATGGGCTCAGGCAGTTACCGGGGCAACATGCGTTCGTACGGCGGTTTCAGTAATCGGTCGTTCGGAGGCAGCCCCGTCAGCGGTATGCGTTCCTTCGGCGGGGGTAGCTTTGGTGGATTCCACGGTGGCCGGGGCGGCCGATAAAAAGGAAACAGTACTGGGGTAAGAGTAAGAAAGTGGAATCCACTTCCTACTCCTACCCTTTTGTTGTCCATGCGACAAGCGCGCTGCAGGAAATGACTGGGTTTCTTCTCACCCCTGCAACGTAGCGCCCGACCGAATCGCCACCGCCGACCCATCGGCCAGGAAGACGGAATGGGGAGGTCCCTCAAAAAAGGGCGCAAACTGTGGCCCGTAGAGCGTGGTGATATCGCAGCGTACAGAGTAGTCGTGAACGGGGTAAATGCGCCACTGCGGGTGTACAACTTCGTACTCCGACGTACGCGATCCGGCGCCGAACAGCGCCGATCGCTTCGTGTACCCCCAATAGTGCTCCGTGATGAACGCTTCCTCGCTATCAGGCGTGAGGGCCTGCCCCGCCTGGTCGGCCAACACCCGTATATGATTCCAGCCAGCGCCTACTTTCCATTCGTACTCAATTAACTGCCGATCACCATCAGGTTGCCAGCGATGTCGCATAGGATGGGTAGCGTAGGGCTCGCCGTAGAGTGTGTTTGCGACTAACGTAATGGCCAGCTTGGGTACAATCTCCTTCACAAAGACAACCCCGCGCTGCCAGCCATTGTCTGTTTTTCGCCTAACGTAGAAGCGTAGGTTAAACTCTTCAAACTGGGTGTGGAAGGGTACAGCTATCTTGCCGAGCATTTTGACCCGTTGGAAGTAAAAGCCAACCAGACTCCCATAGCAGACGCCTTCAAATTCGTCGAGTTCGGTGCCGTAGGGAACAAGCGGCTCCAGCACGCGCCGGTCGATGGCGTAATTGGCAAAAATCAGGTTGCGCCATTCGGCGGTTAAAAACGTAAAAGCCATGTGATGAAAACCAAATCAACGTTGGCATAACTCGTTCCCCGCTACAATGTTGAGCTTGGGTATTAATTGTAGTAACGTCAATGCCCATTCCCACAGTGATCAATCAAAACCACTGTGGGAATGGGCATTGGTATGAATCAGAAACGCTACTGATAAATTGACATCACATCGAACGTCGTCGGGAAAGCTTTTGGTGCGCTGGCGTTCGAGTTCAATTCGTTCTGCGAGTAGATAAACCGCGATGGTAGCCGCGTACCGCTGTTCGGTGTTAGCTTTATGCCGTACGGATCGTTGCGGTTCCGGCGCTCGTCGTTCCAGCCGATGTGCTGACCGTAAAACGATACGTAACGCTCCTGCAAAATCTCACGCAGCAAAGCATTGTCAGCGCTGATACCGTCGGCGTTTTCGATACCACCTACCGCAAAGTCGGCAGCTGTGTAGGCCTCGTATTTGTAGTTGCCAGTCGTCAGATAGGTGGTGTTAATATAGCCACCGCCGTTTAGGAAAGCCCGGTAGGCGTTCAGATGCCCCAGTGCCGTCGTAAAGCCTTTGCCGCTACGTAACGCCATTTCGGCCAGCGTCAGCATGTTCTCCTGATACGTAATGAGCGGGAAGCTGGCGTTCTGCGCGAAGAATCCACTGGTTCCCGACGTGTTGGGTTCAATCCGCCCCGCCGTATTCACGCCGTTTTCCAGGTAATAGAACCGGTAACGCGCTGTTTCGATTGTCTTGCTATTTCCCCGGTAGCGCGTACCGGCGGGGTTCAGCAGCCCTACATTATAGGCCCCTACTGCGAAAATATCACCCGTCCGCTGGATAGTCAGGAAGGTGTAGAACTGGTTCTGATTGACGTTGGCGATGGAGCCGTGGGGTGCGTAGAGAGAGTTAGCGTAGGCACTAATCCCGCTCTGGGCCGCTGTATAAGCCGCATCGTATTGTTTCATATCGGTCAGCAGTCGGGCTTTCAGCGTATAGGCCGTCTGTTTCCATTTCGTAGCATCGCCCCCAAAGTGAATATCCTCCGTCGAGACAGTACCGATTCCGTTATTCAGATCGGCGATGGCGTCGTCTACCAGCGCAATCAGTTTGGTGTATACGGTTGCCTGCGGTTCAAAGGCCGGATTGGGATATAAGGCGCTGTTACCCGCCTGGTCGAACGGAATGTCTCCCCAGAGTTCGGTCGCGGTTGCCAGCGCGTTAGCCCGCAAGATCTTGGCAATAGCTGCCATTTTCCGATTGCCCAATGCCGTTGCCTGCTCAATGGTTAGCAGGGCATTAGCATTCACTCCCTGAAAGACCAGGTTCCAGTCTGTGTCGTAAATTCCGGCCGATACATTGTAGTTGTAATAGTCAAGCCACTGGCGGTCGGCTCCGCTCAGATACCCGTCCCAGATGGTGGTCAGGCGACTAGCCATGCCTTCCTGCGTCGCCATGTTGGCAATTTCGGTACCGGTCAGCAGTAGGCTGGCGGTAGCACTGGTAGGATTGTTCGGGTCGACGTTCAACCCATCGACGATCGAGTTGCAGGCCATTGCCGTCAGACCAAGGAGCGCCACAACAAGGGGTTTATAGAATCGCTTCATTTGATTTAGCAGCTTGAAGGAGGTTAGTAATTGATTTTCACGCTGAACAGCAGCGATTTTGTGTTCGGGCTGTTGAAGTAATCCTGCCCCCGCGAGTTGCTGGCTCCGTTCAGGGATGTTTCCGGATCGATACCCGCAATCTTGGTCCACAGAATCGGGTTTCGTCCCGTTACGGTCAGATCGATGGATTGCAGCCGGGTTTTCTGCCGGAATTTGGGCGAGTTGAAGCTGTACCCCAGCGACACTTCCCGCAGCCGGGTCCAGCTACCGTCTTTGATAAACTGTTCAACCAGCGTACTAAACCCACCCCCAATCGAAGTATAATACGACTGGTCGAGTAGTACCGGCCCGGTCCCAAAATCTTTGATCGCCCCACGCACCGTCGTACCAGCGGCAATAGTCTGGCCCGCGTAGTTTTTCAGCGCCTGGG
The DNA here is from genome assembly GCF_013375035.1 of Spirosoma sp. KUDC1026. Classification (NCBI taxonomy): domain Bacteria; kingdom Pseudomonadati; phylum Bacteroidota; class Cytophagia; order Cytophagales; family Cytophagaceae; genus Spirosoma; species Spirosoma sp. KUDC1026. The sequence continues at coordinate 2,197,726 of NZ_CP056032.1, read as the reverse complement.
TCAGCGTTACTTCGTTCCCTACATCGGCGTGTGTGCCGAAGTAAGTCAAGACCCCCTGCGTACCCGTGTAAAAATCACCACCCTGGAAAGTTTCGAATAGCACATTCAGCGAAAACTTCCTGTACGACAGGCTGGTACCAAAGCCCCCCCGATAATCCGGGTTTGGATCGCCGATCACACCGAATGAGGAGGCTACCTGCGGAAACCCGTTGGCGTTGAGCGCCAGTGACCCATCATCATTCCGGGCATATGTACCGCCGTAGAGCGACGACATGGCGTACCCTACCCGCGCTACCGTACTGGCTGTACTGCTGAACCCGCCCAGCGTAATGATATCCGTACCGGCCAGATTCGTTACCCGGTTGATGTTCCGGCTCAGGTTGCCCGATAGTGTCCAGCTGAAATCTTTGGTCTGGAGCAGATTGTAGCTCAGATCAAGTTCCCAGCCTTTGTTGCTCATGGAACCGGCGTTGGTGTATTTTGAGGTATATCCCGTTGAGCCCGCCGTGGCTACATCCAGCAGTAGGTCGTTGATCTTGTTCTGGTAGTACGTAAAGCCTGCCGTCAGCTTGTTATTGAAGAACCGCAGATCGGTCCCCAGCTCCCACTCCGTTTTACGCTCGGGCCGCAGGAACGGATCCCCCTGGCGACCACTGCGGACGTAGGCCCCATTGCCGTAGCCCGAACCGCTCAGCGCACTGGCCCAACTGCTGAACGAGGCCGTTACGTAGGTCGTGGTGTTCCGGTAAGCATCGGGCTGGACCCCTACAATCCCGTAGGAAGCCCGCAGTTTACCGAACGATAGCAGAGTATTGTCGCGCAGGGCAGGCAGTTGCGTAAACTGCCACGCTACGTCGGCCGATGGATAATAAAAGGTTGACTGTGTCTGACTGCCAAAAGTCGACCCCGACTCTGCCGCTACCGATGCGTTCAGGAATACCTGGTTGAAGAAACCTAGGTTCAGGGTCGAGTACAGGCGCGCCATCCGGCGGTGGGTCGTGGTGCGGTACGGCGCATCATTCGCCGTCAGCGAATTACCAAAGTTTGGTGGCGCATCGGCAATGATAAAGGTGTTCATCGTACCGCCCAAGTTCAGGTATTGCCGGTCGTTGATGTTGAAGCCGACGATCAGCGTACTCGTGATGTCCTTTCCGAAATCCTTAAACGCCCGGCCAATCACGTCGAGGTTCATCTCGTTTTCTTTCAGGATTCCTTCCTCAAACGAACCCAGCCCGCTATTGATGGCCGAGTTGACGGGATAGTTCGTAATCCGGTGATCAGTGTAGCTGTCGATACCGCCCCGCGCCGTGATGTCGAACCACTTCGAGGGAGTGATCAGGATTTCGGAGTTGACGATAAATCGGTCCACTTCCGAGAAGTTCGTTAGCTCGTGGATGGCCCAGAGCGGATCGTTATAGATCGGGTTGGCCGACGCGCCCAGGTAGTTCCGGTAAGAGCGCTGGCGATTGGGAATGGCGCTGGCCGTTGGCGATGCGAAGTAGTTGCCCTTGTAAGGACGACTGTCGAAATCGGGCGGGGTACGCAGCATCCCAATGTAGAGACCGTTCACGCTGTTACTCCGCTGAATCCGGTTCGAAGTAGTCCGGACATAAGCCGCGTTGGTCGTCGCCTTGATGATATCGTTGAAGCGCCGTTCCGTGTTGAAGCGCACCGATGTTCGGTAGTAATCGCTCTGCCCGTTGATGATTCCTTTCTGACGCAGATCACCTATGCTCAGGTAGAAATTCCCCTTGTCGTTACCGCCACTGATGGCCAGGTTATTGTCGATATACGTACCCGTCCGGAATACCTCCGCCAATCGGGCATCGTTATAGGTCTCCCGCGAGTTTTTCGTTATAATCGGGTAAAATGTCTGGCCGTTGTAGGCTTCGAAGCGCGAACCGGTCGTGTTCACTACGTCTTCCCCGCCCGCCCGGCTGGCAATTTTATCGCCCCAGGAGAACGCACTGGTGGGTTGATACACCCCGCCCGATCCCTGGCCGTAGCTAGTTTGCAGCGGGTGCAGCCGATTGGCCCGGTCGAACGAAACCGTCGAGCTGAACGAAATATTAATCTTGTCGGAATTAGCCCCTTTTTTGGTCGTGATTACGATTACACCATTAGCCGCCCGTGAGCCCCATAAGGCAGCCGCCGATGCCCCCTTCAGGATCTGCATAGACGCGATGTCGTCGGGGTTGATGTCGTTCAAACGCGACTGCTGCGTTACGCCAGCCGACTGATCGCCCAGGGTCGAGTTACTGATCGGAATACCGTCCACAATGACCAGCGGCTGGGTCGAGCCCGTAATGGTGTTCTGCCCCCGGATCTGGATGTATGACCCCGCGCCAGGATCACCGGCCGAGCGCGTAATGAGTACGCCAGCGGCTTTCCCGGCCATGCCGTTGATGACGCCCGTTTCGCCCGAGCGAACCAGATCTTTGGCGTCGATCTTGGCCGCCGTAGAGCCCAGTTTATCGGCATTTTCCTTGAAACCCAGGGCACTGACAATCACCTCATCGAGCGATGTTTCGTCCCGCTGTAGCTTAACCGAAATGGTGCTTTGCGACCCGATGGGAACCTCTATGCTTTTCATACCGATGAACGAATACACCAGTACGCCATTTTTGACCAGGTTGGTCGGAACCGTAATGGTATAGGCGCCTTCGGCATTGGTCGAAGCACCGGTCGACGTTCCCTTTATCACAACGTTCACACCCGGCAGCGGAGAATTGTCCTCGCCGGACGTAACAACGCCTTTAACAGTCCGGCCCTGTGCCCATATCTGCATTGGCAGATAAAGCGCAAAAAGTAGTAGAATAAGCGGTAATCGTTTACGCATAACAAAATTGGGTTAAGTACTGATGAAGACGCTATAAAAAAGAAGAAACTCGCCAAGCAGGGTACTCGTAGCGCTCAATCGATTGCCGCTAAAACGCAGACAGTCAATTGAAAAGCGGCTTACTCAATCAGCAAACCGATTGAGTAGAAATAGTCTCAACATAGACGTTATCCAAATATATCTTTCCAGACATAACTTCGCAACCCATTTCAATATATTATTTTAAATATCTATAAATATTAAGATTTAATACTATTTATATATATTTAAAAAGAATTATATTCTAAACAAATTAAATTTTATAAAATAAAATCTTATTCGTTATTCGAAATACAAATAGTGATTTTTACCTTTGGTCAATCCGCCTTCTGTCGAGCTTTTCAGGTTCATCAGTGCCTACCATACTCATATAGATTGTGTCCCTATGAATTCCCCAGCGTTCTACTCCCTCTCCTTCATGAATCGGCTCCTGATTTTCCTGTTGTTTTTAGGCACAGTCCAGACAAAAGCCAGTACCCTCGATTCACTGAAGGTTCCCGTAACCGAAGGCACTAATATGGCGGCAGCCCTGTCGCCGGATGGGCAAACGATTGCGATGGATCTTCAGGGAACGATCTGGCTGCTTTCTAGTAAGGGCGGCACTGCCATTCCGGTTACCGACGCGCTGGGCGACTGCCGGCAGCCCGCCTGGTCGCCGGATGGCAACTGGGTGGTTTTTCACGCGTTCTGGGATGGGACGTACCACCTCTGGATGGTGAATAAAATTGGAACGGAGCGCAAACAGCTAACCTTTGGCATTTACGACGACCGCGAACCCCACTGGTCGCCGGATGGCAAAACGCTGGTTTTCTCCTCCGACCGGGGTGGTAATTACGACATCTGGCAACTGACCGTAGCCGACGGCAAGCTGACGCAACTCACAAAGAATGCCGCCAATGAATACAACCCAGCCTACTCACCCGACGGGCAGCAAATCGCGTTCATTTCGGAACGACCCGACGCGCCCGGTCTGTACCGGTTACCATTTGGCGGAACGGAGCAACTCGTCCTGGGTACGTCGGCGAAACTGGCGGCACCGACCTGGCAACCAAACGGAAGCCATATACTGTACAACGCCCTGACCAAAGACCAGAGCAACCTCTCCAGCGTCGGCCTGGATGACAAAAAGAGTCAACTGCTTTCTCAGGCCACGGAAGACGTATTTCCCTTCCGGGCGAGCTGGTTCTCGCCCACCGAATACATCTACACGGCCGACGGTCAACTGAAGCGTGGAAAACTGGGGCAGAAAACAACGGTAATTCCTTTTACGGCGACGGTTACCATATCGCGCCGGAACTACCAGCGGAAACGGTATGATTTTGATACGGCAACGCCCCGTCCCGTCAAAGGCATCAAGGGCCCTACCCTCTCGCCGGATGGTAAACAGATTGTCTTTGCCGCCCTGGGCGATATCTGGCTACTGACTAAAGGCAACCCGCAGCCCAAAGCCCTGACCAACGATGCTTATATCGAAGCCGACCCGACCTGGTCGCCGGATGGCGCACAGCTGGCTTTTACGTCCGACCGGCAGGGCAACATGGACCTCTGGGTACGCGACCTGAAAACCGGCAAAGACCAGCGGCTGGTTGATCTGCCGGACGACATCAACTACCCCACCTGGTCACCGGATGGTAAGCGGATTGCGTTTTATCAGGGTGATCCCCGTAACGTCTGGGGGCGCGGTACGCTCAGTTCCGTCGACGTAGCGACGGGTAAGATCGACAAACACCACGAATCGGTATTTGTGCCGAGCCAGCCCAGCTGGTCACCCGACGGACGAACCATTGCCCTGTCGGCGCTGGACGTGTACTCGTCGCGCTACCGCGAAGGGAAAAGTGAGATTACGCTGGTCACCATCGACGGCGCGGCCGACGGCAGTGGCGACCGGCACGTATCGCCGGTGGAAGAACGGACGCTGGGAACCCGCGGCAAAAACGGCCCCGCCTGGTCGCCAAACGGCAACTGGATGGCGTACATCATGGACGGCTTGCTCTGGGTAAGTCCCGTCGACCGGCAGGGCAATCCGCTTGGGCCACCTAAACGCCTGACGAACGACCTGGCCGACGCGCCAACCTGGGCGGGCGATTCCCAGAGCCTGCTTTACATGGCAACCGATACGCTGAAACAGGTGTACCTGGCCGACGGCCACATCGAAAATATTCCGATGCAGTTCACCTGGCAACCGGCCAAACCCAGTGAGTCGCTGGTAATTCACGCCGGACGGGTGTTTGATGGCAAGTCAGCTACGTACCGCACGAACGTCGATATTCTGATTGAGGGCAACCGGATTCGCGACATCGTACCGCATCAGGCGCAACGTAGCGGTAAGGTAATCGATGCGTCCACCAAAACCATTATTCCCGGCCTGTTCGAGATGCACTCCCACCAGAACGCCATGTCGGGCGAGCAGCAGGGACGACTGTGGTTATCGTACGGCATTACGTCGGTGCGCGAGCCAGGCGCCGATCCGTACGATGCGCTGGAACGTAAAGAGTCCTGGGCAACCAACCGGCGCAAAGGACCCCGGCAGTTTTTCACGGGTGGCCTGACCGACGGCACCCGGATTTACTACGGCCTGGCGACCAGCATTTCGTCGCCTTCGCACCTGGAACTGGAACTGAACCGCTCGGTGGATCTGGGTTTCGACCTAATCAAGACCTACGTTCGCATGCCCGATCCCATGCAACAGCGTATCACGAACTTTGCCCACGCCCACGGCATGCCCATATCATCGCACGAGATTTACCCAGCCATGCGCTACGAAGTGGATGCCGTGGAACATATTGGCGGCACGAGTCGCCGGGGGTACTCACCCAAGATTTCGGCCATGAACCGGAGCTATCAGGATGTGATTCAACTGCTGGCAAAATCGGGTATGAACATTACGCCAACGGCAACGCTTCAGGGTGGTTTCTACGTCTTAGCCGGACGCGACCCAAATTTCTTCGAGAACAAACAGTACAAGGCATTTTTTTCGGAGAGCTTCACCAACTCGTTGCAGGCAGGCGTCGCGCAGATCAGCAAAATCAACCCTGGCTACCTAACCAACTTCGCCAACATCCAGAAGAGCGTGAAAGCGCTAATTGATGCGGGGGCTCATGTAACAGCGGGTACCGACAGCCCCTTCGTGCCCTACGGCATGAGCCTGCACACCGAACTACAAGTATTTGTGGACAGTGGCCTGACACCGTTTGAAGCACTACGATCGGCGACGCTCTGGGCAGCCGAAGCCGTGGGTGTGAGTCAGGACCTGGGTTCGCTGGAAGCGGGCAAACTGGCCGATCTGGTTATTGTCGACGGCGACCCACTAACACACGTAAAGGATGCCTGGAACGTCGTCACCGTCGTCAAAAATGGCGATGTGTATTCGCTGGATGAACTACTAAAAAAGCCCTGAGGCTACCCTTCGAAAATCTCACTTAGATTAAGTTAAATTCCTGTCTCCAGATCAGTATACCTTCCGAAACGTTGAACTGACGGCGGCCTGGAAACAGTATTGAAACCGTTTGCACGATAGAGACAACTGACCACACTGTTTTGACACCGGCCGGAAAATGTTTTTATAAATGCGGTCGGTCAGGCTGTTCAGGCTCTGCTCTGGGCGGTCCGTCGCACCGGATAAGATTTCAATAGTCGTTACCGGGATATCCTGAACGACGATTTCGTCAGCCAATCAGCCTTTTGCTTGGGCATGATACAAAGACCAGGGCGGGCTTTACCTGACGCAAAATCCAAATCCAGTTCAGTTAAAATGCTACACTGGTGACGATAAGCAAGGCGTAACAGAAAAGATAAGTGACTTTGCCATTCAGCGTGATTGTAACTTGACTTTTTTCGTCGTCGTAGGCGGTGAGTCGTCTACTAGTCATTTTCATAACTGCGGACACACTGGAGGGGCGGATGTGGGGTTCGTTGAAGATCAGCAACAAGCGGGCAGTAATGGGTAACGATCCTCCCTTTACTGCCCGCTTATCAGCAATTGCGGTCCTATTTCACCCCAGCTTCGGCCAGCAGCACGAGCAGGATGCGCTGCATACCCAGGTACCCTTTGTCGTTCAGCCACCACTCGCCCAGCGAGTGCGCACCGCCCCCCGTACCACCACTGCCAATCGTAATGGCAGGCACGCCTTCGGCAATAGGCGTGTTGGCGTTGGTCGAGCTGACGCTCAGGACAGGCTCAACATTCATGTATTTTGCCACAGCAACAGCCCGCTGTACCAGTGGATTGGTTGCCTCCGTACGACCCGAGGGCCGATCGCCCACCTGTTTTACGTCGACCGTCAGATCCGGGCCGGAGCGTTTCATCGCGTTCTCTTCGTCCAGCGCCTTCTGCACGGCAGCTTGGAGCAACTTATCGATGCCGTTCAGTTTTTCCGGGCTTTCCGACCGCATATCCACTTCCATCCAGGATTCGTAGGGAATGGCGTTCACCGACGTACCACCGCCGATCACGCTGACACTATACGTCGTTTTGATACCCTCGCGGGTGAACTTGTCGGCTTCCTGCGTAAAATAGTAAATAGCTTTGCCCAGTGCCCCGTGCGGATTCACAATGCCAAACGCGCCATACGAGTGACCACCCGGCCCTTTGAACGTAATCCGATACCGGTGCGAACCCAGCCCGCGGTGGGTAATCTCGTTGATGCCATCGCCGTCGACAGCGATGTATGAATCGATACGCGGACCGCCTTTTTTGAACAGGTTCTTAACCCCCCGCAGATCGCCCAGCCCCTCTTCGCCCACGGCCCCAATAAACAAGACATTTGCGTCGGTCTCGATTTTGGCCTTTTCCATGCCTTTCAACACAGTCAGTACAGCCGCCAGCCCCCGGGTATCATCACCGATACCCGGCGCGTACAACGTATCACCTTTCTGCTTCACCTTCACGTCGGTTCCTTCGGGGAATACCGTATCCAGGTGCGCTTCGACCACAACCGTTTTCTGACCGCCTTTGCCTTTGCGCAGGGCCAGTACGTTACTAACGTTATCGATCCAGACGGAATCGGCACCGGCGGCTCTCATCAAGTCGGCGTATTTCGTCGCGCGTACCTGCTCCTTGAACGGGGGCGACGCCGTTTCGGTCAGCATAATGTGCGTCTGCCGTGTCTCCGGTTCCAGGTCCATAAACACCTTAAACGCAGCCTGCACCGCCGGGCGCTTGGCCAGGTTTTTGATTTCAGTTTCGTAGCGTTTGTCCAGTGCTACAGGTTTTTCGTCCTGCGCCCAGAGCTGAAACGCCGGGCTAATTGTTAAACAAGTGATAAGATAAGCTACCGTAATTTTCCGGTTCATAATTTGGCTGTATTACAGAATAATAAACGGACAAATCTACGCCGAACCAATTTATTAATTGTATAGCCGACCATTAATAGCCCACCTGTACTGCTACCCAAAAATCATCTGATCTACTTCTGGCAGCATGCTTAGTCAGATTCCAGGAGAGATTCATACGACCTTATCTATCTCCGAGCCTGATTCCATGGCAGCGGTATCTTCATTCGTTATTGCCGAATCAAATTCTGTTGAATCGAAGGCGGTTTGATCGCAGGGCATTTCTCGAGGGTCCTGGTTCTCCGTAGTTTTCCAGCATTTTAGTCCTGTTCTACCTCCAATTTGGCTCTGGCATTACGCTGTCGTCGGCTGGCGAATGAACCATGCTGATGAGCCGGAGGACCACTAATCCGATAACATACTTTTACCTGAGGCCTTGCTGTAAGGATCTTGTTGGTACTACCAGATCACATACCGGAAAAACCGTTGAGTCTGGTATACGTAAGATCGAACAGACCAACTGAAACCGTTACCTAACAAAAAGGACATTTGTGCCATTGAATCTTGATTTAATTTGTGCTTTTCGTGGAAAAAAAATTACTTTTCCCGGCACATTAAATTTATGTTAACGTATGAGCAAACGTTTAGCTGAATCAAGACGGTGGCTTGTCTACGTCGGTTGCTCACAGCTGCTTACCCTGCCGCTGTGTTCAGTTGCCGCACCGACGTTGGGCAATGACCCTGATGTTAGCCGGTTAAGAACCGCCCATAGCCGACTAATGCCCGTAACCGAGAGCAGGCCCAGCCAATTGGCCCGGATGGCGTTACGACCGACGGCAGATAAGCCAGTCAAACCGGTAGATCGGACTATTACGGGGCGAGTGATTGACGAACAGGGATCAGGCCTACCTGGCGTCTCGATCGTAGTAAAAGGCAGTCAGCGCGGTTCAACGACTGACGCGGAAGGAAACTATAAACTAGTTATCCCCGACGGCGCGACGACCCTGACTTTCAGCTTCGTTGGTTACCTGGCGCAGGATGTGGCCATTGGCAGCCAGAGTGTTCTCAACGTAACGCTCAAGCAGGACACCAAATCGCTGGAGGAAGTAGTGGTAGTCGGCTACGGTACGCAGAAAAAAGCTGACGTCACCGGCGCCACGGCCACTGTCACCCAAAAAGAATTTAACGCCGGGGTCATCAACAACCCGCTTCAATCGGTGCAGGGTAAGGTAGCGGGTCTGGTTATCCAGGCCCCCAACAGCGACCCGACCAACAACCGACCCGCCATCCGGCTACGGGGTACGTCGTCGTTGAGCGCCAACAGCGAACCCCTGATCGTTATTGACGGGGTAGCTGGCGCAAACCTAACCAGCGTTGCCCCCGAAGACATTGAACGGGTCGACGTACTCAAGGACGCGTCTGCCGCAGCGATTTATGGGTCGCGTGGTGCCAACGGGGTTATCGTTGTCACAACCAAACGGGGCAAAAGCGGCCAAACCCAGATCGAGTACAATGGCTACGTGGGGGTGCAGAACGTAACGAAGAATCCAGACGTATTGACGGCCGATGAATTTCGCCAGAAAGCGCAGGAATTAGGCGTAAAAGCCATCGACGGCGGAGCCAGCACCGACTGGTTTAAAGCGATGGAGCAGACGGCCATAAGCCACAACCACTCGATTGGTATTTCGGGCGGATCGAACAAGTTCACGTATCGCGGCTCGCTGGTTTATCTGAATCAGCCGGGGGTTGTCAAGAACTCGGGCTACGACCGGTTGAATGCGCGGCTGAATCTGGTCCAGAAAGCATTCAATGACCGGATGGAGATTCAGTTGCTGGTATCGCAGCAGTTCTCCAACAAAAAGTTCATTGACTACAATGCGTTCCGGGCGGCCACGAAAATGAACCCGACCTATCCGGTCTATAATGCCGATGGTTCATTCTTCCAGTTGGCCAGCCCACAGATCGAGGAAGAGAACCCGGTAGCGCGGATCTCGCAGATCACCAACGACGCCAAAGAGAAGCAAACGCTGGTCAACGGCAAGGTGTCACTGGAGGTGCTCAAAGGGCTGAAAGTAGGCGTCAACGCATCGCTGAGCGATTTCAACTACTTCTCGGGGTATTTCGTTCCCAGCACGTTCCGCGGCTACGCGAACACGGGTAAATCGCTGGCCAACCGGTTCCAGCGCGAAGTAATCGACAAACTCATTGAGTCGACAATCAGCTATAACGCGACGTTCGGCAAAAGCAGCCTGAACGTACTGGCCGGGCATACCTACCAGAAATTGGGCAGCGAGGAGATGTTTGCCGAAAACCGCGACTTCCCCGACATCTTCGGCTATAACAACCTGGAAGCGGGGAATCCCCTGCCTGATGGCGGTAACACGCGGGTCGTTCGGTCGAACAAGTACGAGGCTATCCTGGTGGGTTTACTGGGTCGACTCAACTATTCCTACGACGAAAAATACCTGCTGACGGCCAACATTCGCCGGGATGGTTCGTCACGGTTCGGGGCCAACAACCGGTGGGGCGTGTTTCCTTCGCTCTCTGTAGGCTGGCGGATCAGTCAGGAGCCCTTCCTGAAAAACAGCAGCGTGGTCAACGACCTGAAAATTCGACTGGGTTACGGCGTTACGGGTAACCAGGACGGTATCGGCGATTATGCCTCCCGGCTGATTTTTTCGCAGAGCGGTTTCTATCCAACCAACGGCGGCTTCCGGTCGGCCTACGCCTTTACGCAGAACGCCAACCCCGATCTGAAGTGGGAAACCTCGGCCATGACCAACCTGGGCTTCGACTTTGCGCTGTTCAACAATCGGGTGCAGGGCTCGCTGGAATTTTATAACAAAGACACGCGGGATCTGCTGTTCAACTACCCGCTGTCGATTGGTCAGAAGTACGGCTCCGAAAACCTGACAGCGGTGGTGGGCAGTGTACTGGCCAACGTCGGGCGGGTCAACAACCGGGGCGTCGAGCTGAGCCTGACTTACCAGGTTATCGACAAAGGCAAGTTTAATTGGCAGACAACGCTCAACGTAGCGCACAATCGCAACCGGGTAGTGTCGCTAACCAATGACTTCTACAAGTACAATACGGCTAATCCAACCACGTACGGCGGCATTGGTAGCGGACAGGGTGGTTTTGCCAACACGTTCCCGATCGTACTTCAGGAGGGCTATCCGATTGGACAGTTTTATACCGCCCGTTTCCTGCGCTTTGATGAACGGGGTAACTACGTCTACGAAGACAACGGGGGTGGCGGTCGCGATCCGGGCGGTAAAGATCGGACGTACCTGGGCAGCTCGCAGCCGTACATGACGCTGGGCTGGAACAACAATTTCCAGTACGGCAACTTCGATCTGAATTTCTTCTTCCGGGGTTCGCTGGGCCAGAAAGCCCTGAACGGCCCGTACCTGCTATACGCCAATCCCGGCAACTTCCCCGGAAACAACGTACTGGCTTACGCTTTCCAGAGTGGTATCGGGCAGGGGGTAGCCTCGCAGCTGTCCAGCCTCTGGATCGAAGATGCATCGTTCATCCGGCTCGATAATTTCCGGCTGGGCTACCGGATTCCGGGTCTTGATCGGTACGTTCGAAACCCACAGGTGTACGTTTCCGGCCAGAACCTGTTCGTGATCACCAAGTACCGCGGCATTGATCCAGAGTTGCGGACGGGCTCATCGCGGGATGTGTACGGCGGGCCGGGCGACAATAGCGTCAACCTGTCGCCGGGTATCGATCCCGTAAGCTTCTATCCACGGACGAGGTCATTTGTGCTGGGTGTTTCTGTTGCCTTCTAAACCTGAACTTAATCTGTATGAAAAATTCCGTTGTTGCCAGTTTACTTGGCATTGCCCTTGTCGGCCAGGCCTGCACCGGGCTGGATTCGCAGGTCTTTAACCAGGCATCGGCCGACAAATTTCCGGCGTCGGCCGACGAACTGAACTCGATCGTTGGCTCCGCATACGGTCAGCTTCGATATGCCATCAACTCCGTACGGACCTGCAACGAAGCGGCTTCCGACGAAATGGTCGTGCCGACGCGCGGACCCGACTGGTTCGACGATGGCCGGTGGCAAAAGTTTGCGCGGCATGATTTCTCGTCGGTAACGCCCCCGCAGATCAATGATGCCTGGAACTATGCCTACACGGGTATTGCTCAGACAAACCTGTACCTCTCCTACCTGAACGCCAGTACGCTGACCATTCCTGGTAAAACGACGACCGTGGCCGAACTGCGTACGCTGCGGGCCTGGTATTATTACGTCCTCTGCGATTTCTTCGGCCGGGTCCCCATCATTACCGAATCCAGCCCGGCGGGCAGCGTGGCGCAAAGTGAGCGAAAGGATGTGTTTACGTTCATTGAAAGCGAACTGAAAGCCGCCCTGCCCGACCTGAGAGCCGACATCAGTACCGAAACGTACGGCCGGATGACCCAGGGAGCGGCTCAGGCGCTGCTGGCTAAACTGTACATCAACGCTGAAGTGTATACCGGAACGGCCCGCTGGCAGGATTGCATAACGGCCTGCGACGCGGTTACCAAGCTCGGGTACAAGCTGAACAGCGACTTTTTTGCCCTGTTCGCGACGAACAACCAGAGCAATGGTGCCAACGTGGAGAATATCATCGTCGGCGTTTTCGATAAAAACTACGCCACCGGTAATAACCTGACGATGGAGACGCTGCACCCCACGTTCAAGGCGAAGTACAGCCTGGGGGCCGACAGCCCCTGGAATGGCTACGCGACCTACGCTGATTTCTACGGTACGTTCGCCAGCAACGACGTACGGAAGAACCAGTGGCTTCAGGGTGTTCAGACGGATAAAAATGGTAGTCCGATCATTTACAACGATGCGGTAACGGGCGAAACCAACAAGACGCTGAACTTTACGCCCAAGATCAACTCCATTGAAAAAGCAGCCCAGAACGAAGGTGTCCGGCTGATCAAGTACCAGGTTCAGTCAAACCTTCCTGGTAATAATGCGGATAACGACTGGGCAATTCTGCGTTATGCCGACGTACTGCTTTTGAAGGCCGAGGCTTCGCTACGGTTGGGCAACACGGCTACGGCGCTGACGTCGCTGAATCCGGTACGGCTACGGGCGGGGCTGGCGGCAGCGACAGCGTTGACACTGGACGATGTACTGGCTGAGCGGGGTCGGGAGCTGACCTGGGAAGGCTGGCGTCGGAGCGACCTGATCCGGTTTGGGAAATGGGAAGGCAACTGGACAACCAAGTCCGAAAACTTCAATACGCCCTTCGAACTGGTCAGCCGTGACCCCAGCCGCCGGGTATTCCCCATTCCGGCCACGCAGTTGTCAAGTAATCCCCTGCTGAAACAGAATCCGGGGTACTAACGCTATCTTCGCTTACGTTTTATCAGACAGACTTGATGGGTATTTCTGCCTATCAAGTCTGTTTTATTACCAGGAAACAGATTTCCATGCGTGTCCGCTTATTAATCCTGCTGCTTTACAGTCTCATCGGTTGCCAGACCGATCCGAATACGGAAGGCAGGCTCTTCGAAAAATTATCAGCCGACGTAACAAACATTTCGTTTACCAACACCGTAACCGACGATAAAGAATTCAACATTTTCAATTACCGCAACTTCTACAACGGGGGCGGGGTCGCCATCGGCGACGTTAACAACGATGGCTACGCCGATGTCTTTCTGATCGCCAATATGGGCGACAACAAACTGTACCTCAACAAAGGCAAGCAGGGAACGGCACCCATGCAGTTTGACGACATTACCGCAAAGGCCAGCGTTGGCGGCAAACGGGCCTGGAGCACGGGCGCTACCTTCGCCGACGTTAACGGCGACGGCTTGCTTGATCTGTACGTCTGTAATGCCGGTATCCGTCCCGGCGACGACCGAGCTAACGAACTGTACATCAACAACGGAGACCTTACGTTTACGGAGAAAGCCCGCGAGTACGGCCTGGACGACCGGGGCTATTCCACGCACGCGGCTTTCTTCGACTACGACCGGGATGGCGACCTGGATATGTACCTGCTCAACAACAGTTTCATTCCCGTCTCGCGCCTGCAATACGCCAATATCCGGAACGAACGCGATTCGCTGGGTGGACACAAACTGTTTCGCAACGACGGCAATCGCTTCACCGATGTCAGTGAGCAGGCCGGTATTTACGGTAGTCTGATTGGCTTTGGGCTGGGTATAACGATCGGCGACGTTAACGACGATAACTGGCCGGACGTTTATATCTCCAACGACTTTTACGAGCGCGATTACCTATACCTCAACAACCACGACGGTACGTTCCAGGAAGCCGTTAAGGAGTCGATGCCGCACATCAGCCTGTCGTCGATGGGCGCCGATATTGCCGACGTCAACAACGATGGGCAACTCGATATTTTCGTAACGGACATGCTGCCCGGTAACGACCGGCGGTTGAAACTAACGTCGACTTTTGAAAGCTATGACCTGTTTCAGCTCAAGCTCGGGCGCGACTTTCATTATCAGTACATGCAGAATATGCTGCACCTGAACCGGGGCAGCTCGGCGCGAGCGGGTGGCAAATCAGCTATGCCAATGTTCAGTGATGTAGCCCGTTTTGCCGGCGTACATGCCACCGACTGGAGCTGGGGTGCGCTGATTTTCGACATGGACAATGATGGGCAGAAAGACATTTTCGTGGCCAACGGCATCGCCAAAGACCTGACCAATCAGGATTTCGTTAGCTTCCTGGCCGACCGCGAAAACATGATTCAGATTGCCAGGCAGGGAACCCTAGACCCGAAAAAGTTTCTGGATCAGGCCCCATCCGAACCCGTCCCCAACTACGCGTTTCGCAATACCGGTAATCTGCAGTTTGTCAACAAAGCAGTAGATTGGGGACTTGGCGAACCTGACTTTTCCAACGGGGCGGCCTACGGCGATCTGGATAACGACGGGGATCTGGACCTGATCGTCAACAATGTCAACGGCCCGGTGGCTGTTTACAAAAACCTGTCGCGGGAGAAAACAGACGTAAATTACTTGAAAGTGAACCTGATCGGAACGCAGAAGAATCGTAACGCCATCGGGGCCAGCGTCTACGTCTACGGACCGGATTCGAGCGGTAATCCGCGCCAGCAGCGTCTCCAGCAAATGCCGAACCGGGGCTTTCAATCGTCGGTGGATCTGTCGCTTCTGTTTGGTTTGGGTAAACAGTCCCGTATTGATTCGGTGGTGGTTGTCTGGCCCGACGATCGTACGCAGACGATTCGACAACCAAAGGCCAACCAGCTGTTGACGCTCCGCCAGCAGGACGCCACCGCAACCTGGACGGCCGCTCAATACCAGGCCTCACCGCTGCTTACCGACGTAACGACGCGCAGTGGACTAATCTATACACATCAGGAAAGTGCGTTCATCGATTATAACCGTGATCCATTGCTAAAGCAGATGCTGTCGACGCAAGGGCCCGCGCTGGCCGTTGGCGACGTCAACGGCGACGGACTGGACGACGTATTTTTCGGTAGTGCGGCCGGGAAGCCGCATAAACTGATGATTCAGCAGGCTGACGGTCGGTTTGTCGACAAAACGCCACTCGCGATGCAACAGGACCGGCAGTACGAAGCGGTCGATGCGCTGTTCTTCGACGCGGACAAGGACGGCGACCAGGATCTGTACGTTGTGTCGGGTAGCAACGAATTTGCCCCCGAAGCCGACGAATTGCAGGATCGACTTTATGTCAACGATGGACGTGGCACCTTCAGCCGGGACACGCGGCTCCCCAGTCTGGCGGCCAGTGGCTCCTGCGTAACAGCCGCCGACTTTGACCACGACGGCGACCTTGACCTGTTTGTCGGCTCCCGGATGATTCCGGGTCAGTACGGCTATGCCCCGTCCAGTTACCTGCTGGTCAACGATGGGACGGGCGTTTTCAAAAACTACACCAAACGATACCTGCCCCAGGCGACTCAGCTGGGCATGGTAACCAGTGCCGTCTGGGCCGATCTGAACGCCGATACGTTCCCCGAACTGATCGTTGTCGGCGACTGGATGCCCATTATGGTTTTCGATAATCAGCGGGGCAAACTTGTGTTACGTCACGAACAGGCAATCACAAGCCAGACCAATACCCCACTGAAAACGAGCGGCTGGTGGAACTGCATCAAGGCAGGCGACGTCGATAACGACGGTGATGTGGACCTGATCCTGGGTAACCTGGGCACCAACAGCCGTATCAAAGCCACGCAAACAACTCCGGCAGAACTGTATACGGCCGACTTCGACCAGAACGGTACTATTGAACAGATCATCAACTGCGCCGACGAAACCGGAAAATTATACCCGATGCTACTGAAGCAGGAGTTTCAGAAGCAGATGCCGGGTATCAAGAAAAAGTACGTCAAATACACGGACTACGCCGGGAAACCACTCGACCAACTGCTCGACGAGACCCAGTTACGTAGCGCCGTAATACGACAGGCAAATCTGGCTGAATCCGTCGTTCTACTTAACACCGGCAAGGGTAGCCTGACTGTCAGACCGTTACCATTGGAAGCACAGTTGTCGCCGGTTTGTGGCATCGAGCTAAGCGACGTCAACAGCGACGGCAAGCCTGATTTGTTGCTGGCGGGCAATTTTTATGACGTCTTGCCAGAGCTAGGCCGGTACGACGCCAGCTATGGCCTCGTGTTGCAAGGCCTGGGTAACGGACAGTTTACCACCATGCCCGCAAAAACGTCCGGGTTCGTATCCAGCGGGCAGGTTCGTCGGTTGAAACGGCTGGCCCAGGGCCAGTTTGTACTGGCAAAAAATAATGCACCGGCTCAGATTTTCGCCCCCCGAAAGCCCTGACCGATTCCCATCGTATATTCGTAGATAATGAAGTCAATTTTTTCAGGCGTACTCCTTTCAGTTGTTCTTAGTGCCTGCCTTTCCTGTACCAAAAAGACCGGACCTACCTTATTCACGAAGCTGGACTCTACCCAAACGGGCGTCTCGTTCGTCAATCAGGTGACCGGTACCACCAAGTTAAATATCCTGGAATACCTGTACTTCTACAATGGTGGGGGCGTCTCGGCGGGGGATGTTAATAATGACGGCAAACCGGATCTGTACTTCGTATCGAATCAGGGTCAGAACCGGCTGTACCTGAACAAAACCGAACCGGGGCAGGCTCCGAAGTTTGAGGACATTACCGAACAGGCGGGCGTGGCTGGCTTTTCGGACTGGCAGACGGGTGTTACAATGGCCGACGTCAACGGCGACGGACTCCTGGATATTTACGTCTGCGCGGTCGGCAACTACAAAGGGCTGGAAGGCAATAACGAACTCTACATCAACAATGGCAATGGCCCGGACGGACGGCCTACGTTCAGCGAGAAAGCTGCGGAGTATGGGCTAGATTTTACCGGTTTTTCCACGCAGGCCGCTTTTTTTGATTACGATCACGATGGGGACCTGGACTGCTTTCTGCTCAATCACGCCGTTCATACCTCGCGCAGCTACGACCGGGCTGCCACGCGAACCACCCGCCAGCCGGAATCGGGCGATTACCTGTTCGAGAATCCGCTTGTCTCAACCGGGCAGTCGACAACAGCGAAGTCGGTCAAGTTTAAGGACATCAGTGAGCAGGCCGGTATTTACGGCGCGGCTATGGGCTACGGCCTGGGCATATCCGTGGCCGACCTGAACAACGATGGCTGGGAGGACATTTACGTTTCCAACGATTTTCACGAGAACGATTATTACTACGTCAATAAGGGCGGCAAACAGACGAGCGGCCCTACGTTCACGGAGCAGGCTCAGAATGCGTTCGCCCACGTTAGCCGCTTTTCGATGGGAAATGACATCGGTGACGTCAACAACGACGGATTCCCCGATGTGATGACGCTGGATATGTACCCGGCCGACGAAACGGTGGAAAAATCATCGCAGGGCGAAGATCTGCTTGATATTTATCTCTACAAACTGTCGTACGGGTACATGAACCAGTACAGCCGCAACTGCCTACAGCTGAATATGAGCGGAAAACGCTTCATCGACGTAGGCGCCATGGCGGGTGTGGCCGCTACCGACTGGAGCTGGTCGCCCCTGCTGGCCGATTACGACAATGATGGTATCAAAGATTTGTTTATCGCGAATGGTATTCCGCGTCGGCCGAACAACCTGGATTACATTAAGTACGTGATGAATGATTCGGTTCAGATGGCCATGAGCACGTCCCAGTCCGTAAGCGACAAGGCGATTGGGCTTATGCCCGAAGGCAAGGTCCACAATTACCTTTACCGGGGGACGCCCAATCTTCAGTTCGAGGATAAGTCGCTGGATTGGGGCTTCGATCAGTCGAGTATTTCGAACGGGGCAACCTACGCTGACCTGGACAATGACGGGGACCTGGACCTGATCACCAACGACATGAATGAGCCGGGTGGTGTTTATCTGAATCATACGAACGAACTATTCCCGGACAACCATTACGTGCGGGTCAGCTTGCAGGGCAGCAAGCCGAATGCGTTCGGCGTGGGCGCCAAAGTGATTCTAAAAACCAAGAATGGTCTTCAGTTACAGCAGCTGATGCCCACCCGTGGTTTCGAATCGTCGGTTGAGCCGGTGCTGACGTTTGGTCTGGGAAACCAACAGCTTATCGATTCCCTGATCGTTATCTGGCCTAACCAGCGGATGGAAGTTCGCACCAACGTTAAGACGAACCAGCAGCTCGTTCTACAGCAGGCGCAGGCAACGCTTGATGCCAGTCGGTACCAATTCACCCCACAAACGCCCACCCTGTTCACCGAGGTAACGGATCAATACCCGACGGCATATACCCATCGGGAGAACACCGATTATTACGATTTCTTCCGGGAGTCGCTGATGCCCTTCAAGGTCTCGACGGAAGGCCCCAAACTTGCCGTCGGCGACGTAAATGGCGATGGGCTGGAGGATTTTTACGCCGGTGGTGGCAAGTGGCAGACCGGGGTGTTGCAGATACAGCAACCTAACGGACAATTTCGCCCGTCGAAGCAGCCAGCTTTTGTAGCCGACTCGCTGAGCGAAGACGTCGATGCGCTCTTCTTTGACGCCGATGGTGATAAAGACCTCGATTTATACGTCGTATCCGGAGGAAACGAGTTCTCCGGTCAGGCCCTCCAGCTTCTTGATCGGCTATACCTTAACGACGGCAAAGGACAGTTCAGCCGCTCAACGGGCCTGCCGCCTATGTACGACAACAAAAGCTGCGTTCGTGCCGGCGATGTTGACGGGGATGGCGACCTGGACCTGTTCGTCGGCGGGCGGGTCCAAGCCCAGGCGTACGGCAGGAGCCCCCGCTCCTACCTGCTGATCAACGATGGTCGGGGCCGCTTCAGCGACAGAACTGACCAGCTTGCCCCGGAACTCCGCCGGGCGGGTATGGTCACCGACGCCGTCTGGGCGGACCTGGACAAAGACAAACGCCCGGATCTGGTCGTAGTAGGCGACTGGATGCCTATTCGGATTTTCAACAACCAGGGCGGCAAGCTGGTACCACGTGCTGACGTAGCCGGTCCGGACGCAGCCCTCACCGGCTTCTGGCAGTGCGTAACGGCGGCTGATTTTGATGGCGACGGTGACCTGGATCTGGTAGCCGGCAATCTGGGATTGAACAGCAAGTTTAACAAGGAGTCAGCGCCCGAACTGGCGATGTGGGTTAAGGATCTTGACGGGAACCAAACGGTTGACCACATTCTGGCGTACAAGCGAACCGATGAAGACGGTGACTCGAAGTGGTACCCGGTCGCCTTCAAGGACGAACTAAGCAAACAGATGCCGGGGATCATCAATCGTAAATTCACGAATTACCAGAAAATCGCCGGTAAAACGGTTGAGGAGATTTTCGACGCGGGCGAGCTGGATGACGCCGAAAAACACGTAGTCAATCAGGTTGCGTCGGTGTACCTCGACAACCAGAATGGTCAGTTCGTGGTCAGGCCCCTGCCCATAATGGCCCAAGTATCGAAACTATTCTCCTTTGCCATGACTGACGTTGACAACGACGGGAAAACTGATCTGCTGGCGGGAGGCAACTTCTACGGAGTGAGTACGTACCAGGGACGGTACGACGCCGATTATGGCCTGGTGCTCCGCAATCAGACGGCGAATCCGAACGCTCAGGCACCGTTTGCAGCGCTTACATCGGACAAAACCGGTTTTGTATTGACGGGCGAAGTACGGGACATAAAATTGATCAAGACTGCAAACGGCCCGCGCTGGCTGGTTGCCCGCAACAATGCGCCCCTGCAAATCTTTGCGCCAACCAGTTTAGCCAGCCCTCAACGCGTAATCCCGTAGTAGCCAAACTCCGGCTGGTTGAGCGCCCTATCCATTAAGAACGCTTCTACATATTCCCTTTTATCAGTACATCAATCTTATAGTTCACGTTAGTTTATAGTATACTGAACGATCCCTTAACGATCGTTTGTCTTCATTTTTGGCCTACGACTCCTGGTCTGTCGCGGAAGGGTACCTAGAAGAAACGACCCAGTTGGCAACTACAGGCTAAAAAACGTAACCTTAACGTGGTACTCGCTGTTAAACAAACGATTCTGTCTCGACTATAGAATCGTTTGTTTAACGTACTCAACAATACTTTCTAATGAATGACAATCAATTAAGCCGACGCCAAGTTATTGGCGGAATTGGCAGTGGTTTAGCCGCTTCGATGCTAGCAGCCCCGGTATTGGCAACCCCAGACTCCGACACGTCCAGCGCTGCGCCAATTCTGGTCGATCCGACCACCAACTATCCCAAACCTCCCTTCAATACCCCGATGCAACCCTGGCCCGGCCTGGTCAGTAAAATGAATCCTCGACCCGATCACGGGGAGACCAGCTATAAGGGTTCAGGTCGATTGGCCGGGCGCAAAGCCTTGATCACGGGTGGCGATTCGGGCATGGGCCGGGCAGCAGCCATTGCGTATGCGCGCGAAGGAGCTGACGTAGCCATCAATTACCTGCCCGCGGAAGAAGCTGACGCCAAAGAAGTCATTGAGCTGATCAAAAAAGAAGGCAGAAAAGCCATTGCGATTCCTGGCGATATCCGTGACGAAGCGTTCTGCAAACGGCTAGTCGACGAAGCAGTGAAGGGCCTGGGTGGCCTGGATATTTTAGTCAGCAACGCTGCGCGTCAGCAAGCTCGTGAATCGATTTTAGATATCACTTCGGAGGATTTTGACGCCACCATAAAAACCAACATCTACGCACCATTCTGGATCATTAAAGCCGCCCTGCCGCACATGCCCGCTGGCTCAGCCATTATTGGCACGACCTCCGAGCAGGCCTATGATCCCTCGGCTAATCTTTATGACTATGCCCAGACAAAGGCGGCTACGATGAATTTCGTGAAGTCATTGGCTAAGCAACTCGGCCCCAAAGGGATTCGCGTCAATGGCGTAGCACCGGGTCCCATCTGGACACCGTTGCAGCCCAGCGGTGGGGCAACCGCAGAGAAGCTCAAAAGCTTTGGCGGGGATACACCGCTGGGGCGGCCCGGCCAGCCAGCCGAGTTAGCCTCGATTTATGTCCAATTAGCAGCCAGCGATGCTAGTTACGCGACGGGGCAGGTTTACGGAGCGGCAGGCGGGAAAGGCCAGCCTTAAGCTTTCTTTTGGGTGAAATCCGGTAAGCTTACTCGTTCGTCCACGAACCCCAAAGCGGTAGGCAGAATGCGTTGATGCAGCTTTGGAGCCGGGCTGAATACGGGATTATGCATTACTGGAAATTCCAGCGATAATGACTGGTTGATTGCCGTGACCCGGTCACGGCAATCAACCGGTTTCGCAACGAGCGCACTCGTCCTTTCAGCCGACATTGACCGTATCCCAGTAGGGCACTACCCGTTCTCTGCCTTCGTAAGCTGCGACTGAGGGGGTAGCTGAATTCTAGATCTGGAAAGGCAATTCCTAAACGGCTACTGGCCACTAGCGCACAGTAGCTTGGTCAAAGAACTCAGACAACTACTGGGGTTGACTAATTAATAACCAGCATACTACCACGAATAGCAACGTGTTTAAGAAGTCGCCGACTGTCAGCGGGCAGGGGCGGCACATCGTACTATAATTTGTCCCATGCGCATGACTAAAAAACGAATATTGTTTACCGGGGGATCAGGAAAAGCTGGAAAGCACGTAGTACCGTACCTGCTCGATCAGGGCCATACCGTACTGAATGTTGACCTAACTCCGTTGACTCACCCGGGGGTCAATAATCTCATCGCTGATATTACCGATTCGGGGCAGGTGTTCAACGCCATGACGTCGTATGCCAGCTTAGACGAACTGGATCTCGGTCAGGGCGTACCTAAATTTGATGCGGTCGTTCATTTCGCGGCCGTACCCAGGATTCTGCTCAAACCCGATAATGAAACGTTTCGGGTTAACACGATTGGCACCTACAATGTCATCGAAGCAGCCGTCAAGTTAGGCATCAACAAGATTGTCATTGCCTCCTCGGAGACCACCTATGGCATCTGTTTTTCGTATGGCCAGACCAGCCCCCATGTCTTGCCACTCGAGGAAGACTACGATGTTGATCCCATGGATAGCTACGGTTTATCTAAGGTAGTCAACGAGAAAACGGCGCGCAGCTTTCAGCGCCGGTCGGGTATTGATATCTACGCGTTGCGGATCGGCAATGTGATCGAGCCCCACGAGTACGCCGAGTTGTTTCCCCATTATTTTGCTCACCCTGACGTGCGACGACGGAATGTTTTTTGTTACATCGATGCGCGTGATCTGGGCCAGATTGTAGATCTGTGTCTGCAAAAAGACGGCCTTGGCTACCAGGTTTTTAACGCAGGAAACGATCACAACGGGGCCATTATTCCCAGCCAGGAACTGGCCAGCCGATTCTTTCCAGGGGTACCCATTACGCGCGAATTGGGGGAGCACGAAGCGCTGTTTTCCAATCGTAAAATCCGGGAGGTACTGGGATTCCGGGAGCAGCACAATTGGCGGCAGTACGTAAACGAGGAGTCGTGAGGCAACGCTATCCGGTGTCGACGGCTACTTGTCCGGTTCGTATCCGGCATCTGACCAACCGTCAGCACCGTCTACGAACCGGGGGCTTCATCGTACCGGTACATATCGGAAGGAATCATGACTAAACCCTTTGGTTACTGAGCGACCCAACCACCGTCGATTGAAAAACCAGCCCCTGTCACGTAACTAGAGGCCCGGCTGGCCAGGTAAAGGGCGATGCCCCCAATTTCGTGCAATTCGCCCCAGCGTCCCAGGGGAATTTTGTTGATGAAGGCCTGGTACTTGTCAGGGTCGTTTAGCAGGGGTAGATTGATCTCGGTAGCGAAGGGACCGGGTAAGATGGCGTTGACGGTGATACCCGTCTGGGCAACTTCCAGGGCTAACGCGCGAGTCAGTTGCAGAATAGCCCCTTTACTGGTGGCGTAAGGCGTTCGGTCAGGAAGGGCGATCAACGCCAGCATCGACCCCATATTGATGATGCGGCCGTAGCCGTGCTGCTTCATGATCGGCACCACCTGACGACAGGCCAACCAGGTACCGGTGACGTTCACCTGCTGTACGCGGGTAAACTCATCGAGGGAGAGTTCCTCAATCCCCCCCCGTATGTTGATCCCCGCCGAGTTGATCAGGACATCAATCTTACCAAAGTGATCGACGCTCTGGCTTACCGCAGCCTTAACGCTGTTCTCATCCGTTATATCACACTTGGTGCTGATACATTCGATGGCATAGCGTGCGCGAAGCATTTCTACGGCCTCATGGTTGATTGCTTCATCACGAGCGGCAATGACCAGGTTAGCCCCCGCTCCGGCCAGTGCCTGTCCCATCGCTAGACCGAGTCCCCGGTTCCCTCCGATCACCAGGGCCGTTTGTCCGTGGAGCCGAAACAGGTCTAAAATGTTATGTTCTGAAGAAAGTTGGTTCATACGTATCAATGGAGATCAAAGTGCCTGTTTGACGATGACACTGAGCGAGCTGCTTTGGGAGCGTCAGTGCCGGATTGGGTTTGTTCGTCAATCGTTGATGATAGCCAGGGATGAATGCAGCCTTACGAAGGGAGGGTTTGTTAACTGACGTGCCCCCTGGTGCGCTGGCACACAACACGCAGCCAATGTACGCCGGTCAGGGTTATCAATCAAACCGTTCAACGTACCGTACTCATTTTCTGCAAGCAACCAGTCGTAAAGCGAACGAGGGTAGTTGTCTTGTCTGCATCAGCTAAGGCGTGTGATCTATTGGTTAGCACATCGGCTGAAGTTGCCATTTTTACCCTGTAAGCGAAAGTCCTACATAAGTACACGGTCGTGAAAGTCGTCGGCTCTTGCTGTCATGGCTCCGGCCACCCGGTCTGAGGAACGAGGCATAACCGACAAGTTGATTTATCCTGTATTTACTACTGGTAAACGCGCTACTTGTCAAACCGTATTAGTTTCATCGTCCGCTGTCGTACAGGAATTTGTCCGGCAGCGGACGTTTTCTGTATTAAAACAAATAAAGTACACTGATAATCAGTATATTATCCTACTGGTACACCATTTGTAACTGTCTTGACACGGACTATTTCCTAACCTTGACACATACGCGTTGGTCATGCTACAGAACTACCTCAAAATCGCGCTGCGTACGTTACGCAAGAACCGGGTTTTCTCCCTGATCAACATTGCTGGTCTGGCGCTCGGCATCACAGCCTTTGTGTTTATTCTGGAGTACGTCGCCTACGAGCGGAGCTTCAACCAGTTCCATAAAAACCTGCCGACGCTGTATCGATTACTCACCCAAAGCAAGTCGGGCGATATCTGGTCAGCCATGTCTCCGCCCGTCGGTCCGCTGGCGAAGGAAAAACTCCCGGAGGTACGTAATTTTTGCCGCATCGCGGAGAATTCGGCCAACGGCATTGTAAGCTTTCCCGAAGCTCGTTCCCTTCAGTCATTTCGGGAAAGTAAGCTGGCGTATGCCGATGCTAGTTTCTTCACGCTTTTTACGTTCCCGCTCATCAAAGGGACAGCCACTACGGCGCTTGTCCAGCCCAATACGGTTGCGCTGTCCCAGTCGCAGGCTCACAAATGTTTCGGGGCGCAAAACCCGATCGGTCAGACCCTGACCCTTAATAACCAGTTCGGTAAAACGCTGTACACCGTTACGGCCGTTTACGCCGACATTCCCCAAAATTCGGACTTGTCGTTCGATGCCGTGTTTGCGTTACAAACGCTGGCGAACCCAGCTAATCTGAACGGGAATGACTGGGCGCGGCTCGATAGTTTTTACGGTACGTACCTGACCACCTTCCTGGAACTTCCGGAGCGTACCCCCGGCGTTCCGGCGGATTACAAGGCGCTGGAAGCAAAGATCAATACACTGGCTAAGCAACGTAATCCAGATGAGCAAAACCGGTTCATCGTTCAGCCAGCAACCACATTGCATCTGGCTTCTTCGCTGAGCGACGATTATCAGACCAGTGGCAGCCTGGGTTTTGTCTACATACTGAGTGGCATCGCCGGACTGGTCCTGCTGATTGCCTGGTTTAATTACGTCAACTTGTCGACGGCAGGTGCTTTGAAGCGGGCCAAAGAAGTGGGCGTCCGTAAAGTAATCGGGGCTGGACCGGGTCAGCTTATTGGGCAGTTTCTGGGCGAATCGCTGCTGCTGAACGGGCTGGGCTTCTTGCTGGCCTTGCTGCTGGTTACGGTGCTCCAGTCATCGTTCAACGAATTTATTCAGAAGGATTTGTCACTCGACAAGCTCGACCTCGATGGTTTCTGGTTGGTCGGGCTGGCTTTGCTGCTGATCGGAGCAATCGCATCGGGCGGTTACGTGGCCTTCACGATGACCTCGTTTCAGCCCATCCAGACACTAAAAGGGACGTATCAGGGCGGTAAGAATGGCTGGCTCCGCAAAACGCTGGTCGTCGCGCAGTTCAGCGCATCGATTGCGCTGGTTATTGCCACGCTGGTGCTGTACCGGCAGCTTCAGTACATGCAGAACAAAGACCTCGGTGTCCGGCTGACGCAGCGCGTTGTGATCAAAGGACCAGCGTTAGCCCAGAACGGTTCGTTTACCCCAGCAACGGCTGTCCTGGAAGACGAGCTTAGCCAGCTTCCCTACGTTAAAAGCTTTTGTCAGACGAGCATTGTACCCGGCAATTTTTACAATTTCACCGCCGACGGGATTACAAAACAAAACCCGCGGCCGGGCGACGACAAGAAATCGTATTCGATGGGAATCATTGACGATCGGTTCCTGACGACCTACGAAATCAAACTGATAGCTGGTCGGAATTTCACCACACAGGAAGCGGAGTTGGGCTACGAGAAGAGCGCGAAAGTGATGATCAACGAAACGGGGGCCCGTCAACTGGGCTTCGCGTCGGCCGGTCAGTCAGTCGGACAACGGCTTAATTGGGGGCAAGCGTTCGAGATCGTTGGTGTTATCGCCGACTACCACCATCAAGGTTTACAGCAGGCCATACAGCCCGTCGTTTTTCTGCCTCGCCGGTCGGTCAGCGATCTGACGGTTCAATTAACTACCAATCAGGTGCAGGACAAACTAACCCAGTTGGAACAGCTCTACAAAGCCGCTTACCCCGGCAACCCCTTCGAGTTCTTCTTCGCCGACGAGAACTACAACCGTCAGTACCAGAACGAGCGGCAGTATAGCCGGGTGTTCACAGTTGGATCGGCACTGGCCATTTTCATTGCCTGCCTGGGACTGTTTGGTCTGGCGACGTTTACGACCGAACAACGCACCAAAGAAATCGGCGTCCGTAAGGTACTCGGTGCCAGTGTAGTTAGTATCGTTACGTTACTTTCCAAAGATTTCCTCAAACTGGTATTCGTGGCCATCGGTATTGCGTCTCCCCTTGCCTATTACGGCATGCACCGCTGGCTACAGGATTTTGCGTATAAGGTCGACATCACCTGGTGGGTATTTGCCCTGGCTGGTTTATTCGCCGTAGGCATTGCGGTCCTTACCGTGAGTCTTCAGAGTGCCAAGGCCGCGCTGGTCAATCCGGTGAAGAGTCTACGGAGTGAGTAAGGGGTATGGGGCAAGGGGTTGGGGGCTGTTACTGCTGCCCTTCGCCCCCACCCCTTGACTGTCCGCTGTCGTACGAAATACTGTCCGACAGCGGACGTTTTTCTCATTTATCCAGAAGCTAAAAATCTCACCATCAAACCATTATCATAAATGGCACGATCCTAGCGAGTATGGTTCTGGCAGAGTAGCTCAACCAACTAACTTCTGCTGGTTTTATGAAAAATCTCCTGTTAGTCATCCTTTGCTTACTTGGTAGTCAGACCATCGCTCAGCAGTCTGCCCAGCGTGAACGGGACATCCGTAGCACGCAGGAATCAACCGTCCTGATCGATAATGATTCGGTCTACGTTCGGTCGGCAGTCGAACCAATCAGCGCGCCAGCCTTGTCGCCCGATGCGGTGTCTCCGACCTCAATGTTAGTTCGGGAAGACAAGGAAAACGGACGCCTGTGGATGCAGTACGTTTTTCGCAAAGACAACGAGGAGCTTATTGTCGAACGCACCGCCAATGTACTGGGCAAGACCGAGCGCGAAAAGCAGGCGATCATCAAAGAGACGGAACGTAATCTAGGGATTCGTCCTGTGAATCAATAGGCGTATGCTGCGCAATTACCTGAAAATAGCCTGGCGCCACCTGCTCCAGCGTCGGTTTTACTCCCTGCTTAACATCACGGGCTTAGCTGCCGGCCTGGCCTTTTTTCTCCTGATCGGCAGCTACATCTGGAGCGAGTTTCAGGTGAATCGCCAGTTAAGACAAGCGGACCGCCACTATCTTGTTCAAAGTCACTGGAAAGACGAAAACATGGGCATAGCCTTTACGACGCTAGCCCCGCTCGGTCCGGCCCTTAAGGCCCAGTACCCCACCCTGGTTGCCAATTTCTATCGGTTCTATGGCGCCAGTGCTACGTTATCAAAAGGAACTACGCAGGCCCGGGAATCCATGCAGATTGGCGACTCAACCTTGCTCGCCATGTACGGTTTCCCCTTACTGCATGGCGATCCCCGCACGGCGCTAAGCGGTCCTAATTCGATGGTCATTACGGCGGCCAAAGCCATGCGTTACTTCGGCAGGACGGACGTAATAAATGAATCGTTGCAGGTTGAAACCACAGCCGCCGGTAAGCAAACTTTTTTGATTACCGGCGTTCTGGCTCCCCTACCCGCCAATTCGGTCTCCAATCTCCTCACCGAGAAGAATGAGATCTTTATGCCATTGAGTAGCCTGAGGTATTTCTTCGGGGGAGAAGGCCCAATGTCTTCCTGGCTTAATCAATACATTGTTACCTACGTCGAATTACAGCCCGGCGTTTCTGCGCAGAGCCTGGAAAAACCGCTGGCTCAGCTCATCAAAACGAATACGCCAGCCGATATCCAGAAGAACCTAACCGCTTACGTTACGCCCCTCACCGATTACTACCTGCAGAGCAACAACGGTCTGATCCGGAAAATGATCATCACACTGGCGTCGGTTGCCGTGTTCATTCTCCTGATGGCGGTTGTCAATTTCGTCAATATGTCGATGGGTAGCTCGTCGTCACGATTGCGGGAGATTGGCGTTCGGAAAGCACTGGGCGGTTTACGTCAGCAGTTAACGGTTCAGTTCCTACTCGAAGCGCTTACCTTAACGACCTTATCCGCTGGACTATCGTTGGTTTTGTACGTCCTGTTTCGACCCCTGTTTAGCGACGTAGTGGGTAAAACCATTCCCTCGTTACAGAGTCTTCCCTGGCAGTACGGCCTGGTCATAGTGGGTTTACTGCTGGTTATTGGCATCCTGGCGGGAGCCTACCCCGCGTTACGTCTGTCGGCTTATTCCTCCACCGATTCACTGAAGGGCAAGGAAAAATCAGTCGCTGAAGGAGCCTGGCTTCGGCGTTCTTTAGTGACGGTTCAGTTTACCATCGCCATTTTTGTCTTCGTGGGAGCCATTATCGTCTCTCAGCAGATTGCCTATTTCTTCGATACCGATCTGGGCTTCAAAAAAGAAGCGGTACTGACGGTTTCCTCACTACCGCGCGACTGGTCGGCTAAGGGCGTGGCCCGGATGGAAGTTGCCCGCGATCAGTTGGCCCGTCTCCCCGGCATCCAGGCGGCAAGTCTGTCCTTCGAGATTCCTAACGGGAACATTGGGAACAGCGGAAATCTCTATCGTGAAGGCAGGGACTCAACGCAGGGTGCCAGCGTGCAGCTCATGACCACCGATCAGTATTTTGCGCAAACGTATCAGATTCCACTGCGTAGCGGTCGGTATTTCAACCAGGACCACAGTGGCTACGACTCAACCAGCCTGGTTATTAACGAAGCCGCCGTTCGAGCCCTGGGCTACAAAACAGCCGAAGCCGCAATTGGTCAATCGGTCCGGATACAGAACTTTCCTCAATCGTTTCAGATTGGTGGGGTTGTCCAGGATTTCCACGTCAACACGATGCACGAAGCGATCCGGCCGCTGGCCATTGCTCAGGTTCAACAGGCGTCCATTTATCGATTCTTCTCATTCCGGATCGCACCGGGCCGCACCCGCCAAACCCTGGCTGGTATTGAGCAGAAATGGCGAACTCTCTTTCCCGATGCACCATTCGACTACGCTTTCATGGATCAGACGCTTCAGCGGCTGTACCAGACAGAACTACAGTTGGAAAAAGCGGCCTACGTAGCTACGGGCTTAGCTTTACTAATTGTCATTCTGGGTGTAGTAGGGCTGGTGTCGCTGAGTGTGACCCGCCGGACCAAAGAGGTAGGAATCCGTAAAGTGCTGGGGGCTTCTGTGCCCAACATTGTCTTCTTGTTCGTAAAAGAATACGCGTGGATTATGGTCGTGGCCAACGCGTTGGCCTGGCCGCTGGCCTACTGGCTCCTGACCAATTGGCTTGCCGATTACGCCTACCACGAGACGTTGGGCTGGCTACCGTTTCTTCAGGTTGGGCTTGTGCTAACCTTATTGACCGGTATCGTCATCAGCGTTCAGGTAATCAAAGCCGCCCTGATGAATCCCGTAAAGAGCCTGCGCATTGACTAAATAGATCCGCAGGAACCAGTGATACCCGAAAATTTTCACCACCCGTGCAACCCTTTTCCTTAATCGAACATCTTTCCAGCATAAACTAGAAACCGCCATGAACCGTCATCAATTCCTTCTCGCCTTTTCCTGCGCCAGCGTCTTGACGCTGAGTGCCTTTACGCTTCCTAATAAAACGCTCGACGATCGGGATACGCCTTATTTGACCAAGAAATTCTCGGGTGGTATCAGCGCTGTTCGTGCCGAAACCTCGGGCGGTAGCCTGACCGTAGAAGGTGGCTCCGGCAAGGAGGCCAGAGTCGAAATGTATGTCCATCCCAACAACTGGAATGGACGGAACAACCTGGATAAAGACGAACTCGAAGACCGGCTGAAAGACTATGACATTTCGATTGCCAAAGAGGGTAGTACACTCGTGGCCACCGTGAAACGCCGAAACAACAACAGTAACGACCGTGCGACGGACCGCTGGCAGCGCTCGCTGAGCATCAGCTTCAAATTTTTCACCCCCCGAAACGTAACAACCGACCTGCGCACTTCGGGTGGCTCCATTCATCTGTCTGCCCTGACGGGCAACCAACGGTTCCGTACCAGCGGGGGCAGCCTGCACCTGAACGATATTGAGGGCAGCGTCAACGGCCAGACGTCAGGCGGTTCGATCCACGCCGACCGGATTCGCCAGACGGAGTCGGATGGTGGTATTGACCTGCAAACTTCGGGCGGCTCCATCGAAGCAACGGCCTCGTCGGGGAAACTACGGCTGCATACATCCGGCGGCAGCATTAAACTGGCGGACCTGAAAGGAGACGTAGACGCCCAGACCAGTGGTGGCAGCGTACAGGGTAACAACATCGACGGCGATATCAAAGCCAGTACATCGGGCGGCTCGGTCCGGCTCGCGAACGTAGCGGGCAGCCTGGACGCCAGCACCAGCGCCGGTAGCGTTGAAGTAAGTCTGACCAAACTGGGCGAATACGTCCGGCTGAACACCAGCGCGGGCAGCATCCGGGTGAACATGCCCCTTAACAAAGGCATGGACCTGAATCTGAGTGGCAACCGGGTGAACCTCCCCGACAATCTATCCCGTTTTGAGGGTAATGTCGAAAAAGACCGCGTACGGGGTAAACTCAACGGGGGCGGTATCGCCGTAAACATGACCGCTAACAGCGGCAGCGTCTCGATCAACCGGTAAGTTTTTTGAGTCTCATCTGAAACTCCCGCCGAGCTAGCTCGGCGGGAGTTTTGTTTTAGAAAACCTGAAATTCTTCACCGTAAAAAGATTACGTTGAGCATTGGTTAACCTTGCTGTCAGTAAACAGCAAATGAATTAGATAACACCCCTTCCACTATATTCTGACCCTATGCAACAGGCTAAAGCAACCATCAAACACGTATCGCCTTTTCAACAGGGCAATTTGAATCTGCCCGTTCGCGACCTCGAAGCGGCTCTTCCTTTTTACGAAACTGTGCTGGGATTTCAGCTTGTCTCCCGGTCTGATGCCCCCTATCGTTCGGCCGTTCTAACCAGAGATTCAGTTCAGATTGGTTTAGCCGAGAACGGTGGCGATCCAGAGCAGGATGGCTGTTTCTTCGAGGTCGATCGTGTTACTACGGCGTTTGACGAGTTAAAGACTAATGGCCTGGCTAAAGAAAAAGCTGATTTCGCCGTACAACAACATGGTGATGTTCGTTGGAAGGTTTTCTTTATTATAGCTCCCGACGGACTCTGCTATTGTTACGGAGAACGTCAGTAAGTCGACAAAAACTGGTATGAGTAGATTCGAACGTAACGCTAACCGGCTGACGATCGCCCTGTTCGTGCTGCTGACCATCGTGTCGATAGCCGGAGCGATCTGGCTGCCTAATCCAACGGCGATCCATTACAATCTGTCGGGTAAACCTGACCGTTGGGGTAGTCCGGTAACGCTCCTGATTCTGCCTGGTATTACGTTCATTCTGCTGGGTATCTTGTGGGCTGCCCGAAACACTCACCCCGATTTTTTGAATTTTCCAGGGCCGCGCACTCCTGAGAACGTAACGCGGCAGGTAGGCAATACGCGCTTGTTACTAGCTAGTATGAGGACATTTCTCACCGGCCTCTTCCTGTTTTTTCAGCTCAACTCGGTTTGGGCGAAACTCTATAATCACGACCAGTTGACACCCTGGATCATGCTCCCGCTGCTGGCCGGGCTTTTTACGTTGATCGGCATTTTCGTCAGGCGGGCGTACCGGCTGGTGCCGCGCCAGTAACCCCTGTTTCTTCGTAACTTTGGGGTATGTTTCGTCTGACTCAATCCTATCCCTTCGCCAACTTGTTGCCTTCGTTTGAAGGCGATCTGTATTTCGATGAATCGCCCGGTCATACGGCCCAGCGAATTCTTTACGCAACGGATGCGTCGGTCTATCAGGAGATGCCGATAGCGGTAGCATTGCCCAAAACCGTAGCCGATATCAAGCGGCTGCTTCGGTTTGCCCAGCAGCACAAGCTGGGGCTGATTCCACGGGCAGCCGGTACGTCGCTGGCGGGTCAGGTGGTGGGCAGTGGCATTGTGGTCGACATCTCCAAATACTTTGGCCAGATCGGTGAATTGAACGTTGCCGAGCAGTGGGTTCGGGTACAGCCGGGCGTTATCCGCGACGATCTGAACGCATTCCTAAAACCGCACGGACTTCTATTCGGCCCCGAGACATCAACCGCCAGCCGCGCCATGATCGGTGGGATGATCGGCAACAACTCCTGCGGGCTCCACTCCATTGTCTGGGGCACCACCCGCGACCATCTGGTTGAAGTACAGGCCGTTCTGAGTGACGGAGCCGAAGTGACATTCGGTCCACTCACTCAAGCACAATTCGACGCGAAATGCCGGGGAGAAAACGTAGTAAGCCTCCTCGAACAGCGGCTTTACGTCCAGTTTCGCGACTGGCTCTCCAACCCGACCATCCAGCAGCAAATACGCGACGGCTACCCTAAACCCACCGTCACCCGACGGAACACGGGGTATGCGTTAGATGCATTTTTGAGTTTTTGGGAACAAGGAAAAGAGAAGAAAGGAACAAGCCCATCTTCTTCACCTTCTTTCTCCCTTTCTCCTTTCTCCTTGGTCCCAGAAAAAACGTTCAACTTTTCCCCCCTCATTGCCGGGTCAGAGGGGACGCTGTGTTTCATCACGGGAGCAAAGTTGAATCTGCTGCCGCTGCCACCGAAAGAAACGGCGTTGGTGTGTGCGCATTTTGAGACCATTCGTCAGTCGCTCGAAGCGAATCTGGTGGCGTTGGAGCATCAGTGCTACGCGTCGGAACTGGTGGACGATTACATTTTGCAGCTTACCAAAACGAACATTGAGCAGACGAAAAACCGAACGTTCGTCGAGGGCGATCCAAAGGCCATTCTGATGGTCGAGTTTTTCGATAATACGGCGGAGAGCGTACGTCAGCGGGCAGAGCGTTTTGTGACGGACTTGCAGACGAAAGGATTAGGTTACGCCTATCCGGTGCTGTTCGATGAGGAAACGAAAAAGCCGTGGGCACTCCGCAAAGCCGGGTTGAGTATCATGTACAACATCCCCGGCGACGATAAACCCGCCAACGTCATTGAGGATACGGCCGTTGATGTGCACGACCTGCCCGATTACATCGACGAACTCGATAAAATGGCCTGGGAACAGCACGGCCTGAAACTGGAGTATTCCGCTCATGCCGGAGCGGGCGAAATCCACGTCCTGCCGCTAATCAACCTCAAATCGTCGGAGGGACGTACCAAATTCCGGAACCTACTGATGGATACGGCGCAGCTTGTCAAGAAGTACGGCGGTTCACTCTCCGGTGAACACGGCGATGGGCGGCTGCGGGGCGAGTGCATTGCGTTTATGCTGGGTGGCGAAAACTACCAGTTGTGCAAAGACGTAAAAGCCCTGTGGGACCCGCACAATACGTTCAATCCCGGCAAGGTAGTCGACACGCCCCCCATGAACGAGTCGCTGCGATCGGAGGCCGACACCGTGATTCCGCAGCCCAAAACCATCTTCGATTTCTCGAAAGATGGCGGTCTGCTCGAACTGGCCGAAAAATGCTCCGGCTCCGGCGACTGCCGCAAGACCGAGATTTCGGGCGGTACCATGTGTCCCAGCTACATGGCTACCCGGCGCGAACACGATACAACCCGCGCCCGCGCCAATATTCTCCGCCATTTCTACAGTTCGCAGGACAAGCCGTCGAAGCATGATTACGCGGCTGTAAAGGACGTACTGGACTTGTGTCTATCCTGCAAAGCCTGCAAATCGGAATGCCCGTCGAGTGTGGACATGACGCGCATGAAGGCCGAATTCACCCAGCAGCAATACCGTGAGTCAGGCATTCCGCTACGGGCGCGACTGGTAGGCAATTTCACAAGACTAATGTCCCTGGCCAGTATCGCCCCCTGGGCCTACAACGCTATCTACGACACGCCTGTCCTGCGTCGAATCGCCAATCAAGCCGTCGGCTTTCACCCCAACCGTACCATGCCGGGTCTGGGAAAGGAGACACTTAGAAAATGGGCGAAGGGCGCGGGGCGCGGGGCAGAGGGTTTGAAAGTTATGGGCGAAGGACAGGGGGTGGAGGCTAGCAACCCAGCGCAACCCCAGGCTCTTCCCCGCACGCCCTATACCCCGGGCCCTACTCCCCACGCCCTATACCTTTTCGTTGACGAGTTTACCAATTTCAACGATGTAGAAGTCGGACAGAAAGCCATTCAATTGCTGGAGCGGCTGGGTTATTCGGTGTTGCTGCCGGAGCACGCGGAAAGCGGCCGAACATACCTTTCGAAAGGACTTGTCGAGGAAGCACGTAAACTGGCCATTCGGAACGTAACGGCCCTGAAAGACCTCATTACGGAAGAGGCACCGCTAATTGGCCTGGAACCCTCGGCTATTCTGACCTTCCGCGATGAATACCCCGACCTGGTCCCCGCTGAACTGAAAGCAGCCGCGCAGCATATCGCCCGCAATACGTTCCTGTTCGAAGAATGGCTCGCCCGAGAGGTGGACGCGAACCGCATTGATCGAAGCCGGTTCACGACCGATACCCGTCTGGTGAAAGTGCACGGACATTGTCATCAGAAAGCCTTGTCGTCGATGGTACCCGTGAAGAAAGTGCTTTCGTTACCCCGCAACTATGATGTTCAGTTAATTCCGTCCGGCTGCTGCGGCATGGCGGGCTCGTTTGGTTACGAAACCGAGCACTACGACCTGTCCATGCAGATTGGTGAGCTGGTGCTGTTCCCGGCCATCCGTTCCACCACCGACGATGTCATCATTTCGGCAGCGGGCACCAGTTGTCGCCACCAGATCAAAGATGGTACGCGCCGGCACGCCCAGCATCCGGCCGAAATCCTGTTCGACGCGCTGATCTAGCCTAAACCTTTTCCATCGGTATGGGTTTTTACTAGGCAACATAAACCCAACGATTATGGAAGGCTCATCAGCACTCACCGACGGCGCTCAACAGGCCAATATGGTCTCGAACGAGAACGCCGAAACAAAATATGGCCAGGACCAGGGCGAAACCAATATGGTGAAACTGGTCGACGGAAAATTAACCGAACTGGGTGACACCCACGATGACGTTATGGATGAACAGTTGCAGAATCGCTACAGCAGCGACGAAGAACGTAGTCTGCAGGGCGATCAGCAACGGACCAAAACATACGAAAACTCAGACGCAGCTTTGCGGGCTGGTGAAGTTATTGATAACCAGGTGATGCCGGAAAATCCGCACGCCGATGCCGAAATTACCGGCAATCCTGACGCGGGCGCTACGGTCAATGCAGGTCTGCCATCGGAGGATGACAAAACGCCTACCAGCTTTTTCGGAGCATCAACAACAGGTGGTTCATTGTCGACTACGATCTATCCATCTGCCGATATGATCCCACCGACGCCCGGCACGCCCGATCCGCTACAGCCGGTACCGGGTATTCCGGAAACGCCACCTGCCCCGCCAGCACCCGGTCCAGAGGTTCCGGATCTGCCAGGCTCTCCGTCGCCGGATCAGCCGGAGATCGAAGAACCCAATCAGCCAGACCGGTCGCATGAAATCAACGCGGGTGCTAACTTCGTTACGTATACGTCGAGTATTCTGACGCAGAAAGTTGGCGAAAGTGAAACCGTGCAGGGCGAACCCTATGACGAGACTTTAGCCGGCTCTGACGATCAGGGGATGGACGTGAACCCGGCAACGGGCGGTTCCGCGCACGCCTACGACGTAAATGCTAAAGACGCCGACCCCTACCAGACGAGCGAACGGCCTGAGGAAGCAAAAGAAACGGAACAATATCCCCGCGAGATGCTGGACGAAAGCAGCGTGCAGGCTCAGGATATGATTTCGGGGCCAGACCGTTCTGATCAGAAATCGACGGACGACCTCGACCGCAAATACAACGATCCGGAGGCAGCCCGCGAAATGGCTAGCTAGATCAATCAGGTTTTGTTACGAAACAGGCCGTTTATCCACCAATCGTGTAGATAAACGGCCTGTTTCGTTATAAATTTCCAATTACATTTACGGTTGTAAAACCGAAACACTCCATGAAAAAACTGCTCATTCCCTGTTTATTACTCAGTACGATGGCGCTGGCAAAACCTCCCAAATGGACATCACTCTTCGACGGAAAATCGATAAAAGGCTGGCATAGCTATCACAAAGACGGCGTCGTTGGCTGGTACGTTGAGGACGGTGCAATCACCCCCGATGGTACCGGTGGTGATCTGGTAACCGACAAGGAATACGAGAACTTTGAGCTGGAGTTTGAGTTTAAAATCCCTAAGGGTAGCAACAGTGGAGTCGTTTATAAAGTCATCGACAGCCCAGACATCAAATCAACGTATCTGTCGGGGCCGGAATACCAGGTCATTGACGACAACGGCTATATCGATCCAAGCGGCAAACTGGTCGACCTGAAAGAAGTGCAGCTCACTGGTGCCAACTACGACATGCAGCCACCTTCCCCAAAGGGCACCACCAAGCCCGTCGGCGAATGGAACAAAGGCCGGATTGTAGTCAATAAAAACCACGTTGAGCACTTCGTCAATGGCAAGAAAGTAGTTGAGTACGACTACGGTTCCGATGCCTGGAAAGCGATGGTCGCCAAAAGCAAATTTGCGAATGCCCCGTACGCACAGGCTCACGCCAAAGGCAAAATTGCCCTGCAGAACCATAGTCCCCGCGAGCGAGTCTGGTACAAAAACATTCAGATTCGGGAGTTGTAATTACTGCTCAACACTAGCTTTATTACGGACTAGCAGCGGCCCCGGTTTGGCTAAACCGGGGCCTTTCCGTTTAGCTATACCCCACAACGCTACACATGACGATGACGCCCCCTGACGCACAGCATTCCCTTAAAGCCATCCGATTAGTCAACACCGCTGACGGGCAGTGTACCTTTCAGACAGGCTATCTTCCCACGAACACCCCCATAAAGACGAGCCACTTTTTTGGACAAACGCAGGTTGACGATTACCAGAAACGCCCCCACCCCGCGCCCCGCACGCAATACGTAGTGACGATAAAAGGCAAACTGCGCTTTAGCGTAAGCAATGGCGATACGTTCATCATCGAACCGGGTATCATCCTTATTGCCGAAGACACGGCAGGTCCCGGCCATAGTTGGACCCTGATTGAGGGCGAGCGTTGGGAACGGTTGTACATTCCCTTTCAGGATGGGACAGAAACCGAGTTCGTTCCAGATCATCCGTCGTCCTAGATTTCTAGCTTACTGATTCGGGCGCGTATACGCCCCTGTGCCAAGCTGATCAGTCATTCAACTTGTTTCTAGATCATCCACTCCAGTAGTATCGTCCTCCGAAAATTGGGTTGCTAGTCGGATTACGCACGCCTGATAAACAGGAAATACCGTTCGCCATTCTTAACGCTACCAGGTATACGCCCTTGTGTGGTTGTGAGCACCGACCATCTTACCTGTTTTACTTTACCGTTGTGACAGGCAAGATATTCGTCTGCGTTCAAACCGTCGAGGCTCTCAATATGGAGGGATTTGTAAGACGCGAACCGAGGACTAATAACAAAACCAACAACCTGAGACGCGCCGGATCGATGGCACTCACACGCTTTTTTAACCACCTCTCATCCTACACATACCCCTACAAGGCCGATGAATCAGCCCGCTAGAGTCACTTAACGGGCACTCGGCTATAAATCAACTGCCGTACCTTCTTACTAGGACTAGTGCCATTTTGCTCCTCGTAATA
This sequence comes from Spirosoma sp. KUDC1026, assembly GCF_013375035.1. Taxonomy (NCBI): domain Bacteria; kingdom Pseudomonadati; phylum Bacteroidota; class Cytophagia; order Cytophagales; family Cytophagaceae; genus Spirosoma; species Spirosoma sp. KUDC1026. The sequence goes on along the minus strand of NZ_CP056032.1, from coordinate 2,159,316 downwards.
CTCTTCAGTGTAATGAGACTCATCCAGAACAGTCAAAACTTTCCTGTTTTTACGTGTCAAACCCGGTCTTAATTCACTGTCCCAATCGTAGGTAAACGAGTTGGTTTTAGGGTCGTAGCCCCCGCTTTGCTTGGTAATACCGCTACCAATGTGGTTATTGATCGATGTCGTAACAAATTTGTGTGCTACATTATTATACCCTTCAATTTCCATTCCCTGATAGTTCTCCAGTTTCATCTGTCCTTCAGCGATGGGTATTTGCAATTTACCCCCCGTAATCTCCACCACACAAAAGCGGCCTTCGTAAATGAGCTTCCGAACAATAGTGCCTTTGACAAAGGGTAAGTTCTTGTCTTGAAAAGCCCAAGTACCGACAAGCCTCGCCAGAAGAGCATGGTTAGGGCCTGGTCGCGAAAAGTCAAGGAGTTGGGTCATGGCCTCCTGCTGGCTGGCGGTGTTGGCGGGCTTAGGGGGCTTTGGCCTTGGCTAATCAAGGCGGCAGATAGCAAAACCAGTGTTGTCAGAAGGCAGGCGTTGTTCATGCATGTTCAGGCTTACTGAGTTAGCAAAACGATCATGGCTCAAGTTAAACATACAGCCTCGAGGGCGTTGTGTGTTTTAATGAAACGGTATAACTGAAAGGTCTTTTTTACCTAACGCCTGACGAACATCTTCCGAAACGCCCCATTTTTAAAGCAGACAAATGAAGGGTTTATCGTCTCACGCGGGAGGAAAAGAAGCGATTGTACTCCCAAGAACAGCTGAGCAATAAATTAGTTAGCGAAAGCGTATTAGACTGACCATCCTATATCTTATTTTTAGTCTATCAAACTACGTTTGTTATGAATTATTTTGCTCTGCAACGCCTGCTTTGGAGTTCAATTATTCTGATAGTTCTAGTAGCTTGTCAGTCTAACCAGATTGTTCCTAGCTCAGCTTTCACTTACAGTCTTAGTGATGTTGAGTTGAAAAACTATCTATCCGGATACCCCGTCGGCTTTGCTATCAAATTTACCAATAACAGTACTGATGGAACGGCGTACAGTTGGGACTTTGGCGATGGAACCACATCGACCGATAAAGACCCTACAATCACGTATGCCAAGTCAGGTACATACACAATTCAGTTGACCACGACCAGTTCAACGGGTAGCCAGCGTGTTACTAGCCAGCCGATTACCATACTAGACTGCGTACTCAAGCGGGTCACGATTGCTGACTTTCAGTGGAACGGTATTGGTCAGGTACCCACTTGGGATAATACCAAACGGGCAGATTTGACCCTAGAACTAGGACAGCGATCACCCACCGGTTCACCCATTGTTGTGAGCAGTTTTCTGTACCGAAGTGAACCAGTGAAAGGCATTACGAACACAACCGTGCCGTTCATCATTCCAGTCACTCAACCAGTCATTCTTAATCCAGCCATATTGTTTAGCTTTATCATCAATCTATACGGCAATGATGGAGGGAGTAACCAGTTAGTCTATTCCTCAGGAGCATCAGGCATCGGCTACTCTGCTGGTTTCTCGACACTCACCCGCTTCTACACGATCAGCAGTGGCCCAGTCACGCTAGAATGCGCCTATCAGTGAACTCACATACCTAACCCTCGGCTACGCTTCTGCTCTTGCTGAGCGCTCAGGTCTCGCTGCTGTTTAACTCAATTGTCTTGGCTTGCTCTTGCCGGAGCTCTTCCGCTCGCTGACTAGTTGCTGGTAACGCTCATACTGCGTATCACGTAGTTCCAGCGTCATAGCGGCCCGTTCTTGAACCGTGCCATTGCTCACGGTATTGCGTAGGAAGGAACTCTCTTCCAAGTCCCGGCGGTAGTTCAATTGAGTATCAAAGGCCACTTCACTGCGCTCTTTGAAATCGACCCGCCTAAACTGGCCGAATCTTTGACCATGCTCGGCATTCTTACCCTAGTCGCAGTGGTGAGGTGTATGCCTCCGAAATCGCCACATATTGGCCAAACCACCAACTTAATTGCTGGTCTCTTGTAACACCCCGGTAAAGCAACAGACACATGAACGCTCCTTCGTCTCAAGTAGGGGCGTTTCTTGCGACGAATAAGGCATAAGTAGTTTTTGCAACTCATCTGCTAAGACGGCACTAGTGTTGCCCCAGTAACACCACAAAAACTAGAATAGCCTATGGATTCTAACGTGATTATGCATCCTCAATAAGTAGATCCTTTTCACGCTTGAACCTCATGTTTTATGAAAACTTTCTTTGCCTCCTTAGCATTTATTTCGTTCACAGCATCGTTGTCCTACGGCCAAGCGGGGAAAAGTTCGCTAGCCAGTAACTCGGACTTTCCCCAATCCCTGGCGAAGTTAATTCGTTATCCTTCATCGGCTCAACGAGAAGAAAAAGTCGCCAAGGCTTATGTGGGTTTCAACGTTGATGCCCAAGGCGAAATTACTGGTGTTGCGGTTTTGAATAAGGGGAATGTAGATCCTTACTTCCGACAAGAAGTTAGTCGCGCGATGAAGCTGCTTCCGGCTCAGAAACCGATTTACGCCGGAAATTACGTTCTCCCAATCGTATTTTACCTGGAGGACACCGGTAAGGCGCTTAAGTTTCGGGAAGAAGATGCCGCGTTTTTTCAGTCGTTAAAGAAGGATTCATTCTTGAACGAGCTGCACGTAACAGGCTACACGGCAAACCGCTAATTTTCTTACAGAACAAAGTCGTTCAGAATGGCTCTGTCATTTCTCAGGCGGATCACCCATTTCAGTAGTCCGATAATTCGCTAACACTGGCGTAATCCATAAGTCTGGCTACGTATAGCCAGACTTATACGTAGAATACCTCTTGGTCAACACCGCATTGAAGAACACCATCCAGTAATATTTTTTCAGGAAATACTCATAAAATTATTTTCTGCATACATTTGCGGCTGACTCTATTTTTCTGTCGTCATGCCGTCCTTGGCCTCAACGGCGTATCGCCACCATGCTGATAGTCAACTCACCTCGGCGCTGGCCGATGGTGACCGGAACGCCTTTGCCGAAATCTACGATCGCTACTGGAGCCTGCTGCACCGAATAGCCTATCAAAAGCTGCGCTCCCGCGAAACGGCCGAAGAACTGGTGCAGGACTTATTCGTTAGCGTATGGAGCCGGAGAGCCGAGGCTACCATCCGCGAGCTACGGCCATACCTGCTAACCGCCTTACGCTTTTCGATTATCAACTATATTGAGTCGTTGCGGGTACACGAACGATTTGTGGCTTATTACGAGTCGTTTCTAATGCAAACGGATACAGAATCTACCGACGAGCTGGCGTTGCAGGATCTGACTAATGCCATTGAACAGAGTTTACAGACACTCCCCGAGAAATCACAGCAGGTATTCCGCTTGAGCCGGTTTGAGTACCTCACCATCCCCGAAATTGCGCAACGGCTTGATTTATCCGAAAAAGCCATTGAGTATCACCTGACACGGGCGCTCAAGGTTGTTCGCGAGAATTTACGCAACCTGGGCCCTTTGGCCTTATTTTTCTTTATCGACTAGAGAATAGAATAATACCGGGAAATATAGCCCATAAAAAGCCACAAAATATAAACTTACTACTATTTAATAGTTTCTTTTAGGGTTAAGTACTCAGCAGGCTGACTTACACTATGAACGACCCGCTATGGCGTTCTATCAGCCTTATGACTCAATTCGATTTTCGTCAACTGTTACGTCGCTACCAGACCGGGCGGGCCACCGACGAGGAAATTCGACGTATTGAAGCCTGGTATGAGTCGATGGGGGCTGGTACGGAGCAATCGCTTAATTCCCTGGAAAGCGAGGCCGTTCGGCAACGGATGTGGACGCACATTCAAGCTGAAACGGAGCAGAGAACCCTCACTCCGACGACCATTGTCCTCCCCCTTTACCGCCAGAGCTGGTTCCGGATAGCGGCTTCGGTAGTACTCTTACTCGGTCTATTTGGGTACGGCTTCTGGCAATGGTCGACAGAACGCCCGGCGCAGGTCGAGCTGCTGAGCGTGCGGATGAACAACACAACGCGGCCCATGCTGATCCGGCTTGACGACGGCAGTCAGGTGTCACTCGAACCAGGTAGCTTCCTCCGTTTCCCGGATCATTTTCCGAAAACCAAACGGGAAGTGTTTCTGACGGGAGAAGCCTTCTTCAGCGTAAACCGTCAACCCGAGCGGCCCTTTCTGGTTGTGACCGATCGCCTTGTTACGCGGGTACTGGGAACAAGTTTTCGGGTAAAAGCCTTTGGCGGCAAGGCTAACGTATCGGTTACCGTACGAACGGGAAAGGTTTCGGTATTTAGCCGTCCCAGCGCGAACGCATCGGATAAAGAATTTACTAATGCGGTGGTGCTCACGCCGAACCAGCGGGCCGTATTCTACCCATCTGACGCGCGGCTGGTGAAAACTCTGGCGGAGAATCCGGTTCTGCTCACATCGGACAACAAGCGGCCTGACTTCAATTTTGTAGACACGCCTTTACCCGTGGTATTTGATAGCCTGGAAAAAGCCTATGGTGTTGACTTCGTGTACGATACTGATGCGCTGGCTCATTGCACTTTAACCGCCCGGCTAACCAGCGAATCGCTCTACGAAAAGCTTACGCTCATCAGTGAAGTGACCCACGCCCGCCATGAAATCATTGATGGGCAGGTTGTCATCGACAGCCGGGGCTGCACCCCAGCGACTAGACCAATTGCCTCCAAACCTTTACCTGACTGACCAGCGCCTATGGATTACTAAGTGTTCGCTTTCTACGAGCAAAGCCGGTGATGTACCACCATCACCGGCTTTGAAATCCCTACGTTTTCGTGTCCGCGAAACACCCGGTTATCGGGTGCAGGGATCGTTTTTGTCCAGAATTTCTCTAAACCTTTCAAAAACAGCTTAAAAGTATGCATCGCCAATCAACTTTACCAGCATTGTTGCGGGCAATCATGAAAATTACCGTCTGCCAGCTTGTTCTTGCGCTCCTGTTTGTGAGCATTTCGATGGCTCACGAAAGTCGGGCGCAGGAGGTTCTCAGTCGCCGGGTCACGCTGACAGCCGTTGATCAGCCCACCCGCACGATCCTGAACCGCCTGGAACAACTGACTGATATCCGATTTATGTACAGCGCCGAAGTCATCAAAGCCGACCGGCTGGTGTCTGTCTCGGTACAGGAACAACGGCTCGACAACGTACTGAACCAACTATTGAATCCGCTTAATATTACGTACCGGGTTGTTGGTCAGCAGATTGTTCTGAACACGGCGCCTGACAACACCTCGCTCCCGAGCGAACCAGCGGCCCCGCCGGTTGTTGGTAAAGTCACGGCCAAAAATGGGGAGCCTTTGCCGGGCGTCAACGTAACGGTGAAAGGCAAAACGCGGGGTGCCTCAACCGACGCGCAGGGGCAGTTCAAGCTGGAAGCCGAGCCGGGCGAAACGCTGATCTTCTCGTTTATCGGCTACAAGAATCAGGAAGTAGCTATAACGGGACAAACGTCGATCGACGTAACGCTGGAGGAGAGTTCAGCCCTTCTGCAGGAGGTAGCCGTGGTCGGTTCGCGGTCGAGCGTGGCGCGCACCGACGTGGAACGGGCGGTTCCGGTCGACGTCCTGACGGCTAAAGAACTGCAGTCGACGGGGCAGGTTGAGCTAAGCCAGCAGGTACAGTTTACGTCTCCCTCCTTCAATTCGGCAAAAAACGGTATCAACGGCGTTGCCAGCTATGCTGACCCTGCGTCGCTAAAAGGTCTCTCACCCGACCAAATGCTGGTGCTGGTCGATGGCAAACGGCGGCATCAGTTCGCGGCCGTTAACCTGAACGTAACGGTGGGTAAGGGTACCGTAGTTACGGACATGAACGCCGTGCCAACGCTGGCGGTTGAGCGACTGGAAATCCTGCGCGACGGAGCAGCCGCCCAGTACGGTTCCGACGCTATCGCCGGAATTGTCAATCTAAACCTGAAAAAATCAGTCGGAACGGGAAGCGCGTTGCTGCAATACGGGGTCACGAGCCAGGGCGATGGGGGCGGTTATACAGCGGGGCTGAATTATGGGTTTCGGCTGGGGAAGAACGGCTACCTGAACCTGACCGGTAGCTACCAGGACGTAGGCGGTACGGACCGGTCAGACCCGTACAATCCGCAGCCCGTTGCCGGTGGGGCCTATACCGGCATCTACTCAACCAACCGCGCCACTGATGAATCGACCCGTGAAGCGCGGGGTGTTTACGGTCAGTACGGTACGTTCCGGGTGACACAATACGGCAGCAACGCGATGAAATCGGGGCAGCTATTTTATAACGCAGGGCTTCCTCTGAGCAAAAACTGGATGCTCTATTCGTTTGGCGGCTTCTCGCGCAAACGCGTGAATGCGCAGGGCTTTTTTCGCACGGCCATCCCAACCGTCGGTACGACCAACCCGTCTATTTATCCCGATGGGTTTACGCCCCAGCTGCCCGGCACCGTGCAGGACTATTCAACCGTACTGGGAATTCGCAGGAAGGTAGCGGAGGGCTGGAATTTAGACCTGAGCACTAGCTACGGCTACAACTATCTCGATCAGAACGTAACTAATTCGACCAACGCATCGCTGGGGGCCAACTCGCCGAAAGATTTTTACGTGGGCCGGATTGCATTCGGGCAAAGCGTGAGCGAGATCAACATTAACAAAACGATGTTCGGTGCACTGGGCACCAAAACACTAAGCCTGGCCATTGGTACGCAGTACCGTGTGGACCGGTTTCAACTCCAGGCGGGGGACCCAGCCAGCTATCAGATCGGTCCATTGGCGGCTACCAACAACAAAATCCCCGGTTCGCAGGGACGCGTCGGAATCGGGCTGGATGACCAGACAAACCGGACCCGCTCGAACGTTGGCGTGTACGTAGACGTAGAAAGTGACCTGACCGAGCGACTGCTGCTGGAAGGAGCCCTGCGCTACGAAAACTATAGCGACTTCGGCGGCAATCTGTCGGGGAAGCTGGCGTCGCGCTATAAACTGAACGACAACTTCTCGATTCGCGGCTCGATCAACCGGGGCTTCCGGGCACCGTTGCTGCAACAGGTCGCCAACGCCGTGACCACGTCGACGGTGCAAAACGGCGTCGTAACGTCGACCAAGGAAATTCCCAACAGCGACCCCCGACTGAACCAAATCGGTATCGAAGATCCGAAAGCGGAAACGTCCTGGAACTATAACCTCGGCCTGACGGCCAAAGCAGCTCGTAACCGGTTGCTGTTTACGCTCGACGCCTACCAGATTGACATCCGTGATCGAATTATCATCACCGAAAACCTACGGGTAGCCAACATTGCCGCCCTGAGACCACTCTTTCCTGGTTTACAGGAGATCACGTTCTTTACCAACCAGGTAAACACCCAAACCCGGGGAATCGACTTTGTAACGTCGTTCCGGCAGACACTCCGACGCAGCAACGTCTTTACCGCCAGCATCGCATTAACGGTGAACAAGACGGAAATTGTCGGGACGAAAGGAACACCCGCGCAATTGCAGGCTGGCACGACCGCGCCGATTCGGCTGATCGACACCGTGAGCCGCGCTCTGATCGAAACAAGCCAGCCCCGTACCAAAGTACTGGTCTCGCTTGGCTATCAGATGGGTAAACTAACAGTTAACCTGCGCTCGACGTATTTTGGTGCCGTAACGGCCTGGGAAAAACCGAGTGGTCTTCCTCACCGCGTCCAGACCTTCGGCGGCAAAAACCTGTTCGACGTCTCAGCAGTCTACGCGTTCAACAAGATGTTCTCCCTGACGCTTGGCGGTAACAACATTACGAACGTCTACCCAGATCGGGTCTTTTCCAATTACGCGTCCTACAGTAACGGACAGGTACCGTACACCCGTAACGCCAACCAGTTCGGCTTCAACGGAACCTACTACTACGCCAACCTGATGGTTAATTTTTAGAAGTTCATGAGGAGATTCCGTCATCCCGGACCGCCGGTTTGGGATGACGGAATCTCGAACAACCCAAGCCGAGCCTATGGTGAATGTGGCGCTGTTGCTTATCTGCCTGCTCGCGGGGATACTGTTGCGACAGAGCCGGGCAGTTCCCGCCGATGCTCATCTAACGGTGAATCAGCTGCTGATAACGGTATTCATTCCGGCGCTGACGTTGCTGCATATTCCGGACATGCAGCTGAACCGGGAGCTTTTGTTACCGGCGCTGGTTCCCTGGTTCGTGTTTCTGGTTGGCCTGTTGTTTTTCGGGGTGGTCAGTCGATCCCTGCGGAGGAGCAGTCAGGCGCTTGACCGCCCCACGCTGGGGGCGCTTCAATTAACTGGTGGCATCAGCAGTGTTTCGTTCGTGGGCTTTCCGCTGTTCGAACTACTCTACGGCAAAGCGGGTCTGGCAGTGGGTATCGTAATGAGTCAGGCCGGTACGTTCGGCGTCGCCATGACGCTGGGCGTAGCACTGGCCAGTTGGCATACGGCCAGGCAGCCTTCGTGGCGGCAACTACTGGGCAACATGCTCCGATTTCCGCCCTTTCCGGTTTTTTTGCTGGCATTAGCTGCGAACGGACTGGGTTACCGGCATCCGGCGCTGGTGCATGACCTCCTCGAAAAAATCAGTGCGCCGTTTTCAGTACTGGCTCTGTTATCGGTGGGTTTGCAGCTACGCTGGCGGGCAGAACCCGCCGAACGTTACCGGCTCCTGCTGGTCCTATCCTACAAATTACTGCTGGCCCCGCTGCTGGTTTTTGCCCTGTGCCGATTCTGGCTGGGGCGCCATGATTACGTCGCCAACCTGTGCGTACTGGGCTCGGCGATTGGTCCGATGAATACGGCGGCTATTCTGGCGAGTCGCTACCAGCTGAACGCTCCACTGGCGTCGCAGATGGTGGGCATCGGCATTCCGCTGTCGTTTCCTGTTGTTGTTCTGATTTATCTGTTTCTCTAACAACTGAATGAAAAAGCTACTAACTAATCTGACGTTCTGGGTCCTCACCGCAATCGTATCAGGTGCTCTGCTGGGTCACTTCGCCCCCGTCACCGCCGTTCAGCTGGAATTTCTGGGCAAGTGGTTCATCAACGTAGTCAAGCTGTTCATCAACCCGATCATTTTCCTGACTATTACGCTGGGCATCAGCAGCATGGGAGATCTGAAGAAAGTCGGTCGGGTAGGCGGTAAGGCTCTGTTATACTTCGAAATCGTAACAACGCTGGCCCTGCTCATTGGTATCGGCGTGGCTAACCTCATCCGGCCCGGCGACGGCGTAGCAACGGGCAATCTTAACGGTGGAGCTATCAGTCAGTACACGCAACGGGCGGAATCCTTCTCATGGCTCAAATTCCTGGCCGATAACCTCACGTTACAGGTCCTGCTGGTATCGATTGTCGTGGGTATGGTCCTGAGCCGATACGAAGGCCGGGAGCGGATACTGGGCTGGTTGTCGATGGCGTCGAAGTGGGTATTCAAGGGGCTGCATATGGTCATGCGCTTCGCCCCGATTGGCGCATTTGGCGGGATGGCCTATACCATCGGCAAGTACGGCATTGGTACGTTATTACCGTTGGCCAAGCTGATGACCACCGTTTATGCGACCATGTTTCTGTTCGTATTCGTGGTACTCAACGCCATCCTACGTTATTATAGAATTAGTCTCTGGTCGTTCCTGAAGTACATTCGGCAGGAGTTACTGATCGTACTCGGCACCTCGTCGTCGGAGGCCGCGCTACCCGCCCTGATGGAAAAGCTCGAACGAATGGGCTGCGCCAAACCCGTAGTGGGGCTGGTCGTTCCAGCGGGCTACTCGTTCAACCTTGACGGCACTACCATTTATTTATCGCTGGCAACGCTCTTTCTGGCGCAGGTCTTCGGCGTTGAACTGACCGGTTCACAAATCCTGACGATCATTGGTATTCTGATGGTTACCTCAAAAGGGGCGGCAGGCGTCACGGGCAGCGGTTTTGTGGTGCTCGCCAGCACGTTGACAGCCATACGGGTAATTCCGGTCGAAGGGCTGGCGCTGCTGCTGGGTGTCGACCGGTTCATGTCCGAAGCGCGTTCGATCACCAATTTCATTGGCAATGCCGTTGCCACGGTTTTCCTGGCCAACAATGAAAAAGCGTTCGACCGAACCATGATGGAGCAAGCCTTTAACCATCACACGCCCCCTCCGTCTGTCCCTGATCTCCCTACTCCCGAACCCGTCCTGAATCGGTAACTCATCCCTTCTCCCGTTAGTCAATCTGCTAATCAACAACCTGTTTACGCTATGAATACGAACACATTTCCAGCACTTTCCGACACAGATACGAGCCTGATGCAGACATTGGGCCTCCCTCCCACCACGACCGTAGCGCTAAACCTATCCGTCGCAGGCCTAACCGGGCTGGCCCTGGAACGGGGCGAAGGTGTACTAACCGATACAGGCGTATTGATGTGCGACACGGGCACGTTTACGGGTCGTTCTCCAAAAGACAAGTACATCGTCCGCGATGACCTGACCGCTAAGACGGTGTGGTGGGGCGCAGTCAATCAACCATTCCCTTCAGCGAAGTTTGACAGCCTGCACCAACGTATGCTCGATGCGCTGGCCGACAAAACTGCGTTCGTGCGTTACGTCAAGGCCGGGGCCGATCCTCGCTACGCCATTAACATCGCCGTGGTGAACGAACTAGCCTGGCACAATCTGTTCTGTCACAACCTGTTTATCGAAACGACCGACGCCGAACGCGCTGACTTTTCCCCCGACTGGACGATCCTGGATCTCCCAGGCTTCCAGGCGGACCCCGCCACCGACGGCACCCGACAGGAAAACTTCACGATTATCAACTTCACCAAACGTATCGTTCTGATCGGTGGTACGGGCTACGCGGGGGAAATGAAAAAAGGCATTTTTTCGGTGCTCAACTTCACGCTTCCCCGGCAGGGCGTCTTGTCCATGCACTGCTCAGCGAACATCGGTCAGGCAGGCGACACAGCGCTGTTTTTTGGTTTATCAGGCACCGGCAAAACAACGCTCTCAACCGATCCTGACCGGCGACTGATCGGCGACGACGAACACGGCTGGAGTGATCAAGTGTTTAACTTTGAGGGGGGTTGTTACGCCAAGGTTATTAACCTGAGCGCCGAACACGAACCAGAAATTTATGGAGCGATCCGACCCGGTGCAATCCTGGAGAATACGCGCTTTACACCTGGCAGCCTGACTGTCGATTACACCGACCAATCCGTAACGGAGAATACCCGAACGGCCTACCCGCTCGACTTTATTGCCAATCGGGCAACGCCATCAATCGGAGCCCCGCCCAAGCATCTGTTTTTTCTGACAGCCGATGCCTTCGGGGTGCTGCCTCCCATCGCCCGGTTAACCGTCAAACAGGCCATGTACTATTTTCTGTCGGGTTACACGGCTAAACTGGCGGGTACGGAAGTAGGCATCAAAGAACCCGTACCAACTTTTTCGGCCTGTTTCGGCTCAGCGTTTTTACCTCTGCATCCGTTCGACTACGCAAATCTGCTGGGCGACCACCTGAAATCAGCCGACGTGCCGGTCTGGCTAGTAAACACGGGCTGGACGGGCGGCTCCTTCGGGACAGGCCAACGGATCAAACTGGCGTATACCCGCGCCGTCATCCGGGCCGCTCTCGACGGAACGCTGAATAGTGTCGACTACCAGACGCTACAACCCTTCGGTCTGCAGATTCCGCGTAGCTGTCCCGGCATTCCGGCCGAGCTTCTCAATCCAAGTCAGACCTGGGCGCGGGCCATCGACTACGACGTAACGGCCAACCGGCTGGCCCGCGCCTTCCGGGACAACTACCTGACCTACCAGAAAAGTACAGAAGACGGGCCAGCCGAGTCACTCTTCGCGTAGTTACCTGTCATTTTTTATCCTTTCGGAACGTATGGCTAGTTATTCGGAAGAAACCGTTGCCGTCCCAGTCGGTACAACCCTGGATCGGTTCATCAAACGACGACAGCAGGCCTCCCCGGCGGCTACTGGTGAACTCTCACAGTTACTGCGCGATATTGCGCTGGCGGCCAAGATTGTCCAGCGGGAAGTCAGCCGGGCGGGGCTACTGGCCATCACCGGAGGTTTCGGCACCGAAAATCAGCACGGCGAAGCGCAGCAGAAACTGGACATGATTGCTCATGTCCGGTTTCTGCGCGCCCTGCGCAACGGGGGTGAGGTGGCCGCTATCGTGTCGGAGGAAGAAGACAGTATTGTTCACACGGGCAACCAACAGGGAAAATACGTCGTAGCCATCGACCCGCTCGACGGCTCGTCTAATATCGACGTCAACGTATCGATCGGTACCATCTTCTCGATCTACCGGCGGCAGTCGCCGATAGGGGGTCCGGTCGTGGAAAGCGATTTTCTGCAGGGGGGCCACCAGCAGGTTGCCGCCGGTTACGTCCTCTATGGCACCTCGACCATGCTGGTTTACACGACGGGCCAGGGGGTCAACGGCTTTACGTACGACGGATCGTTGGGTGAGTTTTTCCTATCGCACGCCAACCTGACCACGCCAGTCGACGGCCGGATTTACTCCTGCAACGAGGGTAACCTGGCTGATTTTCCGACGGGTATTCAACACTATATTTCTCAGTGTCGAGAAAACCGGTTTACGGCGCGCTACATCGGCGCCCTGATTGCCGACGTACACCGGAATCTGCTTAAAGGGGGAGTCTACCTCTACCCCGCTACCCGGCAGGCGCCCAATGGCAAGCTGCGACTCCTGTACGAATGCTTCCCGATGGCTTTCCTGGTTGAACAGGCCGGAGGCAGCGCTACCGACGGCCGCCAACGCCTGCTCGACATTCCCATCGAGAAACTGCACCAGCGTTCGCCATTAATTATCGGCTCGACCAGCTTAGTCAACGCCGTTAGCCAACTTTACTGATACATCTTACCGGTAGGTAGCCTGATCGGATGACACCTTCTAATTCAACAGCAGCCGGTTACCCAATACCCAATGAGCTCGTATATCGCAGGAAGTCTCGGGGTCAATTTCAGCCCAATCCTCCTGAATCTGCTGGGTGCACAGGCATGGGTAACGAGTTGTTCCGTCGTTCCAGCCACAGAACATAAATAGCCAGTTTGCCACTTCGGCGTTTTTTGCCAAACCCGTTTCCTGGTGCCAGACAGGCCATTTTCCGTCCAGTTCCAGAATAATCGACGTTCGTATCATACTGTTTTTGGCGCAAGTTAGAAACAGGTTACAACTCAATAAATTACCATTTTCGCCCATATATTAACAAGCTGTTATGGCAACAGGTACAGTTGGTTTTAACGGTTTACTTTATTCAGTTTCTGTGCGGTCCCATTATTTATTAAGCGCACTAAACTCTGCCCATTTATGAATGTAGTGTGAAGTTATCGGTTATTCCGACCGACTAAAGGTCATACATTGGTAACGGGCTGGTAACTTCCAGGTAACGTAAGCAGACTCTCTTTGCGGTAGTAAATTCTATCATGACTGTAATGAGAAACAGGCTACTCTCTATTGTTTTATTACTATTTTCTATTCTTTGTCTGTCCGATAGGCTGCTGGCCCAGACGACCCAGGCTTCCATCTCGGGCGTTATTTCTGAACAAAATAATGCTCCCCTGCCCGGTGCTACGATTCGGGTGCGTAACGAGTCAACGGGGTTCTCGACGGGAACCGTCACGAACGTAAAAGGCGAGTATGTTTTTAAGGAAATTCCACTGGGCGGCCCGTACACGGTTACCGTTACAGCCGTGGGCCTGGGTGAACAGCGCCGGACGGGTTACATGGTCAACCAGGGCGACGACATCAAAATCAACCTGACCATGCAGGAGACCGGCCAGGATCTGGAAGTGGTGCAGGTTGTCGCGTCGGGACTGAAAAACAAAACGGACATTCTGGGCGCAGCCACGGCCATCAACGCCAAAACGCTGGTATCGCTGCCCGTCAACGGACGTAATTTCACGCAACTCATCAACTTATCGCCCCTCACCAACAACAGCGGTAGCTTATCCGGACAACTTGGTTCGTCGACTAACTATACAATCGACGGGATGAACGCGAAGAACCCCACCTCGGCCGGTTCGACGACGAGCCGCAGCGGTGCACCATACTCCATTTCGATCGAGGCCGTTCGGGAATTTAAAGTAATCACCAACCAGTACGACGTTGTGTACGGCCGGGCCGGGGGTGGTCTGGTGAGTGCCGTAACCAAAGCCGGTACCAACAAACTAACGGGTAGCCTCTTCAACTACACCCGCGCCAACTGGCTGTCGAGTAAATACGACATTCGGGGTAACCAACGTAACGTACCGTTCTCAACCAATCAGTTTGGTTTCTCGCTGGGCGGCCCCATCATCAAAGACAAGCTGCACTATTTTGTGGTCTGGGACCACCAGGAGGATTCGCGCCCGCTGATCATCGCCGACATTCAGACGCCACTGGACGAGCGCCGGTTCAACGTAACGAACGCAACCCTGAACCGTTTTGTCGACATTGCCCGCAGCAAGTACGGCATGGCTAACACGCAGCAGTTTGGTACGTTCCCGAAACGACGGGGTACGGATGCTGGTTTCGCCCGTATCGACTGGCAGATCAACGCGAACAACCTGCTGACCATCCGCGACAACTATACCAACGACCGCAACAAGCTGGGACTGGCCGATAATACGTCGATCAACGCGTTTGAATCGTACGGTAACGATTACAACGTGGACAACAGCCTGCTGGCTACGCTCCGTACGACGTTTACGCCGAAGATCACCAACGAGCTGAAACTACAGCACCTCTTCACCTACCAGAAAAGCAGCCCCGGCGATCAGCTGCCGGCGGCCAACATCCCACGTAACATCGTGGAAACGGTGCGGTCAACTATCGAAGGAGGTACGCTGTCAACCAATATTCAGATGGGTGGCCACCGGTTCGCGCAAGAGGGATTTACGAACAATGTTCTGCAACTGGTCGACAATTTTTACCTCAACACCGACAAAGTACAGTATACGTTCGGAGTCGATCTGATGTATACCCACGCGAAATCTCTCTACGGCAGTGAAGTAAATGGACGATTCCATTACAACGAAAGCAACAGCGTTGTTAATGGCGTTGTAACGGTAACTCCTGCGCTTGATAATTTCAATAACCTGCAACCCTACCGCTTCTACCGTGAGGTACCGCTCGTGGCCGATCCGACGGTCTACAGTAATATCCTCAACGCGGGTCTGTACGGACAGATGACAACGCATCTGACCCCAGGGTTGGAAATGACCGCCGGTTTGCGTTTCGATTATGCTGTTTATCCGAAAGCGCAATTCAACCAGCTGGTATTCGACGAGCTGAAATTACGTACGGACAATCAGATCAAAACCTTTATTCCCCAGCCACGTATTCAGTTTAACTGGGACGTCAATAGCGAACACCGTGACTTCGTTCGGTTTGGGGCTGGCGTATTCGCATCAGACATCAACAACTACATGCTGATCAACAACCTGACCTTCGACGGCAAGCATTTTGCTACCGTTGACGTGCGGGGAGCCAATGTTCCGGCTCCTAATTTTGCGGCCTACCGGCAGGATTATAACAGCATTCCAACGCTGGCTCAATTCCAGGTACCAACCATCAACATGACCGGGCCTAACGCGAAAATCCCGACGCTGTACAAAGCCAACGTGTCGTACTCGCGCTACCTGACCGATAAATTGAAAGTAGGTATCTCGGGCTACATGTCGTTAGGCCGGAACAACTATATGTACGTCGACCGAAACATGGTGGCCGATCCGTTCTTCCGTCTATCCAACGAAGCCAACCGGGGCGTGTACGTACCGGCGGCAAGCGTTACGTCGAGCGGGGTAACAGACTGGCAGTTGGGCCGTCTTAGCAACAAGCTGGGTCGGGTACTGGAGCTGAACAGCGAAGGCCGCGTCAATCAATTTGCCGCCGTCGTTGATGCTACCTGGCAGTACTTCCGCGATGGCGAAATCACGGCGAGCTTCACCTGGAACGACACCCGCGACAACGTAACCTACAACGGGAACGTAGCCAACACCGCAACCCTGGTCCTGCCCGTTAAAGATGATCCACGCAACCTGAGCAACATCACGTACTCGGATAATCACTTCCGCAACAAGGTTGTGTTCTACGGTACGCTGCCCTCATTCTTTGGCATCACGCTCGGCGTTCGGTACACGGGTATCGGCGGTACCCGCTACTCGCTGTTGTCGGGCGCCAACACCAACGGCGACTTCGTGGCGACAAACGATCTGGCCTTTGTTTTCGATCGGAACAGCGCAGAAGTGCCTACCAACGTCCGGACAGGTCTGCAAACACTGCTCGACAACCCAGACGCCAGCCAGAGCCTGAAAAACTACATCAACGCCTATTCGGGTCAGATTGCTCAGCGTAACGGCGGTATCAACGGCTTCTACGGCGTACTTGACATCCGGGCGCTGAAGCGGTTCCGCATCTACAAAACCCACGCGATTGAGCTGTCGGCCGATATTTTCAATTTCGCCAACCTGCTGAACCGGAACCGGGGTACGAATTTGTCACTAGGCACACAAACCCTATATGCACTTGGCGTTCCAGCCAGCGGTGGTAACGCAGCAATTCCAGGTTTCTCACAGTCGACGCAACGGTATAATTATCGAGTTAATAACTCAGGTGCGGTAACCCCTTCGGGCGATCCGTTCCAGATTCAGTTGGGCGCGCGCTATAGCTTCTAATTTCGTTTCTTTCCGCCGAGGTATTGATCAGGGTATTATTTTTACACCTGGTCAATACCTCGCTTAACAACTACCCATTGACAATGATCAAGACGATTGGATTGGTAAGTCTGCTGCTTAGTTCTCAACTGGTGCTGGCACAAAACAAACTCGACCGGCAGGGCCACCGGGGCACGCGCGGACTCATGCCCGAGAACACAATCCAGGCCATGAAAAAAGCTATGGATATAGGTGTTGAAACCCTGGAATTGGACGTAATCATTTCGAAAGACAGGCAGGTTGTCGTCTCACACGACCCGTACATGTCGGCCGATATTACGACCAAACCCGACGGAACGCCCGTTACGGCTGATGAGCAAAAATCCATCAACCTCTACCAGCTTACATACGACCAAATCAAAAAATACGACGTAGGCAGTAAGAAGCATCCGCAGTTTCCTGAGCAGAAAAACTTCCGGGCTTACAAACCCCTACTGACGGAACTGATTGACTCGGTTGAAGCCTATGCGAAGGCAAAGAAGCTGCCCCAACCTCGTTACAACATCGAGATCAAAATGAGCCCGGCTACGGACAATGTCTACAATCCTGAGCCAGCCGAGTTCGTAAAGCTGGTTATGCCAATCTGCCAGCAGAAACTGGGCACGCGTTACAACATTCAGTCGTTCGACGCCCGCCCCCTGCAACTGATTCACAAGGAGTACCCAACGGTGGCCATTGCGTACCTGACGGCCAATACGAAGTCAGTCGACGAGAATCTGGCAACGTTAGGCTTCACGCCAAAGACGTACAGCCCCTACTACAAGGGCATAACGGCTGAAACGGTGAAAGCCTGCCATGACAAAGGCATGCAGATTATTCCCTGGACGGTAAACACCAAGCCGGAGATCGAGGGACTGGTAAAACTGGGCGTTGATGGTATCATTACCGACTACCCGAATCTTTTTTAGGAACTCGTTCTATGTCAAGCCATAAAAAAGCGGTATCGACCTGGGTCGATACCGCTTTTTTATGGCTCCTGGTCTAATGACCTATGCAGGTAAAAACTCTGGCGAAACTTACAGCTCTGCCGGCGTCCGACCGAGTTTTAATCCGGCTCACCGACTCAATAGTCAACCTTCCGGCGATTGGCTTTAACGTCGCCCTTCCGCTTTTTCTCGGTAATTCGTTCGGCAACGGCCGCTTTGGACGGCTTCGTGGCCCGACGGGTCTTGGCGGGCGTAAATGCTTTCTGCACAAGCCGCAGAAACTTAGCCGTCACTTTTTCTTTGTTGGCCAACTGCGTTCGTTCAGTCTGGTGGGTCAGCACCAGCTCGCCCTCGGTTGTTAGCTTCGCAGCGAGTTTAGCTTCCAGGATTCCCTTTTCCTCATCGGTCAGCAAGGCCGAATTTCGCACGTCAAACCGCAGTTCCGCTTTCGTAGCTACCTTATTAACATGCTGGCCGCCAGCGCCCCCACTCCGGGCAAACTGGTACCTGACTTCAGGAAGTAACTGACGTGAATCCATCAAATAGTCTATTTAATCAGTGGGAATTTTCAGCAGAACGAAGCCCGTCAGAAAACAATCCCGATTGACACCGGTTTTTCTTCAAAACTAATCCTTATCACGTTATGGAAGATCCTAAAATAAGATTCAACACAGCCCTGGACAATACGTTGTCTCTGCTGGGCGGTGGCGTTTCAGCCGCCAACCCCACGTCGGGTGCCGATCTGGTGCAGGAATGGATTTTTGTCGTTCAGTCGGACGTCAGCACCCAGTGGGTGGCCGAGCCGCTTACCAAACTACGGGATGCGCTCACGGATGGCGATACGCACAAGATCGACGAGCTGCTGCACAACCTGGCGGGCGAAACCTCAGACCTCGCTAACAATGCCGCTGAAGGCGAAGCAAAAAACAAGCTGAAAAGTCTGGCGTCGGCCCTGTACGATTTTGCGCAGCAATTCAGTCAGTTTTCGTTAGAAACGAATAGTAACTCATAAACTCAACGCCTTATGATTTCTCAGGACCAAAACCAGACGTCACTCATCGAAGAAACCGTCAATGCGTTTGACAGTGGCATCAGCAACATTGAACCACAGGACGGCCTGGCGTTTATTGACCGGTGGCTCGACCGACTCGACGAGGCTGGAACCGACGCAACCAATGAACTGGCTGATACGCTGGAAGAGCTTCGGGCTGAACTCGACACCGAAACGATTGAGGGTGACCCCGATCCAACGGCAGTTACCGATATTCTGCAGGATTTGATCGATCAAACCCAGAAAATAATGAAAGCAGCCGAAGCCAGCGCCGAGCAGACAGAGTTGTCTCAACTGGTCGCTACGCTGGAAAATCTGCACCGTCAGGTAGCGGCTACTATTACCGAATCCTAAACCTTTGCTAGTTATGGCTATTGACCAACACGCATTTAATCTGGTAGATACGACCGTTAATACATTTAACGGCAGCGCAGTCAGTGTCTCTCCCATAGACGGAATTACATTGATTGACAGCTGGATCAGCGCCCTGCCCAGCGACGAGCAGTCTGCCGATTCCATTACAACAAAACTAGGCGACCTACGTACTGAACTGCGCAACGGTTCGCCAGACGGCTCCCACATCCGGCAACTTCTGACGGATTTGGCCCAACAGGCAAAACAGGCAGCAGACACCGCCGATTCGGTCGTACAGACAAAACTGAAACCGTTAGTCGACTCGCTGGAAGGATTCAGCCAGCGGTTGGGTGGATCGGGCGAACAGCCCCAGGCCGGTAGTCAGGCGCCTATGACGAGTACTGTAGGTGGTGAATCGACAAATAGCGGGGTAGGTACGTCTGCTATTGACAGCGGCACGGGCGACACCCGTCTGACGGGCGGAACAACCAGCAACGGCCCGGCAGCTTCCATCGGTATGGACGACACGACGGGCAGCGATGGTGGCAACGAGTCCACAACATCCACTGACGCCGAGCCCGATAATACGGAAGAAGGCGATTACCGGAGTGGTGACGCCGACGATACGAAAGAAGAGGACAATCAGAGCGCTGATACGTCGGATGCACGACGCACGGAGTCACGTAGCGTTGGCGGTATGGGCGTATCGGGAGGTACCGGTGATTCGGCAACGGCCCAGTCGCAGGGACGCTCGCAGTACTAAAAAATAGCCAAACCCGTCACCGAACGCCGATTATCCAGTCGGGTTCGGTGACGGGTTTGGTCTTACCTGAACAAAGTATTTCGGCCTGAGTTATTCCTTTACAACCGTAGCCCTTCCCTGTTTTGAGTCAGGCTGGGTAAGCTAGTCCGATCCAGCGCAGCGATACGTTACGGTCTACTACATTACGCAAATACACATGGGAACGAATATTCTGGAAGAGCGCATGCTCGAAGATACACTGACTATTTTTCGGGATGGTCACCAGCAGGGGGTTACGCCAGCACAGGGCGTTATGCTGATTGATGGCTGGCTGCAGGCTATGCAGGGAGATCCTAACATCGACCATCTCAAGGACGACCTGAATGCCCTGCGGAACGAACTACAGGCTACACCATCCGATGCGGCTCAGATCAAATCACTGATGGGTACGTTAGCTACCAAAACCCAGCAGGTTGCCGAAGCACCAACGTCAGAAGGCACCTGGACGGGCAGTCTGGAACGGCTGGCAAAAGCGCTGCGTAGCTTCAGCGACTCTTTATAAGTTGACTCAACCCTGTTGCAGGGAAGAGCAGGATTTAAATTTCACTACACAATGGAAGCAAACACATCGCTTGAACACAGAATGTTAACCGATACCCTTGGTTTGCTGGGGGATGGTACAACGATAAATATTACCCCGGATCAAGGCATTCTACTGCTGGAAGGCTGGCTTAACGCCCTTCCCGGCGATGTAGGGGCCGAACGGGTACTGGCCGAAGTAGGGACTCTGCGCGATTTATTAAAATCAGATTCGCCCAACGTTGAACAAATCCGCCATCTGCTTCTTAACATGGCCCGTCACACGGCCACCCTGGCCAATGAACCAACGGTCGACGATCCAACGTCGGTGCAGATAAAAAAACTGGCCGACGTATTACGCACATTCAGCAACCACTTCTGATATGCTTACACACGAAGAATCAACCGATCTGCTGGATTCAACCATGACCCTGCTGGAGGGAGATCAGACCGAAGAAACCCCTCAGAGCGGTCTGGGTATTCTGGATCAGTGGCTGAAGCAGTTGCACCAGGCCGACAACGCCGGTGATATCACCACGACGCTGGAGCAGGTAAAAACACAGTTGAAGAGTGATCAGATCAACAATGCCGAACTCGGGCAACTGCTCGATACACTGGCAACCCAAACGGTGGAGTTCAGTACGCTGATGGGCGCCGAAGGCGATATTTCGTCCCGGCTGGATGGTTTATCAGCAGCACTGCGCACCTTATCAGGGCAGTTGAGTAATCCATAGTTCAGCGGCTTATTTCATTCGTAATTCTGCACAAAAAATGGCTCCTATCCGGGCCATTTTTTGTATCTTAGAAGTAGGGACAAAGCTGCCTGTCTAACTTATTTCATTGGCATTGCTATGCAGGATATTGAACCATTTTACGGCTGGGAAAAATACTATACAGCTTCGGAAGATGATCGGTCACCGTTCCACGAACGGGAATACAACATGCAGTCGTACGAGAACGACATCTACGGCTACTACATTCACCCACTCTGGGACGAAATCGGCTCAGAAACCCTTTACTGTAAGATTCTCTACGCCAACTACGACCGTCAGTTTGCGGTCATCGAGCTATTTGGCGAGTGGAACGATACGCTGCACAACGACATCATGTACCTGAAACGGCAGGTTGTTGATGTGCTGGTGAATGAGGGCATCAAATATTTCGTTCTCATCGCCGAAAATATCCTCAACTTTCACGGCTCTGATGATTCTTACTATGAGGAATGGTTTGAAGACGTAGAAGACGGCTGGATTGCGGCCATTCATACACCCGAATTTATTGAGCAGGAATGGAAAAAGTATCACCTCGATTACTACATTAACTTCGGCGGCACGCTGGACCTGCCCCAGTGGCGAACGGTTAAACCAACGGCCCTCTTTGAACTGGTAAACAGTTTGTTAGTTCGACGACTGGGGTAATCTTACCATACTACGTATCTTGCCAACTATGGAACCGACTCAAACACTCGACCCTAAGAAACGCCCGCACCGAGCGTCCACCAAATCAACTTCGGTCGCCGTTTCGTTGGAATCATTAGTGCATGAAATATTCGACGGACTACCGCTCTAGTATTAGGGCCATTTACGAACGTAGCGTGCTAACAGCTGATAAGATCAATGTGCGCTACGCTAACGTACCCGCCAAAGTCGCGGTTGAGATTGATGTGAAAGCCGATATTTCCAAAACGGAAGACAAAAACTATGTCAACTTGAAAACCCGGAAATTACTCGATTTTGGCACCGATCGTGTAATCTGGGTATATACGGATTCGCAACAGGTGATGGTAGCCGACCGTAATGCTGATGCCTGGCTGACCATGAACTGGCACCGGGATCTGGAACTGCTCGACGGGCAAACGTTCAACATCGGCGCGTATCTGGAACAGGAAGGAATCAGGCTGGACAGCTGAGTTGATTAGCTAAACCAGCCGATCCCTCTCCCGGCAAACGCTATTTCGTTGATAATCCCAGCCGAAAGCGCTAAACTTGTCTTTTCCTTCGTTGCTTTTTGCCAATCGTGAAGTCCATTAGTGTATTTGCTCCCGCCACCGTTGCTAACGTAGCCTGCGGGTTTGACATATTCGGTTTCGCGGTCGCCAACCCCGGCGATCAGATTACCCTGACAACCAGCGACGCACCCGGCGTTCGTATTACCGACATCATCGGCGATGAGGGCCGCCTGCCGCGCGAGACAGAGCGAAACACGGCTGGCATTGCCATTCAGACTTACCTCAAGCACATTGGCCGTACCGACGTAGGCGTTGACGTGGTTCTCCGGAAGCAGATGCCCCTGGGCAGCGGTTTGGGTTCCAGTGCCGCCAGCGCCGTGGCCGGTGTCTTTGCCATTAACGAACTCCTCGACCGGCCCCTGCCCACGCTGAAGCTTCTGCCATTTGCGATGGAAGGCGAACGCATTGCCTGTGGCTCGGCCCACGCCGACAACGTAGCGCCGTCCCTGCTGGGTGGCTTTGTTGTCGTACGGAGTTACCAGCCGCTGGACGTTATTCGCATCGAAACACCCGCATCGCTGTACTGCACGATCGTTCACCCTGATATTGAGGTAAATACGAAAGACGCCCGTTTCATTTTGAAAAACGAGGTCTCGCTGAAAAATACCATTACGCAAATGGGTAACGTAGCGGGCCTGATTGCGGGGCTGATGACGCCTGATTACGACCTCATCAGCCGCTCGCTGGTCGACGTAATCATCGAGCCGGTGCGCGCCATTCTGATTCCCGAATTTAACGAAGTCAAACAGGCAGCTCTGGATAACGGTGCACTGGGATGCAGCATTTCTGGTTCGGGTCCGTCGATGTTCGCCCTAAGCCGGGATGTCGAAACCGCCGAACACGTTGGAGCCGCCATGCAGCAGGCTTTCCTGTCGGTGGGCATCACCAGCGAAGCCTACGTGTCCGAAATCAACCGGGAAGGCCCCAAAGTACTGGGCCACTAAGTTTTGACTGCTGATCTGGCCGGACAGTCCGGGTCAGCATTAGCCGTCACGTTATGCACGCTCGTCTTTTCTTTCTATTTCTGCTCTGCTGTACTTTCTCCGGTCAGAGCCAGTCGGCCAGTCAATACGCGATCATTCCGCGCCCTGCCCAGCTCGAACCCCGTTCCGGCGCTTTCATGCTGACCCGGAATACGGTAATATTGGTTCCGTTCGCCCAGAAAACGGCCAAAGCCGTAGCCGATACGTTCGCTCATCAACTCAATCGAACCAGTGGGCTTGGTATTCCTGTGCGGGACGCGGGGTCGGGGCAGGTAGCAGACAGTCAGATTCGCTTCCAGCCAGTTACTGACACTGCCCTGGGTAAAGAAGGATACCGGCTCGACGTAACGGAAAAACAGCTTATAATCGAGGCAGCAGGCCCCGAGGGCTTTTTCTACGCTGTTCAGACGCTCTACCAGCTCCTTCCTCCGGCTGTTTTGGGAAATACCCTGGCTATCGGTACAAACCTGCTGCCGGGTTGGCGCATACCGGCCTGCCGCATTCAGGATCAGCCGCGTTACGTGTACCGGGGCATGCACCTGGATGTCAGTCGTCACTTTTTCCCGGTGTCGTTCATCAAGCGATATATCGACCTGATGGCGCTGCATAAGTTCAACAACTTCCACTGGCACCTCACCGACGACCAGGGCTGGCGAATTGAAATCAAGAAGTATCCAAAACTCACGCAGGTTGGCGCGCAACGACGCGAAACCCTGATTGGTCATTATGACGACTATGACCCGCAGGTCTTTGATGGCAAACCCTATGGCGGTTTTTACACCCAGGACGACGTACGGGAAGTGGTTCGGTACGCGGCAAGCAAGTTTATCAACGTAGTACCCGAAATCGAAATGCCAGGACACGCGCTGGCGGCTCTGGCGGCATACCCCGAGCTGGCCTGCGCCCCAGGCCCGTATCAAACAGCAACGAAATGGGGCGTTTTCAATGACGTTTTTTGCCCCACCGAAAAAACGTTTTCGCTGCTGGAAGACGTACTGATTGAAGTAATGGCGCTCTTTCCCAGCCAGTACATTCACATCGGCGGTGACGAATGCCCTAAAGTGGTCTGGAAGAAAAGTGCGTTTTGCCAACAGTTGATGAAGCGCCATAAACTGAAGAACGAGAATCAACTACAAAGCTGGTTCATTACCCGCATCGATAAATTCGTAACCAGCAAAGGACGACGGGTTATCGGCTGGGACGAAATTCTGGAGGGGGGGCTCTCACCCAACGCGACGGTGATGAGTTGGCGCGGCACCAAAGGCGGTATGGAAGCAGCACGCCAGCACCACGATGTCATCATGACACCCGGGCAGTTTTGTTACTTAGACCATTACCAGGGCGATCCGGGTCAGGAACCACTGGCTTTTGGTGGGTCATTGCCGTTATCAATGGTGTATTCCTATAATCCGACACCCGTCGACATGCCAGCCGACGAAGCCCGGCATATTCTGGGTACGCAGGGTAATGTCTGGACGGAGTACCTGGCCAGTCCGAACGAGGTGGAGTACGCCGTCTGGCCCCGGGCGGCTGCCCTGGCCGAAGTAGCCTGGACCGCGCCCAGCCTCAAAAATTATGACGAGTTCAAAAAGCGGCTGCTAGCCCATTTCGACCGTCTGTCGGCCCTTCGGGTCAACTTCGCCCGAACAATCCTGGACGTAACGCCGTCGGCGAAACCAACCGCTGACGGCAACGTACTGGTCACACTGACCGCCGATTCGCTGGCACCCGTCATTCGGTACACGACTGATGGAAGCGTTCCTTCAAGCGAGTCAGCCCGGTACGAGAAGCCATTCCCACTCAACCAGTCGACAACCGTTCGGGCTGCTACGTTCCGGGATAAGACCCCGTTGAGCCAGCTGGCTAAAGTTCAGAAAGAATACCTGATTTCCCTGGCAACCGGCAAGCCCTATACGTTGCTTTATCCGGCAACTACGGGACGTCCGGACAAAGCGGGTATGCTCACCGACGGAACCGTTGCCAGCATGGGTGGTTACGAAGTGGCTGATGTCGTTTCGTTCGCCGGTGATTTCGGGGCCATTATCGATCTGGGGAAAACCCAGCCGGTAAAAACCGTATTGGTTGGCTTTCTCAAGTACACCGCCAAAAACACCTGCCTGCCCAAACTGGTTGACATCGCGGTTTCGGACGACGGCAAGACGTTTCGTTCGGTCCTGGCCACCAATACCAACGCGGCCGAGGGAGGGAAACGCGCCATTGTCCGACTTCCGTTCGAGTTCAACCCGACAAATGCCCGTTATGTTCGGATCATTGCCCGGAATGTAGGTAACGTACCGGCTGGGTTACGGTATCCCGGCCGGAAAGCACAGCTTATGGTCGATGAGATCGAAGTCCGGTAAGCAAGCCGGGAGTCCACCAAACTTTATTTGCAATTCTAGCCGTTCGGATGCTTATTGGCGTATTGTTCCTCTAAATCGCCAAATGCTGTGCAAGCAACCCTGGAAGAAAAAACAGAGTTTAAACGTTCCTTAAGCCTCCTCGATTCAACGCTCATCGTTTCCGGAACCATGATTGGCTCCGGAGTATTTATCGTCTCGGCCGACATGGCCCGCAACCTGGGTTCGTCGGGCTGGTTACTGGCCCTGTGGGTCTTAACGGGTATATTGACTATAGCGGCTGCACTAAGTTACGGCGAGCTGGCGGGCATGATGCCCAAAGCCGGTGGTCAGTATATTTACATCCAGCGCGCCTTCGGTCCGCTCACGGGTTTTGTCTACGGCTGGACCGTTTTTACCGTTATTCAGACCGGTACCATTGCCGCTGTGGCTGTTGCTTTTACAAAATACACGGCGGTATTTTTTCCCGCCTTAGGCCCGGAAAACGTCTTACTGACGCTCGGCCCCGTCAAAATTACCCTGGGCTCCCTGTTTGCCATTGGCAGCCTGGTGCTGCTTACCTGGCTCAACAGCCGGGGTGTTCAGAGCGGGAAACTAATCCAGAACGTTTTTACCTCAACAAAAATCATTGCTCTGGTCGGGCTGATCGTTATCGGGATTACGCTCGGTCTGAAAACAGGCCTGCTATCGACCAACCTCACCGATGCCTGGGCAGCTACCAGTACGGCGGCCGATGGTTCGGTTATGCCGCTGGCCGGGGTTGCACTTCTGCTGGCCTTTGGTACGTCGATGGTCGGCTCACTGTTCTCCGCTGATTCCTGGAACAACGTTACGTTCATTGCGGGGGAAATCGAAAACCCACGCCGGAACATTCCACTGGCGCTGTTCCTCGGCACGTTTCTGGTTACGACAATTTATTTCCTGGCGAACATCTCCTACCTCTCTCTCCTGCCGCTGAAAGGCTCTCCCGAGGCAACAGATATTCTGGGACGGGGAATTCAGTTTGCGGAAGCTGACCGGGTTGCTACGGCTGCGGTGTCAACCATTTTCGGGAACGTAGCCGTTGCCATTATGGCTGGTCTCATCATGATATCGACCTTCGGCTGCAACAACGGCCTGATTCTGGCGGGTGCCCGGCTGTATTACGCGATGGCGCAGGATGGCTTGTTTCTAAAGCAGGCGTCCCACCTGAACAAGAACGCCGTACCGGGCCGGGCGTTGTGGCTGCAGTGCCTCTGGGCATCGCTGCTTTGCCTGTCGGGCACCTACGGCGACCTGCTCGACTATTGCACGTTTACGTCTCTCTGCTTTTACATCGTCACGATTGGTGGATTGTTTGTGCTGCGTCGGAAAGAGCCAGACGCCGAGCGGCCGTACCGCGCTTTTGGCTATCCGATCATTCCAGCCCTCTACATGCTGGCCGGCCTGACTATCTGCGGCATCCTGCTGTATACCAAGACATTCAACACGGGTATGGGTCTGCTGATTGCCGGACTGGGCATTCCTGTCTATTTCCTGACTACACGCGGCCAGCGGGCTTAACCTCCACTGATACGTAAATTTCGTCTATGCCCTGATTTGCAGCACAAACTGTAAATCAGGGCATAACTATTTTAGGACCTCGGTCGTTTTTTATGTAGCTCTCCTATTGCCGAAGCACATAACAATGACATCGGCTTTTAGGCTATTTTAGACAGGATTACAGGATTTTAACCCATCGAAATTCTGTCTAAAAAATTATTCATTTTCTCAACGATCCAGCAGTATTTATCACCCTATATGCCTGACAAACTTTTCTGTCGATTACTCCTAATTAGTGGCCTGATTGCTTTTTTAAACGCCTGTACGGGTATTGGACCCGCCACCACCTTATTCCGTTCCACATCGCCCCACGAGCAATACGGCCAGTCGCTGAAAGATGCGAAACTTGCTAAAACAGCGCTCGGTACCGACTGGCTTGCGGCCAGCGAACGTGCTCTCCGCGACTCGCTCAGAATTACCGTACCGTATCGGGAGAGCGGTTATTTCACCGCCGAGAAAGCCTTTGCGGTTGGCTACCGGCTCAGCGCCCAGCGTGGCGACAAACTTATGATTAACGTCGAAACGTTGGGCAACCGCGAAGCACAGGTCTTTATCGACGTGTTCAGCCTTGATGAACGGGGCCGAACCTCGCTGTTGGCATCCTCCAAAGCCGATACCAACGTTCTGGCCTGGGAACCCCGCCGTACACAAACGTATCTAATCCGGGTGCAGCCCGAGTTACTGCGCAGTGGTCAGTTCACCATATCCGTTACGCGCGAGCCTGCCCTTAGCTTCCCGGTAAAAGGACGGGACAGCCGTCAGATAAGCAGTGTTTTCGGCGTTGCGCGCGACGGCGGTCGGCGTCGGCACGAAGGAGTAGACATTTTTGCCCCCCGCGGTACACCCGCTGTGGCGTCCGTCAACGGAATAATCTCCAGCGTAGGAACAAATCGGTTGGGAGGTAACGTAGTTTTCCTGTCCGACAATGAGCGGAATATCCGATTGTACTATGCCCACCTTGACCGCTGGAACGTCACAAACGGGCAGCGCGTAGCCATTGGAGACACAGTTGGCTTTGTCGGTAATACCGGGAATGCCCGCACAACAGGGCCTCACCTGCATTTTGGGATTTACGAATTTGGCGGAGGGGCAACCGATCCGTTACCGTTTATCCGGCTGGGACGTGGACCGGCCCGGCAGGGCTTGTTGGCCGAAAACCGATTGGGTACATCGGCGCGAGTTTCAGCCAATCGGTCGGTCGTACGCATCGCTCCCGGCAGCAATGCGGCTGTTATTCGGGAGTTGCCACGGGCAGCGGCCCTTCAAATCATTGGCGGGACGAATGCCTGGCCGCGCGTTGAATTACCCGACGGATTGACCGGTTATGTGGCTACGGCCACGCTGGAATCAGCCACCCGCCCTCTGCGGCAGCAGACCCTGACGACAACCCGGAATTTACTGGACGAAGCGAACCCGACAGCAGCTACAAAGGCAACCCTTCCCGTGGGGGCAACCGTCGATGTACTGGGCGGATTCGGCCTGTTTGAGCTGATTCGAAAAGCGGATGGTACAACCGGCTGGCTAGCCAAGCAGACAGCGCCGTAGGCTTCACTTATCACAATTCCCCTTAGTTGGAACTTGGCCAGCCATCGTCAGATT
This sequence comes from Spirosoma sp. KUDC1026, assembly GCF_013375035.1. Taxonomy (NCBI): domain Bacteria; kingdom Pseudomonadati; phylum Bacteroidota; class Cytophagia; order Cytophagales; family Cytophagaceae; genus Spirosoma; species Spirosoma sp. KUDC1026. The sequence goes on along the minus strand of NZ_CP056032.1, from coordinate 2,130,436 downwards.
CAAGTTATTAATGATACGAGTACGTAGTCGAAGATGCGGCTTCGAGCGTATCACAATCTTTCAGGCGCTCTTCTAAAATTTTAATTTTTTGATCCTTTTGGAAAAGGTTTCGGCGCAGGTCAATGGCCTGATCCTGCAAGTGCTGACTACGATTATGTGATACATTTAGCAAACCAGTAACACCTAACACAAGTACGAATACTATAGTCAGACATGAGTAAACAAGTTGTCGATTTGCTGGCGACGTTTCCATGGGTAACCAACAAATTAATAAAAATATATGACCATAAAAAAAGGCCTGCATACCGTTGGGTACGCAGGCCTTTTTCAATTATAAAGCTAACTACCGAGCCGCGCCGTAATCCTGTCCAGCGCTTTCGGGGAAGTTTTTCATGATGCTGGTCACCGTTTCGCGGAACGCCTGATCGCGATCACGCTCTTTGTTCTTATTGTTCAACTGACCCGTTGCCCAGCCCTGCCAGACGATGTCGTTCGAACGCGCATCAATCACGTTGATAACAACCCGGTTCTCCTCATACTGACGGGAATACACGTTGTTGCCCATACCGCCATACCACCAGGAATAAGGCGAGTACATGCCGTTTGACTGCACCTGCTGACGGTCTTTTGAATCCATGAAAAACCGGACTACCAGGTCAGCTTCACCTTGCGTTACAGGTTTGTAGCCACGAGCTTTCAGCGATGCATCCAGCGCATCAGCAATTCGACGCTGATTCAGGTTACTGCCCACGATGGGGTCAGCGTTACGTTGGCGGTCAGCTTCGATCCGATAGGTCGAGAACTGACGCACGTTCACTTTAGGATCATAGTCGTATTTAACCGTAATAGCGGGGGCGCAGGACGCCAGCGTACCGACGATAAACAGACTGCTAATTATGCGGTTGAGTTTCATGTGTTTATGTAAGCATTTTAGGATCAAACCGAATAGGTAACGCTCTGAAATCACCCATTCGTATACACCAAATAAATAACCGAATGATAGCCCTGTTGGTTCCTGTTTTAAAGGGCAATTTCTACTAAATCAACAAAGTCAATTCACTGACAATCAACCACAAAACTCTAAAAACCAAGCACTATATAAGTAACGTCAGATCACTATAAACTATTACCGATTCAGCACCAAATTAATCATTTTTAACAGCTTTTCGCTGGCGGTATAACGCGCTACCAAGCTAGCCGTTTTACCAGACTTTTGCAATTCTATACGCGGCTGACTCAGCGAATGATGCAGGCAAAACAAAAAAACCACCATCAGCCTGATGGTGGTTTTCAATTGTCTTTCGAGAATTATTAGGCTGCGCTGGCCAGGGCTTCGGCACCACCCACAATTTCGAGAATCTCGGTCGTGATGGCCGCCTGGCGAGTCCGGTTGTATACCAGACGCAGTGCTTTCAGCAATTCGCCGGCATTATCGGTAGCCTTATCCATAGCCGTCATCCGGGCGCCGTGTTCAGCCGCGTTGGAATCAAGCACCGCTTTGTACAGCTGAATTTTCAGCGTTTTTGGGATCAGCTCGGTGATAATTTCTTCCTCCGATGGTTCGAAGATGTAATTCATCGCTGAGCTGGCGGCAGCTTGGTTCACTGGCGTCGAACTGGCCGATACGATAGGTAGCATCTGCTCGGTCTGAACGATCTGAACAGCCGCGTTTTTGAATTCGTTGTATACGAGTTCGACTACGTCGTAGCTACCGCTTACAAAGCCAGCCATGGCCTCTTCAGCGGCCAGCCGTACGTTCGCAAAACTCAGCGAGCCAAACGTATCGACATAAGTCGTGTTGACCTTAAAGCCACGGCGCTGGAAAGCTTCCGCGCCTTTCTTGCCGATGGCCATGATCTCAACATTACCCGACCGCGCCTGCGACGCGTATTTTTCTTCGATCAGCGACAGGGCGGCTTTGATCGCGTTTGTGTTGAACGCACCGCACAGACCACGATCGGAGGTAACGACAATAAGCAACACCCGGTCGATGCTCCGGACGTGTTTATACGGACTCTCCTGAGCCGTTTCTGCCCCTGCCGAAACCGTACTCAGCATCTGGCCCAGTTTCTGCGCGTATGGCCGCAATTGCGTGATATTATCCTGCGCCCGGCGCAGCTTGGCAGCCGCCACCATTTTCATGGCTTTGGTGATCTGCTGCGTCGAGTTGATCGACGAAATGCGGGCGCGTACTTCTTTAAGGCTTGCCATTCGTGGTTGTTGGTTGTGGATTATCCGTCAGCCAGCTCGTTCACTGGCCGACGGGTACCGAACCTTATTCTTAGTAGTTTGCCGACAGATCAGCCGCTACTTTTTTCAGTGTAGCGGTGGATTCGTCGGTTAGTTTACCGGCACGCAGATCGCTCAGTACAGAAGGATACTGGGCGCTCAGCACCATGCCAAACTCACTTTCAAATGCTTTCACTTTGTTGACCGGCACTTTATCCAGCAGACCGTTGGTCGATGCGTAGATAATAGCTACCTGCTGCTCAACGGGTACCGGCGAGTACTGAGGCTGTTTCAACATCTCCTGGTTCCGGCGACCGCGTTCGATCGTCAGTTTAGTTGATGCATCCAGGTCAGAACCGAACTTCGCGAAGGCTTCCAGCTCCCGGAACTGCGCCTGATCGAGTTTCAGCGTACCAGCTACCTTTTTCATTGACTTGATCTGGGCGTTACCACCTACGCGCGATACCGAGATACCTACGTTGATGGCCGGACGGATACCCGCGTTGAACAGGTTCGACTCCAGGAAGATCTGACCGTCGGTGATCGAGATTACGTTCGTTGGAATGTAGGCCGATACGTCACCCGCCTGCGTTTCGATGATTGGGAGAGCGGTCAGTGAACCACCACCTTTCACCTTGTCTTTCAGGCTTGGGGGCAGGTCGTTCATGTTCTTGGCGATCTCGTCGTTTGAGTTGATCTTGGCCGCCCGCTCCAGCAGACGGCTGTGCAGGTAGAATACGTCTCCTGGATACGCTTCCCGTCCTGGTGGGCGACGCAGCAGCAGCGACACTTCACGGTAAGCTACCGCCTGTTTCGACAGATCGTCGTACACGACCAGCGCCGGGCGCCCCGTGTCACGGAAGTATTCACCGATGGCAGCCCCCGTAAATGGCGCGAAGAACTGCATTGGCGATGGATCGGATGCGTTAGCGGCTACGATAACTGTGTAGTCCATAGCACCGGCTTTGCGCAGCGTAGCTTCAACCTGCTTAACGGTCGACGCTTTCTGCCCGCAGGCCACGTAGATACAGTAAACGGGCTCGCCTTTGTCGAAGAATTCTTTCTGGTTGATGATCGTATCGATAGCCACAGCGGTTTTACCCGTCTGACGGTCACCGATGATCAGCTCCCGCTGGCCACGGCCGATGGGAATCATGGCGTCGATAGCCTTGATACCTGTCTGCATAGGCTCCGTTACGGGCTGACGGAAGATTACACCCGGTGCTTTACGCTCCATCGGCATCTGGAACAGCTCGCCCTGGATTGGGCCCATGCCATCGATTGGCTGCCCCAGCGTATTCACTACGCGGCCCAGGATACCTTCACCCACATTCACGTAGGCAATCTGGTCAGTACGTTTTACGGTATCGCCTTCTTTGACATCAGAGTAATCGCCGAGCAATACAGCTCCTACGTTGTCCTCTTCCAGGTTCAGGGCCATAGCCTGAAGCCCGTTGTCAAACGACAGCAATTCACCGGCCTGCACTTTAGACAAGCCGTAGATACGCGCTACGCCATCGCCGATTTGCAGTACCGTACCGACTTCTTCGAGTTCAGCCTCGGTCTGGGTGCCAGCCAGTTGCTGGCGCAGAATGGCAGATATCTCGTCGGGTCTTACGGATTCCATATGTTTATAACGATTTTAAACGATTGATTTTAGGCCGCAAAGGTACGATTAAAATTGGATAAAATTTTGTTTACCACCCGAATAAGGTGAGGATTTTTCACTTTTTAATGAACGGAACATTACTCATATCTGCCGCTAAAAAAGCGGAAGCGCCATTCATCAAAATTTGTTCGGCTTCACGCTTATCAAATGCGAATCAATGGCATGGTTTTGTTAGGTTTAACAGCAGAAAATGCGGCAACTCTTTTTCACTTCGTTGTAATCCTCAGTATTCGCCCGCATTTGACAAAATTTTACCACAATCCAGCTTTGCCAAACTTTTCTGCTATCTATTCACGTTTTATCAATAAACTAACTTTAGTATCTTTTTCTCGTTTTTTGTTCGCATGAAGTTCAACCAATGGACGCTGGCTGGAGTCACCTCAGCCGTTTTGATAGCCGGTACTGTTTCGGGCCAGGTAAAAAAGCCCGCTGTAACCAAACCAACCTCGGCAGCCCGTTCCACAGCGGCTAAGCCAGCCGCTCCAGCAATTGCCAGCCGCTCAGCAACCGGCACAACTATTAAATCATCGCAGGATTCAATCAGTTACAGCATCGGTCTGTTCATGGCGCAGAACCTAAAGCAACAGGGCATGACTGATCTGAACAACGCTCTGTTGACAAAAGGCCTGGAAGATGCTTTGTCTGGTCAGAAAACGCAGATATCCATGGACCAGGCAGGTCAGCTTTTACAGGCTTACTCGCAGAAGCAATACGCGGCACGTAATGAAGAACTGATGAAAGCCTCCGTCGAAAACAAAAAAGTTGGAACGGCTTTCCTGAACGAAAATAAAGCGAAAGCGGGTGTGGTAACCACCGCCAGTGGTCTGCAGTATTCGGTTGAGAAAGAAGGAACCGGCGCTAAACCAACCGCTTCGGATCGGGTTAAGGTACATTACACGGGCAAACTGCTCGACGGAAAAGTATTCGATAGTTCAGTCGAACGGGGACAACCTGCCGAATTCGGCGTTGGTGAAGTGATCAAAGGCTGGACAGAAGCACTGCAGCTCATGCCTGTCGGCTCCAAATGGAAATTGTATATTCCGTCGGATCTGGCTTACGGCGATCGGGGGGCAGGTCAGGACATCAAACCCGGCTCAACGCTGGTGTTTGACGTAGAATTGCTTGATATTGTTAAACAATAAAGAGCGAAAGAGCGAATGAGTGAAAGAGCGATTTCCAATCGCCATAAGGCTTGACAACTGTAGGTCGCTCTTTCACTCATTCACTCTTTCGCCATTAACTCTGGGTAGTGTAGATGAAGAAATATCTGGTGACCCTAGTACCCGTGCTGATGCTGAGTTTTCAGCCGGACCTGCCGTCGGACGGTGCTCCCGTACGGACGGTATCTTCCTCCCTTTCGGTGACGGATGAACTGAAGCCTTCTGTGTCGCAGGAGAAAGTAGAAACGGTGGTAGCCAAACTCCTGACCACCTACCACTACCGGAAAGTACGCCTGAACGATTCGCTGTCGTCGGTCGTATGGGATAACTACCTGAAGGAAGTTGACAACAGCAAAACGTACCTGCTGGCTTCCGACGTAGCATCGTTCGAGAAATACCGGTATCAGATCGACGATGCGCTGGTGAACGGCGACCTCACAGCTGCCTATGATCTGTACAACGTATTCCGCAAACGGTTTGAGGAACGTAGTGCATTCATTAAGGAGCAGCTGAAAAAGCCATTCACGTTTACGGCCGACGAAACGTTTAACACGGATCGGGAGAAAGCAACCTGGCCTAAAAACATTGAGGAACAGAACGAACTGTGGCGCAAGATCCTGAAAAATCAGGCGTTGGAGTTAAAACTTGGCAACCGTACCGACAGCGCCGTAACGGCCACTATGACACAGCGGTACGCCAATCTGGACAAAGCTATCAACCGGATCAAGAGTCCGGAGGTGTTTCAGCTCTATATGAACTCGTTCGCCGAAGCACTTGACCCGCACACCAATTACCTCTCGCCCTCCAATGCTGATCGGTTCAATCAGGAAATGAGCCAGTCGCTGGAAGGTATCGGGGCGATGCTGCAGGAAGACGGTGATTATATTAAGATCACGAACGTACTGCCCGGTGGTCCGGCGTTTAAGAGCAATCTGCTGAAAACGAATGACAAGATTGCTGGTGTAGCACAGGGCGACAACGGTCCCATGGTGAATACCATGAACTGGCAGGTCGACGAAGTGGTGAAGCTGATTAAAGGGCCCAAAGGCACTGTAGTACGTCTGCACATTGTTTCGCCCGATGCAATTGCCGGCGCCCCACCGAAAGAAATCCGATTGGTGCGGGAGAAAATCAAGTTGGAAGAATCACGGGCCAAAAAGGAAGTTATTGAAGTAACCGACAATGGCAAACCGGTAAAAATCGGCGTGATTAACATTCCTATGTTCTACCGCGATTTCGAAGGTGCCCGTAAGCACGAAGACGGATTCAGCAGCACGACCAGCGACGTTCGGAAGTTTATCGAAGAACTGAAAACCGAAAAAGTGGCGGGTATTGTGATCGACCTGCGCGACAATGGCGGTGGTTCGCTGACCGAAGCCATTGACCTGACGGGTCTGTTCATTCCGAAAGGCCCCGTTGTTCAGGTGAAAGAATCGTCGGGCCAAACGGAGGTGTACTCGGACAAAGACGGCGGCAGTGTGGTGTATTCGGGCCCAATGGCCGTTCTGGTTAACCGGTTCAGCGCTTCGGCATCGGAGATTTTTGCAGCCGCTATTCAGGATTATAAACGGGGGGTTATCGTTGGCGGACAGACGTTCGGCAAAGGTACCGTGCAAACCCTGATCGATCTGAACAGCTTCCTGCCAAAAGAGCCGGAAAAACTGGGTCAGGTAAAAATGACGATCCAGAAATTCTACCGGATCAACGGCAGCAGCACCCAGCACCGGGGCGTAACGCCGGATATTCAGCTGCCTTCAGCTTTCTCGGCGGAAGAATACGGTGAAAGTTCGCAGAAAAGTGCGCTTCCCTGGGATCAGATCACCTCGACCCGCTACGAGCTTTCGTCCAGTCTGAACGATAAGATCCTAGGCAAACTCCGCGACCGTTTCGATCAGCGGCTGAAATCGGATCCCGAACTGAAACAGCTGGCACAGGACCTGGCCGACTTCAAGAAGGCCAAGGAAAACACGGTTGTATCGCTCCAGGAATCGAAACGCCGGAAAGAACGCGAAGAAGCCGAACGGAAACGGGCAGCGGCCAATAAAGTATCGCAGATGTCGTCGGCTCAGACGGACGACAGTGATCCAGCTACGGCCGACGCTACGAAGAAAGACGCCAGTAAGAAAAAGAAAGATCCGTACCTGAACGAGGCTGGTCTGATTCTGGCTGATTACATCCTCGCTGTTAACAAATAAGCGACGAGCGTATAGGTCAAATAAAGATGCGAAAGGCCGCCCAGCAAACTGTTGGGCGGCCTTTCGCGTTTTACGTGCTAAACGAAATTTAGATTATGTGGTATTTTCTGATCCGCCAGGACGCCATTGAGCCTATACAATATCGGCAGCTTCAACAACGGGTTAATCAGACCGAAGTCGAGCTCTTCAACGAACCCTACGGAACCTGGTACGTATTCACCGTTGAGAAAGAGGAATACAGTACGTTCATGGACCACCTGGACCGCGAAGGCATCAGCTACGAACTGGCTGCGGATCGACCCACGCGGGAAGAACTGCTGGAACGAATGCGTTGATTCCGAAGCGTTTACGCCGGTAACGTAGCGTCGTGGCTGACCGACGAAGTTGATCTGCCGATCGCAACAGGAACGTGCCGTACCTGCCGAAAAAAGCGCCAGGTCAGCAGAATAGCCGCTATGGTCAGTCCCATCAGTAAGCCAATCCATACGCCAATCGCATCAAGTCCGAACGGAATACTCAGGACATAGCTAAGCGGTAAGGCAACTCCCCAGTACGAGAACAGGGTGATCAGGGTCGGTACGTTGACATCCGACAGGCCCCGAAGTGCGCCAACGCCTACCACCTGAATTCCGTCAGAGAGTTGAAAAACACCAGCCATCAGAACCAGCGTAGCGGCAATCGAGGCCACGGCCGGATTGTCGCGAATGTACAGCGACACCAGCCACTCGTTCGCTGTCAGGAAAAGTACGGCGGCCAGGCTCATGAGGCTGACCGACAGCAGCCAGGCGGCTACGCCAGCCCGTCGGGCGTCAGGCTGGCTACCCCGCCCTACAGCGGCTCCTACGCGAATGGCGGCTGCTGACGAGATACCGGTCGCCATCATGTACGTCACCGAAGCCGCATTAATCGCAATCTGGTGAGCGGCCAGTTGATTCTCGCCCAGCCAGCCGACAATAACGACCGCCAACGAGAACGTAGCCACTTCGAAGAAGAACGTCAGACCGCCCGGCACCCCCAGCTTCAGGATCGTTCCAATGTCCTCCCGGATTGATACCACAGCCGTTGATACAGCCTTCAGGAATGGCCGGAACCGCGCCGACCGGTAAATGTACACCAGCATGGCAACGGCCATATAGATACGGGATAACAACGTAGCGTAAGCTGATCCCATCAGGCCCAGCGTCGGAAACGGACCGGTGCCCGTAATCAATACGTAGTTGAAAAGCGCGTTCAGCACCAGGGCCGATAGCGTAATGGCCATGGCTACGCGCGGGAACCGAAGGCCATCGGCCAGCTGACGAGCAGCAACAAATACCAGTAGTGGCAGTAGCGACAGGCTCAGGATAATCATAAACTCCCGCGCCTGCCCGGTAATTTCGGCCGACTGACCAAACAGATCAAACTTATAGGCCAGTAAGACAGACAGACTGCCAAACAGGATGCTAAACAATAAGGATGCCCATAGCCCCGCCCGAAAATAACGGTTGACGCCGGACAGATCCTGACGGCTGTTTGCCTGCGCGACCAGCGACGCTACAACCGACAAACCGCCCACGCCAACGCTCGACATCAGAAACGACAGCGAAGTTGCCAGACCGGCCGCCCCCAGCGGAACGGCCCCTAACAAACGCCCTACGAACAGATTATCGGTCACTCCCATCAGAATCACCCCCAGTTGGGCAATCACAATGGGCACGCTCAGGCGCAGGGTATCGATGAGTTCGGATCGATAGGCGCGTAAAAACTGAAACATATACTGCTGAAATTAGTATTATTCTATAAGGGAAATAGATTTTTCCTTATCCCGCCAGCGAAAGTAACACCCGAACGAGTTGTTTCGAACAAAGACAAACTAGCATCAGGTTCCGTTCCACCGGGCGTTTGCTTGCGGATTTTGGCCCGAATGTTTGTAGTTTTGCCTTTTATCACAAAGCCTGCATACCCCTTGAAAGAATACGGCAGCAGTATACAGAAGCTGGTTGACAACATGGTCAACATCGCTGATCGGGAAAAGCGTACCCGCTACGCCCATATCCTGATCGAGCTCATGCGGCAGATTCACCCGAACATGAAGGATGGGCAGGACTACTACAACAAGTTGTGGGATGACCTGTACATCATGTCCAATTTTACGCTGGACGTCGATAGCCCCTATCCCCCACCGTCGGAAGAGGCTCTGGGCAAAAAACCCCAGCGCGTACCCTATAACACGCATCATCTCAAGTTTAAACACTTTGGCCGGAACGTCGATCTCCTGATTGCCAAGGCTGTGGCGCTGGATGAAGGCGACGAACGCCGGGCTTTTGTTTCGTACCTGGTGCGACTGATGCGGACGTTCTACCAGACCTGGAACAAAGAGTCGGTTGAGGACGAAACGATCTACCAGGGCATGGTTGAACTCTCGAATGGGAAGCTCAGCGACGATATCCGGTTGATTCGTGAGCAGGGGCTGGTTGAATCGACGCCCCGCGAACGGACCGGCGATCAGACCCAGCCGCAGCGCGTGGGCGGTGGCGGTCAATACCGAAATGATAACGCCCGGAACAACCAGGGACGTAACAACAACCAGAACCGGAACCGGACCGATAATTCGGGCAACGACAATAACCGGAACTTCGGAGGACGTAACAACAACCAGAACCGGAACAATCGAAATAACGGCTCCAACAACCGGAACCGGAACGATAATCCCGGCTCCAGCCGGAATAACGACCGTCGGCGTCGGTAACTAACTCTTAACCACTTTTTAGCTACGCATACGCTACTTTTCTAATGGCATCTTTTCAAATTACCGGTGGCCGGAAACTCAAAGGCGAACTGATTCCGCAAGGCGCAAAGAATGAAGCGCTGCAGATTCTCTGCGCTGTTTTACTGACGAAAGAACCCGTTACCATTTATAATATTCCCAGTATCCGGGACGTCAACCAGTTAATCGAACTGCTGGGTGACCTCGGCGTATGGGTTACCCGGATTGGCGAAGGTGCCTATCGCTTTCAGGCGTCGGATGTCAATCTGGATTATCTCGAAACCGATACGTACAAACGCAAAGCAGCCGCCCTGCGAGGGTCGGTTATGCTGCTGGGTCCCATGCTGGCCCGCTTTAAAAAGGGCCGGATTCCCCGGCCTGGTGGTGACAAAATTGGTCGGCGCCGGCTGGATACGCACTTCCTGGGCTTCGAGAAGCTGGGTGCTCAGTTCAACTACGATGCTAACGACGGCGGTTACTACCAGGTCGACGCCAGCAACCTCCGCGGTACTTACATGCTGCTGGACGAAGCGTCGGTAACCGGTACGGCAAACATTCTGATGGCGGCCGTTATGGCCGAGGGAACAACGACCATCTACAACGCAGCCTGCGAACCGTACCTCCAGCAGTTGAGCAAAATGCTCAATTCGATGGGCGCTAAAATTTCGGGGGTCGGATCAAACCTGCTCACGATCGAAGGGGTTTCGGAACTGGGGGGCACAGAGCATACCATGTTACCTGATATGATCGAGATTGGCTCGTTCATCGGTATGGCCGCCATGACCCAATCAGAAATTACGATCAAGAATTGCCAGATTCCCCAGTTGGGTATTATTCCCGAACAGTTTATGCGGCTGGGAATCAAGATGGAATTTCGGGGCGACGATATTTTCATTCCAGCGCAGGAGCATTACCAGATCGATACGTTCCTGGATGGCGGTATGATGACCGTTGCCGATGCCCCCTGGCCGGGTTTCACCCCCGACCTGCTGAGTATTGTGCTGGTTACGGCCGTTCAGGCGCAGGGAACGCTGCTGATTCACCAGAAGATGTTCGAGAGTCGTTTGTTCTTTGTCGACAAGCTCATCGACATGGGTGCTCAGATTATCCTCTGCGATCCGCACCGCGCTACGGTGGTTGGTCTGAACCGGCAAATGCCGCTGAAAGGGATTCGCATGTCGTCGCCGGACATCCGGGCGGGCGTGTCCCTGCTGATCGCAGCCATGTCGGCGCAGGGCACCAGCATTATCGACAACATCGAGCAAATTGACCGGGGTTATCAGAACATTGATACACGGCTGAACGCCATCGGTGCGGAGATCATCCGCCTGTAAGCACTAGCTTTCTTTAAAAACACGAGGGGCCGGCAATACTGCCGGCCCCTCGTGTTTGTTGCCAGTTCCAGGTAATTACTCCAGAACCACAATTGTATGGGGCGCATCAGACTTCGTATTGATTGTTCCTTTCTGTGGCGTGTCGTAATTTGAGATATACAGCTTGTTATTACGTAACAACGGTTCAGCAGGTTCGTCCAGCCGGCCATCAGCGCCATCTGTATCTCCGTTCTGGGCTACTACGCGTGCCACGCCGGCTGGCGAAACAATTCGAATTGCGTTATTTTTGGCGTCACAGACATAGACATTGTTCGTCTCGCGGTTAATAACCAGCCCATCAACGCAGGGTAGTTTGGCAAACTCAGTTTTTGAGGCCAGACTTCCGTCGGCGTTCAGTGTCATCTTGTACATCTGTCCGTTACCAAAGAGGCCCGTGAACAGATTTCCCTGGCTATCATAATCAATACCATCGCAACCCAGATCGTCGCCATCCGGCCCAAGCTGCGTCACAAATGTTGTTAAAATGTGTGGATCAACCGTCATAGGCTGCAGGCGAATAGGCGTGCTGCTGCTAGTCAATTCGGCGAGCGTAAACTTAAAAATAGCGCTGCCGTTATCGATACCGGGCAGGTCCCACTGGCTATCGGTCACGTAAACAGTATTCCCTTTCCACAAAACTGCGTTTGACAGGCGAAATCCTTCAACTACGGGCTCTATCGTAGTAGCTTGTCCGTTGACGATCCGAATACGCATAAGCCGTGACTTGTAGTTTGGATCGTTGGTAAACTGATTATCAGCATAATACACATTCCCGTCGGGACCGTAGGCCAGATCGAAGGGGGAGGCTTTACCCGTCGATGGATTAGGCGTTGGGGTAGCAAATACCGTATATCCCTGGTCAGTCAGCCGCAGAATAACGGCCGGGTAGACAGGATTACCCGCGTTATTGATAGACACCAGCATGTTGTTGTCAGGGGTAATCGCTAACCCGTCGGGAGTATTGTATTGTTCAGGAAAACTGTAGGCAATTTTAGGCTGAATGTTTTGATTCTGAACGGGAAACTCCCGGTGATCCTGGCAGGCGGCTATCAGACCGCTGATAATAAGTGTGAGTAATACTGCTTTTTTCATAACTCCCGACGAAAGAATTGATTATACATGAAAGAACAGAATGGCAACTTGCCTATGAAGCGAATGGTTAAAAAAACCAGGAACCGATACCCAGTTAGCCCTAAACTTGTTTTCAAAATAAACCTTTCTGCTTTTTTATGGTCTCAGTAATGTATTTAGCATAACGCAATCATTCGTTATCATGAAAACGGTCAATAAAACTCTTGTTCATCAAGTTACGCTGCTCCTGGTGGGCTCATTACTGTTTGGTTCTATGACTGCCTGCGCTCAGGCCACAACCAGTGCCGCTACGTCGAGCGTAACGGCAACCAGCGATCCGGCCAAAGAACCGCTGCTCAAACCCATGCAGCAGATGGCCAGCAAACTGAAAAATCTGGCGGCCTCCGGCGACCCGGATTTTGACTACGCTCTTCAGGCTAAAGTTCATACCCAGGGTACGCTGGATCTGCTGAAAGCCGAAGCCCAGAACGGAAAAGACTCGGCGCTGACGCAAATGGCAAAGGATCTGATGACCTCCACCCAGGCCGACATGGATCTGATCAACAGCACGATGCGGCAGATCAAACCGTCGCGACCAAACCAGAGCTTTACGCAGAAACAAAGCCAGAATATCGAAGCCATCACGTTAAAGGTGCAGCAGGCAGCCGGTGCGAACGATAAACTGACCGGCAGCCTGGACAAAAATTTCTCGGCGCTGCTGCTTGAACAACGCCAGGATGCCATCGATCTGGCCAATACGTACCTGCAGTTTGGCAAGAACGATACCCTGAAAGCCTACGCTCAAAAGCTGGTCGACAAGTCAAAAGCGGATATGGAGAAACTGAAAGCAATGCCTAAATAAGGCCGCAATTAAGTCTCGGTTAAATCTAAAACCTCCTAAACAGGATGGTGTTAATAGTACAACTTTAACATCATCCTGTTTATGGAAGTAGACAATACGTTCATTCCCACCGCCGGTGCGGTTGGTCTTCTCCCCATGGTTACCTACTTCTTTTTCTGGGTAGCCATTTATGCGCTGCTGGGCAATTTTATTTTCTCGCTCGGCGCGCAGGCCAGTGCTCCCGCCGACCAACGAAACTCCCGACTGCTGACGGCTATTGTTGCCATTGTAGCAGGTAGTTCGTATTTCCTGATCCAGGATTATTACCGTCACGTACTGGCCGAGGTAGCCGCTGTCAGCGATCCGGCCGATCGGCAAACCCTCCTGCGGGAAGCGTTCAACGCCATTAATCAGTTTCGGTACATGGATTGGAGCGTTACGACCCCACTCCTGCTGCTGCACATGGTTTCTAAACTCCCGGTTCGGTTCAGCACTATCCGGCGACAGCTTACGATCTTACTGGCAGCCGATTTCTTTATGATTCTGACGGGCTACATCGGTGAACAGCAACTCTCGTTCGATAACGAGATTCTGGTTGGGCCAAAACTGATCTGGGGAGCCGTATCGACGATTGGGTACGCGGTGATTCCCTACACGCTGCTCCAGCTCTGGAAAACGTATGGCAGCCAGGCGCAACCTGAAGAACAGTGGGCGTTCCGGCTCATGGCGCTCACTACCGTTACCTTCTGGGGGGTTTACCCAATTGGTTATATACTGAGTGCGTTCAGCGTCGATCCCAGTCTGCTTCATATTTCCTTTACCATCGCTGATCTGATCAATAAAGTTGGCCTTGGTATTATTGCTTACATAGCTGGTACTAAAGCCATCGAACGTCAACCCGTAAAGACAGCGTAGCTTTCTGCCGTAACAAAAAAGCCCGACTCGCGCGAGTCGGGCTTTTTTGGGTTTAGAGGAGCTTACGCCAAAAATGGGGTAACAATCTTTAGAACATCCTCTTTAGACAGGGGCTCGTCCCACGCCTGGGTTGAATTCTCAACGGGGACGCCGGGGTACAACGACGAGATTTCCAAGTGTCTGACCGCTTCATCACCGGCGTATACAGCTGCGGGAACGCCGGGGCTCGTGTTACCCGTAATCCACGCTTTTTCGCCACGTAGCTCACGCACACGGGCCGCATGGCGAGCCTCCACCGAGTGAATCTGTAACGCTGTGGTCAGAATTGGGTCATTATCAATAATTCTGGGCGCCTGTCCTTTATAGGCCCGCACACCCGTATCTTCAAACGCCTGGGACAACGTCAGGTAAACCTGGTAGTTGCCGAACGGATTTGGAAACATTCCTTTAGCCGTAAAATCAAAGGCGGGTTTCGCCACAGCCTGACTACCTAACACGGATTTCAGCAATGCTACGTGGGCATTTTCATGTTTCTGAATCTGGCCGTAAACGACCCGTGCCGTTCCCGTCAGCAAGCCCGGGCTATCCATACCAACGTTATAAAATTCGGCTTCCAGATACTCCAGCGTCAGGGCGAAGTTTAGTACGTCAACCACCGTAGGATTAAGGGCCTGACCATAGGCCTTGTTCAATGCCGAAGCGAGTACTGTTGGCGCAGCAACAGCCGTCACTTTCCGACTGAACATATTGAACATACTACGACGCGATACGTGCTTCAGCCGGTCGTAAACGTCGCCATCCACTTTCTCTAATTCAGAAATAATGTTTTGCAGATTCATGGTTAGGTTCGTTTAAGCCATTGGAAGGCGCGTAGCCTGAATAGTTTCTTTGATAAATTTTTGTGCTTGGGGTAGTACTTCGGCGGGTTTCAGTGCTCGCTCCAGTCCTGTTGCAGGATCGATGATGTCATCCCCCGCAAAGGCCGTAGTACCTGGGCTGATCAGCTCCCGGATGACCGCAGCGTGCCGTGCTTCGACCGATACGATAATGCCACCAATGGCCAGGTTGGTCGCATTGGTCAGTAGCTGCCCAGCTCCGTTGTAAGCGGCCGTAGCCAGATCAGCAAACGTTTTGGCTGTCTGGAGCACGCTGTCCCGGTTACGGAAGTTAACACTGCTGTAATCCAGCGTCAGCGTTGGAATAGCAGCACTGCCGAGTACCTGTTTGTAAAACTCACGGTGGGTGATTTCCTGGTTGCGCAGCTCAATGAAAATTTGACGTTCTTTTTCCGTAATACTGTCGTAAAACTGATCCGTCACAAGCTCCAGAAAGCGTAACTCTGCCTGTTCCAGTGCATAAGCGTAGTTCAATACGCCCACGTCACCCGTGCCCAGATCAATTACGTCACCAATTCGGGCATTCGCCGTTGAGCCTCCATCAGGTCCAGCTAGTGGGTCAGGAATAGTATTCGTACAGGCACTCATTACTAAACCCGTCGCTGTAGCGACACCAACGTAACGCATGAACATCCGTCGTCCCGAAAACAGGGGCTGAATAGGCAGCATCGAAAGCGGTTGTTTCATCGATGCTTGTTCCTTAGGTACATGTTTCATTATGCTGAAAAAATTAAGTTGAGTATTGCGTCTGACGCCTTCACGCTCGACCCCTTAAGTACTGATTGCCCCTGCCTTAAGTTACTGCTGGTGAGTAAAACAACGAGTAAATGAGAAATAAGTGAGGATTTGGCCCATTTTGTCTGGCGAGTTTGTAGTGTATGCTTTTGTGAGAGCCAACCAGCGACTTTTCTATTGAGGGAATGACAAAGAAAATCGGGCTTACCGTCGGCTACCAATTATTTGTATTGCTACAAACTTCGACGATACAAATGGCCGGCCTGCCCTCAGTCCGGTACTGGCTGACGGGCGGCTCCTGGATTTTGCGGTAGGATGTAGCTGCCGTTTCAATTAGCCGCGTTCTACCAGGGACCCTGTTGTTCCGACACAGTGAACCCGAGACAAAACACCCACGGTTTATCAAGAAAAGCCTACGAATGAACTGACCGGACTTTAGTCAACGGCGTACGGTCAGATAGTTGGTGAAGTCACGTTCAAACGTTCTGTAACGTACTAAGCTTCCGATAGAATCCTTCGTCCAGCGACAGCAGTTCGTCGTGGCGGCCCCGTTCTACAATCTGTCCCTGATTCACCACCAGGATCTCGTCGGCATGCTGAATGGTACTAAGCCGGTGAGCAATTACCAGCGTAGTGCGGTTCGCCATCAGGCGCGTCAGGGCTTCCTGTACCAGTTTTTCGGACTCAGTATCCAGCGCCGAAGTCGCTTCGTCCAGAATAAGAATAGGCGGATTTTTCAGGATCGCCCGCGCAATGCTGATCCGCTGGCGCTGCCCGCCCGACAGCTTGCCCCCCCGGTCGCCGATAATGGTCTGGTAACCATTGGGCTGGGCCACAATGAAATTGTGCGCATTGGCAATTTTAGCCGCTTCCATCACCTGCTCTTCGGTAGCGTCGCTCCCAAAGGCGATGTTGTTGAAGATCGTGTCGTTGAATAGAATACTTTCCTGGGTGACAATCCCCATCTGACCACGTAGCGAGGCCAGTGAACAGTCCTGAAGCCGTACACCATCAATCAGAATCTGGCCTTCGGTTGGGTCGTAAAAGCGGGGGATCAGGTCGGCAATAGTCGATTTTCCTCCCCCCGACGAACCAACCAGGGCAACTGTTCTGCCTTTTACCAGGTCAAAACTGACATTGCGCAGTACGGGCGTGTCGGGGTTGTAAGCAAATGAAACCTGCTGCACCGAAATACGATCCTGAAACGGTGGGAGCGTTACAGCGTTGGGTTTATCCCGTACCGTCGACGGCGTATCGATCAGTTCCAGTACTCGCTCGCCCGATGCTAGTCCCCGCTGCGACCCACTGAACGCATTGGAAATGTCCTTAGCCGGGCGGGTTACCTGCGAGAAAATCGCGATATAGGCAATGAACTCGGCCGCCGTCAAGTCCGACTGTCCGTTGAGCACGAGCGAACCACCGTACAGCAAAATCCCCGATACAACGGTCACCCCCATCACTTCCGAGAACGGGGAAGCCAGTTCGCGCCGGTTGGCAAGCGACCGGACCGCGTCCCGGTAGCCTTCGTTTTCCCGCCGGAACTTACCCAGAATAAAATCCTCGGCCACAAATCCTTTCACGACCCGCATGCCCCCGAAGGTTTCGTCCAGCAGACTCACCAGCGAACTCAGGCGCTGCTGTCCTTCCTGGGCATCCCGTTTCATCCGTCGAACAAGCGACGCAATGAATATTCCTGAAATAGGAATGACGACGATAGCAAACAGGGTCAATTTTACCGAAATACTCAGCAGGGCAATGATGTAGCCAATCAGCAGAAAAAACTCTTTCGAAGCGGCCGACAACGTATTGGCAATGGAATTTTCCACTTCCTGTATGTCGGTGGTGATACGCGACATCAGATTACCCTTGCGCTCGTTCGAGAAAAAGCCGAGATGCAGATGCAGCGTCCGGGCAAAAACCGTCTCGCGCAGCCGGGCAACCATCCGCGCCTTGAAGTTTTCCAACTGCCGGACAGACAGGTATTTGAACAGATTACTCATCAGTACCGACGTAATGATGACGCCACACACGAACTGGAGGGCTCCTACTTTCCCGTATTCCTGAAAAACCTGCGCAAAATAATAGCTGAACGCAGTGGTTGGCGATGACGTAACCGACGGGGCAGGCTGATTTAAGAATGCCTGCATCCGGGCGGTATCGACCTTATCGAATAGTATGCTTAGAAGGGGAATCAGCAACGTAAAATTCAGCACGCCGAATATGCTGGCCAGTAGTGATGTCGTCACAAACGGCGTCAGGAATCGACCCAGCGGTTTGGCAAAAGAAAGTAGTCGTAGG
The DNA here is from genome assembly GCF_013375035.1 of Spirosoma sp. KUDC1026. NCBI lineage: Bacteria > Pseudomonadati > Bacteroidota > Cytophagia > Cytophagales > Cytophagaceae > Spirosoma > Spirosoma sp. KUDC1026. Next base: position 2,112,308 of record NZ_CP056032.1, on the reverse strand, counting down.
TAAGTCTTCATTCGTAACGCAAAGGTACAATCCCCTAAAAATTTTTATACCTAAGATTTATAGGTATATAATTTTTCTTTGTACGTTTGAGCCATGAGTAATGCCAACAGTTCCCAGCTCCTAAAAGGCAGCCTATCCGTCATCATTCTCCGGTTACTGGAAGACCGCGAGCGCATGTACGGCTATGAGATTACGCAGAAAGTAAAAGAAATGACGGCAGGCGAAATGACTATTACAGAAGGGGCGCTCTACCCCGCCCTCCACAAGCTGGAAGCAGAAGGCCTGCTGACCACCGAAACGCAGGTGGTTGACGGCCGCGCCCGGAAATACTATTCGTTGACTAAAACCGGCCACGCCGAAGCCGCCGGACGTATTGCCGATCTTGCTACGTTTCTGGAGAACCTGAATCTAGTGTTGAAACTCAAACCGAGTCTGTAATTATGGCCCTGACAGAGAATCAGCTACAGACCCTCCGGACAGACTTGCATCAGCTTGCGACTATTGAGTACAGCGATGTCATGGCGGAGTTACTGGATCACTACGCCAGCCTAACCGAAGATCGAATGGCAACTGGCTTTTCGTTTACGGAAGCGAGTAAATGGGCATGGGCTGATTTGGGAAGTGGTTCAGGCTTGCAGGCCATTCAAACCGACTTTATTAAAACGACGCAACGACTTATGCGACAGCAGCACTGGACTATTGTGAAAAGTTATTTCCGCTGGCCTATTCTGCTGACAACAATATTGACAGGGGCACTGCTTCATTTAATTGTGCCAATGATCCCGGCCCAGGTGTTACTCCTGACAACGCTTGCCATCGGTTTTACCCCAGCGTTCATTATCCGATTTACTGAAACCCCCAATTCAAACGGTCTGGCTAGTACTAGCAAAATTCTTCAGGAGTACCTAAGAAAACAAGCCATTATACTGATGTTTGCAAGCAATATCTGGTTCAATTTAGGCTCCGTTCTCTTTGGCGGTACTGACACCCGAATCACTTTTCTGGAGACGCACGCTGTTTTTTCGACCGTCGTTCTGTCATTATTGCTGTTGTACGTAGCGAGTTTCTCGCAGCTACTTTACCTGCATTTCCGCGCTCAACTTTTCCTTGCTGCCGTCAACACGACCAAACTGTTTAGCTAATGCCCCTCGACCCCCAATCACTCAACCCCATCGACCAGCACCTGCGGCAGGGAAACCGGCTCGTTAATGAAAAACTGATCGCCGAACTCACTGACCATTATGTTGTCGGTATTGCCGAACGGATGGCGCAGGGACTATCTTTTGACGCAGCCCTCAAGGAAATTCACACCAATTTCGGTGGGCGAAAAGGCTTACGTGATCTGGAGCGACAGTATAACCGCGTCACGCTTCGTCAGTATGATCACATCTGGTGGGACTGCATTCAGCAACAATTCCGCTGGCCCGGCCTCCTGATTCCTATGTTTCTTTTCGGGTTTATCGGCGCCATCTGGTTTCTGCTGGCAACCAGTATGCCCAATCCGTTGTCAATCGACCGACTGACGAATACCTGGAATGGCTTTGCTTTCGGGTCGATTGGCGGACTTTTTATTCAGTTTGTACGACAGCTTTACCTGCATCGGCGTAGTTTGCCGAACGTATCGCCCCAGGCTCTATACCTGCTGACCCGGCTCTTACCGTTAAACGCGGTCCTCTGCGTCATTCCATTTCTGCTGCCTCATCTGGCTCCCTACGTAACAGCCAGTATCTATTATGCGCTTCTGGCCCTATGGCTATTTGTTATGATTGTCCAGATGCAGAGTTACACCCAGTTTTATAAATCCGTGCTAAAAACCAGCCGGTAATTGTCCTGCGTGCGTAGAACGCTGAAAGTATGGGCAAAAAAAAAACATGCCTATTCAGCATGTCCTTTCAATTAATGTTTGCTGGCTTTAAACCCGCTTAACATCAACAGCGTTCAATCCTTTTTTACCACGCTCAACGGTATATTCTACCTTGTCGTTTTCCCGGATTTCGTCGGTCAGGCCCGAAACGTGCACAAATACATCTTCTCCCCCTTCGTCGGGTTTGATAAAGCCGAAGCCTTTTGTCTCATTGAAAAATTTAACTGTTCCTGTTTGCATTGCTTGTTTGAATTTGGAGCAAGGACGTCATATTTAATTATACTTCCTAGCTTAGGGATAAATACTGATCAATTTTCGTCTCCACCAGCGTCTATTTATTGAGCGAATGGCAGGATGAGTAGATAACAATGGTACTTTCGGCGCGAGTTTTTTCACCCACCACCTCTGATTAGATGCTGCGGGAAAGGGCTCGCTTGTCCTATTATGCAACTGGTGAATTGCGAACCAGGTCCTTATACAGTTTCCAGTATTCACCCGCTACGGCTGACCAGCTGAATCCTGCCGCCCGACGGCGTAAACGCTCCTGACGTAAGATGTTCTGTTCAAAATCAACCAGTCCGTCGTGGAGAACCTGGGCCATATGTTCGGGGTCGAAGTTCTCGAAGTAGTACGCTTCTTTTCCCCCAACTTCGGGCAGACTGGTCAGAGTGGAGATAAATACGGGTTTGCCAAAGGTCATGGCTTCGGCCACAGGTAGCCCAAACCCTTCGGACAGCGACGGAAACAGAAACGCTTCGCAATGGGCGTAGAGCCAGCGCTTGGTTGCCTCATCGATCGCGCCGGGCATAATCAGCCGATCGGCTGTTCCCAGCTTTTCCGCCTGTTCGCGGATGTGCTGCGCGTATGGATGCCGATCCGGACCAGCCAGTACTAACCTGTAATCGGGAAAAGCTTCCAGCAAGGGTAACAGCGTGTGGACGTTCTTTTTGGGATGGATAACGCCTACAAACAGAAAGTACGGCTGTTCGATACGTAGCGTCGGCTCTATTTCTGTGGCCTGTCCGCTTGTCTCAGCCAGCGCATTCCCGTTGGGAATAACCCGCAACGGCTGATTGGCTGATAAGTGAAGATTCTGCTGTACGACGGATGCGGTGTACGCAGAAATAGCCGTAAGCGCCGATGCCTGATCAACCTTACGCTGGAGGGCGGCCAGCTTCTTTGCTTTCTGATCGGGTGAGTAATCTGCCCGCTCAAGAAAATTCAGGTCGTGAATAGTCAATACTAACTTCGACCGGCGGGGCAGATATACCGAATCCTGATGCAGACAGTGCCAGACCTCATACCGGTCCGCGATCCAGATTTTCCGCTTCCAGGACGCTTCCAAATACTGCGCCGTATCGCCAAACAGCCCAATCATCCCTTTTGGTACCAGAAACGTAGTGGTCCAGTCAGCAGGACATTGCCGCACCAGTTCGTGCCCCAGGTGCAGACAAACCTGACCCAGGCCACTGTTCAGATCGCGTAATCGTTCGGCATCAAAGAAAAGAGAAGGCATAGCGACATAATGAAGACACAAAGCTACGTCTGTTTATCGAATCGGGGACCGCGAACGTAACGGCGCTCTTTGCGATTGATTAAAAAATCGGCCAGATATCCCGCTTCGATCAGCGCCTGTATGTCGAAACGAGCCGTCTGATTCGACACGCCTAACCGAATCTGAACCTCTTTAGCCGACAGTGTTACGTTAGGATCACGCTGAAGCCAGTCAACAATTTCTGCCTGACGGGGCGACAGACCTTCGTTGCGTTGCAAAGCAAGCTGCTGCTGCTTTTCCTGGTTCTTATGAGCAATATATTTTTTCAGTTCGTCGTAGGCTTTGCTCAACGTTTTGACCTGATACACCACAAAATATGTCAGATCGTTTTCATCAGCTTCTGTGTACTGAAACGCCCGGTAGTACTGATTCCGGGATTCTTTGATCACTCGCGATATAGATAAGTATTCTGTCAGCCAGTATCCTTTCCGTAACAGATACCAGTAAAATAACGCCCTGGCCGTACGTCCATTACCATCCGTAAATGGGTGAAAGTAACCAATCAGAAAATGAATAATACTGGCTTTGACAACCGGATGCAGGAAAAAACCCGGCGTTTCATCGTTGAAGAACTCACATAAATCTTGGATAAAATCGGGAAGTGTCGAGAAAGAGGGCGGTGTATGAATTACCTCACTTTCTATCGCGTCGACTACATGAATATCATCATGCTGACGAAACTGACCGGCTTCATCGGGATTATCCATCGTCTGATCGACCATCAGTTGGTGAATGTTCAGTAAGGCTTCTGGCGTCAGCGGCTCTTTTTTGATGGCAATAATATGTTGGATCGTCTGGTAGTTGTTGACAATCATTCGTTCCGACTTATTACGGGGAGCCCGGTCTTTCCGCAACATTTCTTTGGCGGCAACCCGCGACGTAACAGCCCCCTCAATCTGGCTCGATGCAATAGATTCCTCCATGATTGAGCCGATTAGGTACCGTTGTTTTTCTTCATCTGAAGCGATCTTTTGCTCACCAAGATTCAGGTCAAATAGGTGAAGTGCTTCTTGTAAAAAATCCGTATTTGTGAAGTAGAACAGCTCTTTTGCCAGCTCAACCATACGCCGGTTCTGCGTTCTGTTTTCCTTTATTACAGACCAAAGATCAACAGGGTCGATCTTATCTTTGAGATCCGCTGGCACTTTATACTTGACTTTATCCCAGTATAGGTAATCTTTGTTGATCGCTTGAATTGTTCCCTGCTCATACAAAGCTGCGTGAGCCTTCAATAGACCTTTTTCAGCGAAATGCCTGAAGTAATCCATATATGATTTTCGGGAAGGAGGCAACTCTATAGTTTTCATAATATTTTCTAATATATCCAAAATTAGAAAATAATAGAATAAACAAGATCACTGAACTACGTTAAAGAACTCCTATTGATCAAGCAAAAGGAATCCCCATCCGGGGTTATCTTTGCGACATGACTTTACAGAACGATTTGCTGCTCCGCACGGCGCGGGGTGAATTGACGGAACGCCCCCCGTCTGGATGATGCGGCAGGCAGGACGTGTCCTGGCCGAATACCGGGCCGTTCGGGAACGGGCGGGTAGTTTTATTACGCTGGCGAAAACACCCGAACTGGCGGCCGAAGTAACGATTCAGCCGGTTGATGCCTTCGACGTTGACGCAGCCATTATTTTCTCCGACATTCTGGTGGTGCCCGAAGCGATGGGCTTGCCTTACGAGATGATCGAAAGCAGGGGGCCGGTGTTTCCGCAGACTATTCGCTCGTCGGCCGATCTGAGTCAGCTACGGGTAGCCGATCCGGAAACTGATCTGGGCTACGTACTGGATGCAATCAAATTAACGAAGAAAGAGCTGAACAACCGGGTACCGCTGATTGGTTTCGCGGGGGCTCCTTTCACGATCTTCTGCTACATGACTGAAGGGAAGGGCTCAAAAACGTTCTCGGTAGCCAAAAAACTCCTGTATACCGATCCGCATCTGGCGCATACGTTACTCCGGCAGATTACGGATAGCACGATCGCCTACCTGAAAGCACAGGTCCGGGCGGGGGCTGATTTGGTGCAGTTGTTCGATTCGTGGGCGGGCATTTTGTCGCCGGAGCAGTACCGGACGTTCTCGCTGCCGTACATCCAGCAAATCTGCGACGCTCTTAACGAAGATCCTGAAATCAACGTACCCGTTACCGTTTTTGCCAAGGGCGCCTTCTTTGCCCGGAAGGAAATTGGCGAACTGAATTGCTCGGTGGTTGGTCTGGACTGGAACATGGACCCGGCGGAGTCGCGGGAGCTGATTCCCAACAAGGTATTGCAGGGCAACCTTGACCCCTGTGTGCTCTACGCTGATTTCGCTCAGATTCGGTCGGAAGTGAAACAGATGGTCAGCGCCTTTGGGCACCAGCATTATATAGCCAATCTCGGTCATGGTATTTACCCCGATACCAACCCCGACAAGGCTCGGTGCTTCGTCGATACGATTAAAGAGCTGTGATATTTTGACAGGATTACAGAAATCCGTCAAATCCTGTAATCCTGTCAATACAATTTCTCTTTAGCCTCTTCTTTCAGCTGGTCCTTATCGACGGGAACCACGCCAACTGACTCGCACACCAGTCCACCACCGAGGTTTGACAAGCCAGCGACAACATCGGCGGGTTGATTCAGGGCAACGCAGCAGGCGGCAATGCTGATAACCGTATCGCCCGCACCTGATACGTCAGCAATCTGCCGGACGTGAGCAGGTAATTTGACGGTTTCGCCTTTGTAGTCAATGTAAGCCCCGCGCTCGGAGAGTGTAATTAAGGCCCCTTTCAGATTCAGGGTAGTTTTCAACTGATCAACGACGGCGGCTAGCTCGTCGGCCTTATCAACGTCAAACTCAACTTTCAGTCCTTCACGGAGTTCCTTCAGATTTGGTTTGAATAGCGTCGTGTTGTGGTAAGCCAGGAAGTTCCGTTTCTTAGGGTCGACCACGGTAGGCACACCCTGCTCGTTGGCGAAATTGGTGATTTCGGTGATGGCTTCCTGACTTAGTACTCCTTTATCGTAATCCTCAAAAATGACGACCTGGCACGTAGGAATCAGTTCTTTCGCTTTAGCGATCAGTAGGCTTCGTTCGTCGGCCGTGATATACTTATCCGTTTCGGTATCGACTCGAACAACCTGCTGCGAACTGGCAATGATACGTTCTTTGATCGTCGTGATTCGGTCATTACTGCGGATCAGACCATCACAATTCAAGTTCCGATTGTTGAGCTCCTGGCAAAGTTGATCGCCGGGACTATCCGTTCCAATCACCGAGCAAATGATTGCCTCAGCACCCAACGCCTGTACATTCAGTAGTACGTTTCCAGCGCCCCCGAGCCGCAATTCGCGCCGGTTGACGTTAACAACCGGTACGGGAGCTTCGGGCGAAATCCGTTCCACCCGACCCCAGACGTAGGAGTCAAGCATTACGTCGCCAATGATCAGAACGCGTAAGGAGTTGAATTGATCGAACAGTTCATCAAGGGTCAGACTGGAGACCGGGGACATACGAATCAGATTTATCAGGCCGCAAAGAAACAAAAACCCCTTCCGAATTCCGAAGCAAACCGAGGTTTTGGCGCAGGCCCTACCAGACAAACCATTCCAGGAGCCAGTCTGGCTTAAGGAACAGCAACAGCACAGGTACTACCAACCCAACGGCTAACCAGACCGCAGGTTTAGGCAGCGAAACAGTAGCCGTTCCGGCGGGGGCAGGCCGAAAAAAGAGGGCGAACGGAATTTTGATGTAGTATGCCAGCGAGATCAGCGCGTTCAGCAATCCCAGCCCGAATAACGCTAACAACCAACCGTTTCCAGTTCGTTGATACGTATCAAAAAGGGCCGAAAACGACAAAAGTTTGGCCGTAAATCCTACCGTTGGCGGCAAGCCCGTCAGTGCCAGCATAACAATCAGCAGTGCCACTGATAGAACGGGCTGTTTAGCGCCAAGGCCCGCAAAATCAGCAATAGCTAACGTATTGCGCCCGGTGGAGCGGGCGAGTAAATCGACGAGAAAAAAGGACGCCAGCGACATAAATAAGTACGTAGCCGCGTAGAAAACGGCCGCTTCAAAACCAGCGTCGCTCAGGGCTACCACCCCTACTAGTAGGAAACCGGCCTGCGCAATAGCCGAATACGCCAGGAGCCGCTTGGCATCCGTTTGCCAAAGCGCCGACAGGTTGCCGATCAGAATCCCAGCCAGTGCTAGTACCGCCAATGGCGTTTGCAACACAGCCGCTGTAGCACCACCCATAGGTGCCGCTGCTGGCAGGGCCGTGACAACCCGCATCAGTACCAGCAGCCCGGCGGCTTTGGGCGCTACCGAGAAGAAAGCCGCCACCGGAATAGGAGCCGCATCATACGCATCGGGCGTCCAGATGTGAAAAGGAACCCCGGCTAGCTTGAACAGCAGGCCAGCCAGCGTCAATACGCCCGCAACGGCTACGACTACCCCATCCTGCTGCGCCATGCCCACGGCGAAGGCTTCGGCGGTGAGGTCTAACGTACCGGTCATACCGTAGAGCAAGGACATGCCGTACAGCATAATCGCCGAACTGACCGAGCCAAACAGCAGGTACTTCATCCCCCCCTCCGACGCTTTTCGGGTTGTGGTCAGCGCCGTCAATAGATACGAACAAATGGATACCAGTTCGATACTTAGGTAGATGCTCAGCAGATTGACCGACATGGTCATCAGGAACAGACCCAGCGTCATGGCCAGAAGCAGTGAATACCACTCCAGCGGGAGCCGTGCAGGCTCTCGATCAGGCAGTGCATCCGGTTTTACTGTAAAAAGCTCGTAGAGCAAAACCGCAACGGCCGCTACAGCCACAATCAGTTGAAACGCAATTGCCTGGTTATCGACAAACAGCAGACGCAGAAACAGAAATCCACGTACCGGCGACAGTACTGCCCAAACACCCGCCAGACCGACGGCTGCAACGCTGGTTAGGGCCAGCAAACGTCGTTTATTACTCGCCTTTTGTGTGACTAACTCCAGTACTAACAGGCCGCAAAATGCAACAGCCAGCCAGAGTGACGGGCCAAAACCACCCAGGCTGTTTATAAGATCAATAAGTTGGTCAGAAAGAGACAAAACGATGCGCGGTAAAAGAGATCAGGCCGTTGGAGAATACGAAACTCGTCCAAAGACCTGCAAATTAAATGATTCCTTCGCGATGAGCCTCGCCTTCATAGCCACGAAGTTGCACCGGTTTCTGCGTTTTCCGCAGTCGGATGTTCAGGAACTCGACCAGCAGCGAGAACGCAATGGCAAAATACAGATACCCTTTCGGCACGGTGCCAACCTCCTGGTTGAAGATGACCACCTCCGACAGGTGAGCTCCTTCGGCCACGAGCATGAACCCGATCATGATCAGGAAGGCAAGGCCAAGCATCTGGATTGTTGGGTGTTCATTCACGAACTTACCCACGGGCCCGGCAAAGAACATCATAATGCCAATCGACAGAATAACGGCAATCATCATGATCGTTACGTTCTGGGTCAGACCAATAGCCGTCAGGATCGAGTCGATTGAGAAAACGATGTTGGTAATGGCGATCTGCGTAACCACGCTGCTGATCGTTGTCTTACTTTTTACACTACCAGCTTCCTGTTCACCTTCGCCACCTTCCAGCTTATGGTGAATTTCGGAGGTAGCTTTATAGAGCAGAAACAGACCGCCGGCAAACAGAATCAGGCTTTGTCCCGTCAGGGCTGCCTTGAACCAGCCCGCGTCAATATGCGTAAATGGCTTACTTAGTGAGATAACAAACGAAATCACCGTCAGCAACGCCAGCCGGAACGCCATAGCCAGGATGAGCCCGATATTCCGTGCTCTGCCTTGATCCTGAGGTGCCAGCTTGTTAGCCGCAATGGAAATAAAAATGATGTTGTCAATTCCCAGAACAATCTCCAGAAATGTCAGGGTCAACAGGCTGATAATGGACTCAGCAGTAAATAACTCGCTCATGGTTGACTATGTGTGGCTCAAAATTACGCCTTGGTGTCGTGTATTCAACACCTCATTTCGGGAAAGAACGCTGTGCCTGACAAAAGGTTACTGGCTGGCCTGAACGGCCGAAAACCGTAACCAGGGAATAGCCGTTTGCAACCAATGTCCTCTTTTCAGCGTATCAGACTATAATGAATCATATACGTTTTGGCTTTTGTAAAGATTTGTAGGGTACATATTGATGATACCACGCTGCGAATAGCCTGTACACACACAAATTAGTAACATAATTCCTGCTCATTGCGTTATCACTGATAAGGCTACCTGCGAGATACTGAACCAGTTGGGCAGGCGCCGAGAACAACCGCCATCACATCTGTGTCGAAAATTATCGTTAGAATTCTTCTTGGTATCCTTGCACTGGTGCTCCTGCTGGTGGGCTTTGTCGTGCTTGTTGCAACGACGCCCTGGGGACAGCAGTTCGTAACGAATCAGGTCAATTCCTACCTTGCTCAAAAACTCGAATCCCCGTTTCGTATTGGCCGTATCGGCTACTCCATTCCCGACTGGATCGAACTCGAAGACGTTTATTTCAAGACACCCAAGGGCGATACGCTGATCAATGGCGGTCGGATGCGGGTCGACCTCGATATGTGGGGTCTGCTGCAGAACCGGATCGCGCTGAACCAGATTCAGCTGGAACGAGTCAATCTGAATATCAAGCGCACCCTGCCCGATACGACCTTCAATTTTCAATACATTCTTGATGCGTTCGACACAGGAGCTGCGCCGGAACCATCCGATACGGTGTCGACTCCCATGGCTATTAATCTGTCCGGGATTCAGCTGAAAGATGTCCGGATCAGGTACAAAGACGACGTAGTAGGGGCCAATGTCAACGCTTACGTCGACAGTCTGCGCGCTAATTTTAACAAGACAGACGTCAATACATCGCTGTACCATCTATCAGATGTAACAGTAGACGGCCTGAACGTAGTGACACGTTTGTACGAAGGCTTGCCAACGCCCCCCAGTCCGCCTTCCGATCCTGCTGATTCACTGGACATTGGCCTGGGCAAGTGGACCGTCAACCGGGCGAAATGGGATGTGCGCGTCGAAACGGCCGACTTCGCCACCAAAGGCAGCATCGGCCGGCTGGCGATGGAGTCGGATTATTTCTACCTGAACGGCTCGAAAATTGGTCTGAAATCACTGGACCTCGCGAACGCCGACATTGCGGCTACGCTCACCAAACCAACAAAGCCCGCGTCTAAAACGCCGACACCCGCCGAACCGGCCAGTACAGAACCGGGCTGGCAAGCGAAACTGACCAATGTTCGCTTCGCCAACAACCGAATCAAGTTTGACGATGAAACCGCACCCCGTCAGAAACAGGGGCTGGATTACGGCCACCTCGATCTTCAGAATCTGGGCATCGACGGTCGTTTTCTGAATTATGCCGATCGGGGCGAAAAGGGAATGCTCGTCAGCGGTCAGCTTCGCAACGGCCGGTTCCGCTCGACGAGTGGTTTCTTCCTGCAGAAGTTCGACGCCAATCTGCTGTACACCGATACCACGACAACAGTGACGAATCTATACGTTCAGACGCCTACTTCGGTCATTCGTGATCAGGTGGTGCTGCGTTACGACTCGCTGGGTCAGTTGACAAATCCACGCTTCGCGAACCGAGTCAATGTGCGGGTCAATCTGCGGCAGAGTGTGCTGTCGGTGAAAGACGTGCTGCAACTAGCCCCGTTTCTCGCCGACACGCCACCCTTCACGGACGACAGCGGTCTTTTCCGGGCAAACGCGCAGGCCGTTGGTACGCTGGCCGCCCTGAATCTACCCCGGCTGGAGTTCAGCCTGCTGTCGGGTACGAACCTGCGGGCCAGTGGCCGGCTGACAAACGTAACAGATCCGGAGCGACTGGGCGTAGACATTACGATTCAGGATGCTACCACGCGCCTGGCCGATATTAACCGACTGGTTCCTAAAGGCACCATTCCCGAATCGGTTGCCCTGCCGCCAACGTTCAAACTGGCCGGAAAAATCCAGGGGGCGCTCAATGACCTGATCCTGGACGCCAAACTGAAAACCGAGTGGGGTGCCGCCGACTTCGACGGGCGTCTGGCCGGTTTTGTTACGGGCAAAAATCAGACCTACAAAGGCACACTGAACCTGGTCGATTTCGACGCCGGTAAGTGGATTAAACAACCCGAAACGGCGGGTAAAATCACGGGACGCGCTACGGTTAACGGGCGGGGGATTGATGTCAATACCCTTTCGACTACGTTTGATGTCAACATCAGTTCGGCAGTGCTAAGCGGGTACCGCTACCAGAATCTGGACGTGAACGGGAACCTTAACAATGGTCTGCTGGCTGTTCAGGGAACGTTGAAAGACCCGAACGCCAACGTAGCGCTCGACACCAAAGTCGGGTTGAAAGGGGAATTTCCAAGTATAGCCGGGCAGGTGGCCATCAGCGAACTGAATCTGCAGAAGCTGAAACTCTACAACGAACCGCTCTCGCTGAAAGGTAAGATCAACCTGAATATGGCCTCGGTCGATCCGGCAAAACCCGTCGGTACGGTCGAAGCGAGCGATGCTGTCATCAGCATGAACGGACAGAATTACGCGGTTGATTCACTGTACGCCCGACTCGGCGCCGACGGGAAAAATAAGAGCGTACTGGCTCAGCTGCCGGGTGCACGACTGAACCTGAACGGCCAGTTCGAATACACTCAGTTATATGACATCCTTGCGGGCGAAATCAGCAAATACATTTCTGTGCCGTCGCTTACGTACAAAACGATTCCTCCGCCCTACGCCTTTACACTGGACCTGAGAGCCTACCAGAACCCGATCTTTAAGGCGTTTGTGCCCGCCCTTACCCGATTGGACACGGTACGGCTGAGTGCCTATCTGGACAATACCCGCGATACGACGCTGTCGGCTACCCTGCGGACTGGGGTTATCGTTTATGATACAACCACCATCAAGGGGGCTAATCTGGCGCTGCGGGGTGCTGGCAACACGTTAAACGTAAACGGTCGCGTCGACGGTATTCTGTATGATGGCCTGAACATCCGCGAAACCGATCTGGTGGGTACGGCGGCTGATAACAAATTCCGATTTTCAGTCGTCAACAAAGACTCCCTTAGCCAGGAACTGCATGGCGTGGCCGGTACCCTGAGCGTTATCGATTCGACTTACCGCTTCCAGTTTGCGCGGAATGGTCTCCTGACGAACTACCAGCGATGGCAGACCGATACAAGCGGCTTTGCGCAGTATAGTCCGGATGGCGTGCTTATCAATAACCTGCGGCTTGAGCAGGGTAATCAGTCCCTGGAGATAAGCAGTACCGAGCCGTATGACAACGCGCCAATCCGGGTAACAACCCGTGCCATTGACATTGCGAACCTGGCTCGGCTGGCCAATCAGGACACGACACTGGCCGACGGTAAACTCAACGGTACAGTGGTTGTCCGGGACTATATGGGCGAGAACAGCAAGCTGGCCTTTATCGGCTCAGTCTATGTCGATAGTCTGGACGTTATGAGCCAGCCGATCGGTAACCTGACCGCCCGGTTCGGCAACACGCCGGAAGGAAAAATCAACGTCAATACAACCCTGGCTGGCACTTACAACGACGTTACGGTAACTGGCTTCTACAATCCGGAAGATGCCAAGAACGCCCTCAACCTGGCCATCAATCTGAAACGACTCGACGCCCGTACGGTCGAAGCCTTCAGCTTTGGCGAACTACGTCAGGCCAAGGGAAAACTCACGGGTCAGTTTACGGTAGCAGGGTCAACCGAGAGCCCAAAACTGGATGGCAGCGTGGCCTTCGATTCGGTCGCCTTCAACATCAAACAGCTGAACGCGACGTACAGCATTAATCAGGAAAAACTGAGCTTCTCGGGCCAGACGATCACGATTGACGATTTTGACATTCAGGATACCAGGGGTCGGACGCTGACGATGGACGGCGCGGTCGAACTCAAAAATATTCCGGACGTAGCGTATAATCTGCGTATCCGGGCCGACCATTTCCAGGTACTGAACGCAGCGCGGAAAGACAATGATTATGCCTATGGACAGGCAAGCATTACGGCTGATCTGCGCGTAAAAGGAACCGGAACCAGTCCGTCCATAACCGGTAAGATCAAAATGGACGAAGACAGTAAAGTATCGCTGGTGCTCCCCGACGAATCACTGGAAGTGAGCGATCTGGAAAAAGTCGTTACGTTCATTGACCACCGCGATTCGCTGGCATTGACAAAGTACCTCATCCAGCCGAAACCAGATAGTACCCGCCCCCGGCTGGCGTTCGATCAACTGACGAACTCGACAATCTCGCTGGACCTCGAAGTCGACGAAAAATCGGAACTGACCATTATTGTCGATGAACTGAATGGCGATTACCTGAGGGCCCGGGGGAATGCGCAGCTCAACGTAACGCTCAACCAGGCTGGTGAACTATCGGTACTGGGCCGTTATGACGTAACGGAGGGTGAATACCTGATGACGTACCAGGTATTGAAACGCCAGTTTGTGCTGGAAAAAGGTGGCTATATCAGCTTCTCCGGCGATCCGCTGAAAGCAGACCTTAATCTGACCGCCATTTACAAGGTCTCGGTTCCCCCGGCCGACCTGATTGGTAACGAGCAGACGACGGTTAATGCCTCTGCGGTCAAGCGTCGGTTACCATTCGAAGTGGCCCTTAACATCAGCAATAACCTGTCTTCCCCCAAGCTGGATTTCGACATTCGCCTGCCGAGTGGCGAACAGGGCGAGGTAGGGGCTAACAGTACGCTGGGTACCAGTATCGAAAACAAGCTGCGTACGTTGCGGCAGGATCCTTCGCAGATCAACAAACAGGTCTTCGCGCTACTAGTCCTGAACCGGTTCTTACCGGAGAACACGTCTGATTTCTTCTCCGGATCAGACAACGGTGGACTGAATAACCAGGCCGAGGGGCTGGCCCGGAGCAGCGTATCGAAACTGATTTCGCAGCAGTTGGGTAACCTGGCCTCAAACGTACTGAAAGGATTTGATGTCGACTTTGATCTGCTTTCGCAGACTGGTAGCGCTAACACCGGCGGCCTAACCAACGGTGCCCGTACTGACCTGAACGTCGGCCTGTCCCGGAGCTTCTTGGAAGGCCGGTTGACGGTATCGGTAGGCCGGAACTTCGTGCTGGAAAACACGGCCCAGAGCGCGACCCGAAACCCCAACGAGGTGTTCGATAACGTGTCGGTCAACTACAGCCTGACGCGGGACGGACGCTACCTGCTGCGCGGCTACCGCAAGAACGACTACCAGGCCATTCTGGACGGCTACATCATTGAAACGGGTGTTGGCTTCATCATTACGCTCGACTACAATACGTTCGCGAACGCTTTCCGCCGGACTTCGCTGGGCAAGCCAGCCCCGGCTACACCCCTCAGTAATTAACTATGCGCTTTTGTTTATCCTGTTTAGGAATGTCTTTGTCCCAACCCTATCGTTTGTCAAAAACGTACCGATCAGGTGTTCGTTTGCTGTGTCTACTGGCTTTGCTGTTGCTCAATGCCTGTAACATTGCCAAGCACCTGCCCGCGAACGAACGATTGTATATGGGCACTGACATTACGATCAATGCCGACTCAACCGTTTCTGAATCGGAGCAGGAAACAATGGAAACAACATTAAGCGAAATAGCCCGTCCCAAGCCCAATGCTCAGCTTTTTGGTTACCCTTATAAAGTCGGTTTTTACTACCTCTTCGGCGAGCCTAAAAAGCCGAAGGGCTTCCGCGCCTGGTTTCGGCGAAAGTTTGGTCAGGAACCTGTCTTTGCCAGTGCGCGGGCTTTATCCGCTAACGTCCCTATCTGGGAGGGAACGCTCGAGAACGAGGGTTATTTCGGATCTACCGTCAGTGGCTCGCTCAAAGAGGATGGCTACAAGGCGCGGGGGCAATACCAGGTAGAACTCAAGCAGCGTTACCTGATCGATTCCGTCGGTTTTCTGGGCGATTCAACCCCGGTCCGCAAAGCCCTGCTGACCTCAGGCAAACAGACCGTCTTCAAAAAGGGTGACCCTTTCCGGCTGACGGCTATCAATGTCGAGCGGGAGCGGATCGGGCAGTTTATTAAGCAGCGCGGCTTCTATTATTTCAATACCGACTACATTGCCGTTCTGGCCGACAACGACTCGGTAGCGCACCGGTCGAAACTGTATTTCGCGATCAAGCCCGAAATGCCGAACGCAGCCGGGGTTCCCTACTCGATCCGGGATGTTATCATCTACGCCAACTACAACCTGTCGACAGCGCAGAGTGACACGACCCAGCGCCGGGTTGAGAGCGAAGAAGATTTTATTGTGGTCGACTCCGCCCGGACGTATAACCCCAAGCTTTTCCGGGATATTATTGCCGTACGACCTGGCCGGAAATACAATAGCCGCGCGCAGGATTTAACCCTATCCCGCTTCATCAACGTAGGGGCCTTCAAGTTTGTCCGAAACCGTTTTGAGCCATCGCAGCAGGGCGACTCTGCCGTACTGGACGCGTATTATTACCTGACTCCCTATCCGTTCAAATCGGTACGGTTAGAGCTGGATGGTACGTCCCGATCAAACAACTTTACCGGTACACAGGTCATTGCGAGCTGGCGAAACCGAAATACGCTCAAACGCGCCGAACTGCTGACGATTAATGCCAACGCAGGTATCGAGTTTCAGGTAGGTGTGGGCGATGATCGAAGCATAACAAACTATCGCTTTGGTACCGATGCTACGTTGAGCTTCCCCCGATTAGTCAGCCCAGTTCGTTTCCGATATGATCGGCGGCAGGCACTGCCAAAAACGAATGCGACTGTTGGATACCAGCTCATTAAGCGAGGAGGCTTATATGACCTCAATTCATTCCAGACAACATTTGGCTATGCCTGGCGCCAGAATTTGAAGGTTGAACACGTCTTTCAACCGTTCAATGTCAATTATATCCTGACATCTAATGTTAGTGATGCTGTTCGCGATACTCTAATTAGCCAGTATGTACCTGAAATCGTCAAGCGACAGTTTATAAACATCATTGGCACTCAGCAGCTTATTCTCAGTACACTCTACACCTTCAATTACAACTCTTCTCCCCGATCGGATTTACCTACTACATTTCGCTTTACAGGAAACGTTGAACCTGCAGGTAATTTAGCGAGTCTCTTTTTCCGTAAACAATTACCTAACGATGACCGAAAAGGTATTTTTAACGTACCCTATGCACAGTTTTTACGACTTGATGCAGACCTTAGAGTTTACCACAAACTGAACCCTAACGTAACATGGGCCAGTCGGTTGTTTGGCGGTATTGGCATTACATATGGTAATTCTGCGGGTTATCAATTACCTTTTACGAAGCAGTACTTTGTGGGTGGCAGTAATAGTATCCGCGCCTTCCGGCCACGGGCCATCGGGCCAGGTCTGTACACGCGAGATACAATCCGCAACGTTCCTCTTTTTCAGGATGGTGGTGGCGATGTCAAGCTGGAAGCTAGTACAGAGATACGAGGTAAACTCAATAAATACATTGAGTTAGCCGCTTTTGTTGACGCAGGTAACGTTTGGACGTATTCCAATACGGGTATCTTTGGTGAAGAAGCTAAGTTTGGCCCCAACTTCCTGAAGCAAATCGCCATTGGTACAGGTGTCGGCTTGCGGATCGACTTATCCTACTTCCTGTTACGTTTCGATCTGGCAACGCCACTCCGCAAACCTTATAAAACCGACGGCAGCGAGTGGGTCATCAACAAGATCAACTTCCGCGACCGAGACTGGCGACGACAAAATCTGGTGTTTAACATCGGTGTTGGTTACCCGTTTTAGTTCGCCGATTTCTGCTCCAATACGGGCTTCAGTACGTTCCAGACGGTATTAGCTACAATCTTGTGTCCTTCGGGGGTTGGGTGAATGCCGTCGCGCTGGTTCAGTTTCGGAATGCCACCCACGTTTTCCAGCAGGAAGGGAATAAGCACGGCTTTGTTTTTGTCGGCCAGCTCTTTGAACAGCTCCCGAAATTCTTTGGTGTAGCTGGTACCCAAATTTGGCGGGATCTGCATACCGGCCAGGACGATGGTTGCCTCCGGACTCTTCTTCCGTACCGTATCCATGATTGCCTGCAGGTTTTCCCGGGTTGCTTTGAGTGGCAAACCACGAAGGCCATCGTTACCACCCAGTTCCAGCACGAACACGGCTACCGGTTGCCGCAGCACCCAACTGATTCGGCTTTTACCTCCAGCGGTTGTTTCACCACTCAATCCAGCGTTGACGATCTGGTAGTTCAACCCCGCCGAGTCAATCTTTTCGCCAACCAGCGCTGGAAATGCCTGGCTGGGCTCAACCCCATAACCGGCCGTCAGGCTGTTGCCATAAAATAGTACGGTCTGCTTCTTAGCGGGTGCCGCCGGTGTTTCAGCCGTTGACGAAGACTGACTGCTGCCTTCGGAGGCCTTTTGATTGTCGCCGGAACCACAGCCCCATACCGTTGCCAGCATAAATAAGCCGCCTATCAAAGAATGGTGTATTCTGATCGTGTGTAAGAACTTCATCGATTACCCAAGAGTTAATTCGTTAACAAGCCACCGTTTACAGGCCGATATATGCCTAACCGCCGAATTGACCGTATTTGTTTCCCGGCGGTTGCAATCCAATAAAATCAGCAGTGCCCAGATGAGCATTTTACACGTCGAAAATTTAACGAAAACCTATACGAGTGGCGGCCGTGACTTGACGGTTCTCCATAACGTAAATTTCACCCTTGAACATGGCGACACCTTTGCTATCGTTGGTCCATCGGGCAGTGGTAAAACAACGTTGCTGGGACTTTGCGCCGGGCTGGACCGGGCTTCGTCGGGGAGCGTCTATCTAAACGATATACGGCTCGATACCCTGACCGAAGACCAGCGGGCGGCTGTTCGCAACCAGCACGTTGGTTTCATTTTCCAGAACTTCCAGCTTCTCCCCACGCTCACAGCGCTGGAAAACGTAATGGTACCACTTGAGTTACGGGGCGGCCCACGATTGGGAGAGAAAGGTGTTCAGAAAACCGCCCAGTCATTACTCGAACGCGTTGGACTCGGTAGCCGCGGCCACCATTACCCCACTCAACTCTCAGGGGGAGAGCAGCAACGGGTGTCGCTGGCACGAGCGTTTGCCAACCGCCCCAAACTACTGTTCGCCGACGAACCTACTGGTAATCTTGACGCCGACACCAGTGCTACGGTTGAAGAACTCCTTTTCGAGCTGAACCGCGAAGCCGGTACAACACTCGTGCTCGTTACCCATGATCTGGAACTAGCGGCCAAAACCGGCCGAACCATTCAAATCCGGGGGGGCCAGTTGGTCAGTGATTCGCGTGTACATATTTAACAAATCCAGTCTGACATACTTTTTTAGTCCACTATATCGCTCTCTTTGATAAGACGCCTTTATCTCTCCTCCTATGCTTCAACGTTCTAATCAACTTCGGTTTTTGGTTCTGAGCCTGGTTAGTTTATTAGTGGCTTCCGTCGGTCACGCGCAGATTCTTTTCGACGCGGAAACCGGCGTTGTGTTTCCAGGATCGTACAATGACATCCGACAACCGTCGCCGGCCGGTACGTTGTACAATGCCTTCGGGCCTGATTTCAACGTAAAACCCGTTATCAACCTGCGCGGGCGGCTCGGCTATACGTTCAACGACCGCCATACGATCTACGCAACCGTTGCCCCGCTGCTGATCGAATCCATTGGTAAGCAACCGCTGACACAATCCGTTCGATTTGATGCGATAACTGTCCCGGCCGGACGCACGCTGACGACCCGTTATAAGTTCAATGGCTATCGGCTGACGTACCGCTATCACCTGATTCGTCGGGAGACATTCCGACTGGCGGTTGGCTTAACGGGCAACGTGCGGGACGCCTTTATCGAGGTTCAAGACGGACAGCAAAGCCGCCGGTTCTCCGACCTTGGTATTGTTCCCTTATTAAGTCTTTACGTCAACTACCAGCCAGGTCGCTTTGGCCTACTGCTCGACGGCGATGGCTTTGCCAGTCCTTTTGGCCGGGCCGAAGATGTCTTCGCTGGTGTTACGTATGCCTTGCGGCCTAAAACCAAGCTTCGAGTTGGGTACCGCATACTGGAAGGGGGCGCTAATACAGACGACTTCTACAATTTTACGTTGTTCAACACAGCCGCTATTGGTATACAAATCGGCTTGTAACGGGGCCGCCCGCGATCAGTTGTCTCTGGCGATCGATACGCGTTTATCCTCTTGTGTTTCAGCTAACCAACGGGCTATATATTATTAACAAACCCATTGGTTAGCGCTCTACCTCATAACTTGGCGCAGGCCAGGCGTTGGTAATTCTCTTACCGATTTATGTTATTTCTTTTGAAAATGGCCTGGCGCGATAGCCGCCGGAGCCGTCAGCGACTACTTCTCTTCATGTCGGCCATTGTGCTGGGCATTGCCGCGCTGGTGGCCGTCAACTCCTTTGGCGACAATCTGGCCCGCAGTATTAACGAGCAATCCCGCGAGCTACTCGGCGCCGACCTGACTATTTCGTGGACTAGTCCTCCCTCCCGCCGGACTCAGCAATTTGTCAAAAAAATCGGGAAAGATCGGGCGTACGAGGTGTCCTTTCCGTCGCTGGTATCTATTCCGCGAACGGGCGGGGTCCGATTGGCACAGGTCAAAGGCCTGACCGGTAATTTTCCGTACTACGGCGACTGGGAAGTCGAGCCAGCCTCGGCCATTCAGCAGTTTCGCCAGGCCAAGAGTCGCGTGGCGCTGGTCGACGATGCCTTACTGGTACAACTCGACGCCCAGGTTGGCGACTCGGTCCGACTGGGTAATACGTCTTTTCTGATTGCCGGTCGGGTGGCAAAGACGCCGGGCCAGGCAGCCATCACCACCAGCGTAGCCCCGACAGTTTTTGTTGCCAATGAGTTTCTGAGAACTACGGGGCTGCTGGAACGCGGTAGCCGGGTAAGTTACAAATATTATTATCAATTTGCCCCCGGCACCGACGTCGAGCAATACATCAAACGTTTTTCGGAGCGATTGGACCGGGAGGGCATTAACGTCGACACCATTGCCCGACGTCAGCGGCAGACGGGCCGCTCCTTTTCCGACCTGACACAGTACCTGAGTCTGGTTGCGTTCGTTGCCCTGCTGCTGGGCTGCGTGGGGGTTGCCAGCGCGGTGCAATTGTACGTTAAAGAAAAGGTAGCGTCAGTGGCTGTGTTACGTTGTCTGGGAGCCAGCGGTCGTCAGGCGATGCTGATCTATCTGATCCAGACGGCTATTATGGGACTGCTAGGCGCAATCATAGGAGCGCTGGTGGGCTCAGCCATCCAGATCCTTCTGCCCCAGATTTTTGGCAGGTTTCTACCCGTCGAGGTCGAGACAACCTTGTCTGGTCCCGCCGTTCTAGCCGGAATCGGTACGGGCTTGTTGGTCTCGGTCCTCTTTGCGTTGCTTCCCCTGTTGGCAATCCGCAACGTATCGCCCCTGCTTACGTTACGGAACACACCGGAAGCAACGCAGGCCCGCGAACAGCGCGACCCATTACGCTGGCTGGTGTACCTGCTTATCGTCGGCTTTATTTTCGGTTTTGCGTATTTACAGACTGGCGCTCTGCAGCAAGCGGCCTGGTTTACGGTCGGCCTAGCAGCCGCGTTTGGGGTACTAACCGGTTTCGGACTGGGTCTGATCTGGCTGGTACGTCGTTTCTTTCCCGCTTCCTGGAGTTTCGTTTGGCGGCAGAGCCTGGCTAACCTGTATCGTCCGAACAACCAGACCCTTATTTTAGTAACCGCCATTGGCTTAGGCGCTTTCCTGATCTCAACGCTATCACTGACGCAGGGCCTGCTGCTGGGGCGCGTAGCGCTCTCCTCCAGTGGTAATCAGCCGAATATGGTGCTGTTTGATATTCAGAATGAACAGGTCGCCGGAGTACGATCGCTGGTTAGTCAGCAGCGAATGCCCATTTTACAGGATATGCCCGTTGTGACCATGCGACTTGCCACCGTCAATGGCAAGGGAGCCCCAACACAAGCAGTCAAAAAAGGTAATCAGGACACAACAGCCCGAACGCCCGGCTGGGCATTCACCCGTGAGTTCCGGGTGACGTACCGCGACACGCTGATTTCGTCGGAAAAGTTGATTTCGGGCAAGGCGCCGTATCAGGAAAACGGAGCTATCTACGTTTCCTTCGATCAGGGCTTTATGGAACGGATGCGCCTGAAGCTGGGCGATACGCTTGATTTCAACGTGCAGGGAGCCCCCTTGCAAGTCATTATCGGCGGCACCCGCGAAATTGATTGGAATCGAGTACAACCCAATTTTCTGGTCGTATTTCCAGTTGGAGTATTGGAGCAGGCCCCTCAGTTCCACGTGCTCATGACCCGTGTTCCTAACACCCAGGTGTCGGCTCAATTACAGCGTCAGTTGGTACGCTCTTTTCCGAACGTATCAGCCATCGATCTTGACCTGGTTCTGAAAACGCTGGACGATATTCTGGGGCAAATTTCGTTCGTGATTCGCTTCATGGCGCTGTTCAGTATCTTAACGGGTCTCCTGGTGCTGGCTAGTTCGGTCATCATCAGCAAGTTTCAGCGATTACGGGAAAGTGTCTTATTACGAACGTTAGGCGCCAGCCGGAGTCAGATCCTGCGAATAACCGCGCTGGAATATGGATTACTGGGTTTGTTAGCGTCCCTGTCAGGGATTTTGTTATCGCTTGCGGGAACCTGGGCACTGGCCTATTTCCTGTTCGAGACACCTTTCCGCCCCGATACGGTTCCGCTACTGATTATCACGTTCGTCGTTACGGTTCTGACCGTGCTGATCGGTGTTTTCAACAGCCGCGACGTCCTTGTTCGCCCGCCCCTGGATGTTTTGCGAAGTGAATAAGTCAAAAGCCCACTACGTCACGACATAGTGGGCTTTTAGTAGTAATGTCTCCTTTATTTCTACTGAGCGAGGTAGCCCCCATCAATAGGATAGTAGGCCCCGGTTACGAAGGATGCTTTGTTCGACGACAGCCAGATAACCAATTCAGCAACTTCTTCAGACTTACCCAAACGACCAATCGGGTGTAAACCGACTAAACCGTCATACGCTTCGTCGGGCAGCGATTTCAGCAAGGGTGTATCGATGTAGCCGGGACCAACCGCATTGATTCGAATACCTTTGTCGGCGTACTCCAGCGCTGCTGCTTTTGTTAAGCCAACGACGCCATGCTTTGCCGCCACGTAAGCCGGAGATTTCTGAGTCCCCGCCTGCCCCAGGATCGATGCCATATTAACGATGGTCCCGAAGCCTTGCTTTACCATCTGCGCCAGTTGGTATTTGAGACCGTAGAAAACGCCACTCAGGTTAATGTCGATAACTTTCTGCCAGCTTTCCAGACTATAGTCGGCAATCAGGTTCTGTTCGCCACCGATGCCGGCATTGTTGCAGGCAATGTCCAGTTTTCCGTAGCGATTGACGGCTTCATTCACAAGCCGTTCGTTATCAGCGGGATCACTTACGTCAGCCAGCACAAAATGCGCCTGAACGTCCATGCCCTTTATTTGCTCGACAACGACCTGCCCTTTTTCGGCATCCAGATCGGATACCAGTACGTTGGCACCATGCTGTCCATATAGCAGTGCAATCGCTTTTCCAATGCCCGAAGCAGCCCCTGTTACGAGTGCTGTTTTACCGGCCAACGAATGTTCCATAGTTTTGCAGGTTTATACATGCAAAACTTCCCCCCTTCTAAATAGTTCTTTTTACGCTACTGACCGCCGAGCATACATCCATACAAACAACTGAAAGTCAACTACCTACAGTAAAGTACGCCATAGGTTAATTTTAGGTATCCAATGCAGGCGGATCAACCCTCACGACCTCGCTGGCGCTTAGGGTAATGGTAAATTCACGCCGTCGGCTGTTCCAGCAATGTACGCGCTCACCATACTGACTAATAACCGGTACAGGCCAGTCAATATCGGGGTTAGCCGCCTGTTGCGCCCGAGCGTTTTCTTCCTGGATCGGCTGTACCCAATCATCAACGTTAAATTCCTGTTTCATCAACCTTTTATTTATTGATCAGGTGGCTGGGGTGAACAGTTTGAGACCAACGGCAATCAGGCCGATAAAGAGCAACTCCGCTATCGACCAACTGGCCCGAAACCAAATTATGTCCCCCACTAACATCCACCCACAACAGCCAGCGGGGCTGTTTCTTCTTACCCACGCGGGATCGCCCGGCAGCCCGGCACATCTCGTCGGCTTTGAGACTCATCTTCAAGCCTCTATCGACGTACAAAGATTTTATATGAATTACCTCGTTACTTTTTTTAAACTGAGCGCTAACAGTGTTCCGATTAACGCCTAAGATACGGACGGTATCTCGTACTCCTACTCCGTTAAGAACAATTTGAGTGATCTGCTCTTTGACCAAGGGGTCACGGGCCTTGTGAGTGTAGGTTTGAACGAAGCCGGGCCGCCGGGCGGTTCGACCGCAGTCGTAGCATCGGTAGCGCTGGGTACCAACACGGGTAGTACCATAGCGTTTTACGTGTTGGGTTTGTCCACAATGCTTACAGGAGACGGCTTCTAAGACCGTTCACAAAGATACCTATATCAACACCGTTAAGGCACTACCATCATTGGGCAAACTAGAAGGTTCTGTCAGGGAAACTGGCACCCTCTTCTATAGGACTATTCAGCAATCTACAATAGGCGACTTAGCTTATTTCCAGAGAATTGTCACAAACCGAACTCTTTATTGCAAAGTAGACTCGGGCTACTACTGGATGAAACTAGGCTTTTCGCCCCTTGGATACCACGCTTGGGGGTATCAAACTCGACTCGTTTTGTTCATACTTTGGAATTTTAGGTGCACCGTGTACTTTTGGCGCTTTAGTCGCTACTTTCTTTGTGTTCTTGTTCTTCTTGTCCTGGTTAGCCATATCTATAGATTTAGTAGTATAACACGGTTAGAGAGAAAACGCTTTTATTTAATTACAGCCAACAAACTCACGTTCCACCACATTACCATCAGAAGAGTAACATTCTTTCTGCTTAAGACAACCTGACAGGAACCGCTAATACCTAGGCTACCCTTCACTTATACTAGGCCGCTTACTTCATAAATATCTTCGCCCACTCAATACCATAATGTTCCGTCGAGACGGTTGAGCTTTCATAGAGTAGGGTTAAACAGACAACGCCCCAGTTCAGATCGAACCGGGGCGTTGTCAAAAATAACCTCCGCTAATAGCTTACTCTAGCATTTTTACCGGTACAGTTGGTTTCTTCTCATCGATGATCCACATATTATAAGCTTTTCGGGCAGGGTAGTCTGCCTTTACGGGCATTTTCGTTGTTGCTTCCGATAGATTTATAGAGCCTGCCTTTTGACGTTCAGCGTTACGCTTCTGGGCGAAGTAGACCGCATCACTATGCTCATCCGCCCGTTTCTGCTCGTCTATTTTTCGGGCCTGATCCTGGCGCAAGATTGTTTCAAGCAAATTAGCATCCCGCTGGTTTTCCGCCAGTTCTTTGTTAGTTAAATCTGAGTTCGTTTGAGCAAGAACGTAGGTAGATGTGCTCGTACAAAAAACTACTAATACTACAAAAATAATTGATTTTGATTTCATGATATTGCCTGACCATTAGAGGCTGACTACTTGACTAACCAGCCTGGTTAGGTAATAGTTACAGTAAACTGAAATTGAGCTATTTAATGATAAACAAACCTGTATTAGTGCCATTATTAACGATGGTATGCATCTGTTTTTCTCGTTCAGAAAACAGGCTCATCTGCTTTCAATCATCAACGAAAAAGTACAATACACCTAATTACTCCTTTTATGTTTGATGAACGATTTCGTTACGTAGTTTTTGCCTACACCCGATGCATCAATACTTGTTTTAAACCAGGAATGGAGACGTAATTCAATCAATGATCTCCACGTCTGCGCCGTAAGTATGTTGGGGCAACATGCCCAGTTCCAAGCGATCGACGCGCACCGTTTCACCTATTTGTATGACTTTATCGATTACTTGGTCGATTCGGCCCACTTCCGTACCTAAATCCGAGAAGTAAAAAAATCGTAAGGATATGGCTTTGTACGCGTGGCGCTTTGACGTATTGTGGACCGAGAACGAATGTACCGCCGTTGATCCACCTTCGCGTTTCTGCCAGGTGTACGCTGAAATAACTAAATCCCGCGGGGCGTTTGATAGGATGCCTTCTGCTTTTGTCTCAGCTGCTTTTTGTTGAGCTAAGACTGTTTGCGCGGTCGTTGCTTCGTTGTTCGCCCGGTTGATCAGGTATAACACAATGAGCCCCCTAAGGAGACAACCTGTGTAGATAAGCCATTTTTTCATGAAAGGCGGTAGAAGGGGTACGGGTGAGAACAGACAGAACCCCGAATTAATTGCTATTTCTATTTGTAAGCCGGTTTTCCTTCTCTATAAAATACAGCTAGCCGCTCCTTCTAGCAACTGGTACAGAAATTCAATTGGTTTTAACAACACGCCTGTTACGGTATTCTACTAAACAAACGAATTCGATTCCATTCCAGATATTGACGAGGAAAAGCGGTTATACTACAACGTCGACATGACAGGCGTACTAACTTCCCTGTAACGCATAGCCGACTTTGTGCTGGCAGCTATTACTTACCCCTTCCGCACAAAAACTGTCAACTTCTCTGTGAAAGGTATTGCTGGCGCTTTCATGTTCTCTTATCCAGTACCTTCTTACGTTCGTAGTCAAATCTATGTTGTTCACATACAGCCAATTGCTGTTCGCATCAATGGTAAGAGTTTACAATCAATAGCTTATAGTAAACTTACCTACTAGTAATACTTTTGTCTGAATACCTACTAACCAAACGTCTCCGTGTAACCAAATTCCGATCATGAAACAAACTCTACTATTTTTTCTGGTATGTCTGTTGATAACAGCTAATGCCTGGGCGCAGACAGGTACATTGCTCCTTTCGATATCTTCACGAAGTATATCCGGGCCAACCCCTCCACCGGCAGCAAGCAACCGATCAGCCCGGCAGATGGCTCTCGCCGTCTTGACCATCCGGTATGTCAAAGCCGGGGCTACGGGCACCGGTACGTCTTGGAGCAATGCCTCCGGAGATTTACAAGCCATGATTAATGCTTCAACGGCCGGTGATCAGGTCTGAATTGCGGGGGGGCCTACAAACTCAGCACGACGGGGTTGACCGATGCCCAAACAGCCTCCTTCTCGCTTAAGAATGGGGTAAGCGTACTGGGTGGGTTCACCGGAGCCGCTGGCACGGAGGGCAACGTTGGTACCCGCACGGCCATGCCTTCGTCCACTACTTTATCCGGTGACATTGGGACGGTCGGCGATAACAGCGATAACAGCTATCATGTGGTCAGTAACAACCAAAATGGGGTAAGTAGCTCAGCACTTATCGATGGGGTTACTATCACGGGCGGAAATGCGAATGGGGGCGATTCTGACAATAACTCTTTGGGGGGAAGCATGCTCAACGTTCAAACAAATCCAACCGTCAATAATTGTTTGTTTATTGGCCGCTTCGGCAGGGGGTTAGCTACTGGGAATCCTAGTAATGTTGCCTCGGCAAGTCGGATAACGAACTATTATTTCATCAACAACTCTGGTGTAGTTGGGGCAATTTTTGAAGCGTCGGGCTCGGAATCAGTCATCACGAATTGTCACTTTGAACAAAATAACCCAGCAAATTACAATATCGGGATTTCCGGTGACTCTGTAAGTACGTTTATCAACTGCACCTTTCGCGGTAAGCCTGCGCCCCCGCTATCGACGCGCGCAGCAACGCGGCTAACACCACCACCACCGATGTGCTGGGCAACAACCGCAAGGTGCGTACTATCGACATCGGCGCGGCTGAGTTTGCAGGAACTCCCACCCAGCCGGTGACAATCATCGGCCAGGCACAGTCGGTGATCACCGCCTGCCAGAGCGTCAACAACAGCCTGGCCTTTACATTCTCTGTCCGGGTAGCGGGCACAGGACCCTTTACCTACGCTCTATTCCGGGATAACACCTTAGTGAATCAAAATACTGCGTCTGGTTCTGACAACATCTCTTTTGGGCTCTTTCAGCAGGTAAGCGATAATTACCAGATCGTTGTTACTACGGGTTGTAACAGCGTAACTACGACGCTGAGCCCGGTCACTTTCAACCCGCTCCCAGTCCAGCAGCAGCCAACCGGCGGGGGAAGCTACTGCGCGGGTAGCCCCGCGCCTGTGGTGGGTCTGGCCGGCTCGCAGACGGGCGTCAATTACCAACTACTACGAGGGGGTAGCCCGGTGGGTAGTCCGCTAGCCGGTACGGGCAGTGCTATCAACTTCGGGCCGCAGGCTGCCGCCGGGATCTATACGGTACGGGCCATCAACGCCACGACGGGCTGTCAGCTAACGTTCTTCAACGCGGCCAGCGTCAGGGTCAATGACTTGCCCACTCAGTACAGCGTAGTTGGCAGTGGGGCAGGATGTGTCGATGCCATTGGCACGGTCATCGCCCTAAACGGCTCCCAGGTGGGCGTCAGCTACCAGCTCTTGCGCGACAGCGTAGCTGTAGGGAGTCCGGTTGATGGCAACGGAGGTGATTATCTATCTCTGGGTTTACAAAACGTAGGCGGTACTTACACCGTGCGGGCTACGAACAAGAGCACCGGCTGCAAGCAACTCATGTCGGGGTCGGCTGTGTACACAACCTATGCCCTGCCCACGCAGTACGCTGTGACCGGCGGAGGGGCCTTTTGTTCAGGAGAAGCCGGGGTGTTAGTCGGTCTATCAGGGTCGCAGACAGGCGTCGCCTACCAGTTGGTGCGGGATGGTAATAACGTCGGCGACTTTATTACGGGTACCGGGCAGGCCATCAGTTTTAACCGGCAGACGGGGGCCGGTACGTACACAGTTCAGGCGCGCGACCTCAATCGGGGTTGCCAACAAACTATGACGGGCTCAGTTACGGTAACGGTCAATCAGCCGCCCACCGTCAGCATCGTGCCCTCCGCCCTGACCGGCTGCGCGGGTAACATCATCACCCTGTCGGCGCTAGGGGCCGACCGCTACGTCTGGAATACAGGAGCCACGACTACATCTATCCCCGTGACGGCTACCGGAACGGGAGTTTACTCGGTTACGGGTACAATCACCAGCACGGGCTGCTCGGCTACGGCGAGCCAATCCATCACTATCTACCCGCTACCGGCGGCTCCCAGCGTACTTACCCAAACCGGGCAGAGCTACCCTGGTGGGCAGCCAAGCGTCACCGTCGACGTCAACTCGGGCAACGTGAACCTGGCGGTGGGCGGCTGCACTGGCACCATCAACTGGACGGGACCAAATAACACCTCGGGCACCAGCAGCCCCATTGTGGTCTCGACCGAGCGGGTAGGTCAGTTTGTCTATACCGCTACCTGTACCAGCGCCCAGGGCTGCACCAGTCCGGCCACCTCGGCCACCGTCACCGTCCAGGGTCGGCTGACGGTGCTGCACCGCGACGTGGACAACTACGCCGACAACAATGCCATCCAGCCCCTGCTGGTACTACAGAACCAGGGCAGCAGCGCCCTGCCCCTGTCGGCCCTGACACTACGTTATTACCTCACCGTAGAAGGAGCGGCCGCCTTGGGTAACCTCAGTGTCAACTACGCCTAGGTGGGGGGCCAGAACGTGCGGCTGCGCTACGTGCCGCTGAGCCCGGCCCAGCCGGGGGCCAGCGGCTACGTGGAGGTGAGCTTCACGGCCGGGGCGGGGAACCTGGCGGCCGGGGCCAACACGGGTCCGATCCAGGCCTATTTTGCCAAGAGTGACTACGGTGCTTTGTTTGAGCCTGATGACTACTCCTACAATCCGGTGCGGGACCAGCTGAGGGCGACCCAGCGCATCACGGCCTACTATGACGGGGTGCTCATCGCGGGCATCGAGCCGGGTTCAGGGGCTCAGGTGCGATCGGTGCGGGCGCTGACCGAGAGCCGCAACGGACCGGACGCCACCCAGATCAACACGGTGCTGGAAGTGCGCAACGAGGGCACGGTGGCCCTCAACTACAGCGAGCTGCGGGCGCGCTACTACTTCACCTCGGACGGCAGCGAGCGGCTGCAGGTGGAGGTTGACGAAGGCAACGTGAGCGCGCGGCTGGTGAAGCTACCTGCACCCGTCAACGGCGCAGACACCTACTTAGAGATTAGCTACAATCAGGGCGGTCAGTTAGCACCGGGTTCCAGCACGGGCGTTGTCCGCTACCGGATCAGCAAGCCCGACGGGGGGCGCTTCAACCAGGCCAACGACTACTCCTACCAGGAGCAGCCCCAGGAGCGGGCCCAGAACAGCCGGGTGGTGGTGCTGGCGGGCAATGAGCGACTATGGGGCACGCTCCCAATGGGTGCCTCCGCTCGTGTAGCGTTTGGGGAAGCCGGTTCTGCGTTGTCGGTGCGGGTGCTGGGCAACCCCATCCAGAGCGATCAGGTCTCGTTCGAAGTAACGGGCGCTGAGGGTCAAGCTTTGCAGCTGCAACTGCTGACGCCCCAGGGGCGGGTGGTGAGCGAGCAGCACGTACCGAGCGCGGAGGCTACCGGGCGGCCCCAATTGTCGGTGGCTGGACAGGCAGGGGGTATGCTTCTCTTACAGGTGAGCACGCCCACCCAGAGCCAGACGGTGAAGGTGCTCAAAGCCCACTAAGTCGATCTTAACCTATACTCGTTGCAACGCCCCGTCTGGTTTACTCCGGCGGGGCGTTTTTGCTTAGTGACCCTTATTAATCGTATTGGTTGCCAAAGGGGATGGTTCTACGGTAAGGAATCGGACCGCCGGGCGGATGGTTTGCCGTTGGCATCAGCAATACACAAAGACGTCTCACTCTTGGGAGCATTTTAAGATAATAAGTAATTAGTGGTTACCTAGCAAGAATGATCTTTGTAAACTTCTCTAAGCCTGTTTGTTAATAAGGTTCAGTTGCCGTTTCGTATGGCAAGGGCCGTCCGTAAAATTCACGGTTCGGCCTGAGTCGGCACACCAATTGCAGTCACTTGCCTGAAAGTGTCCTTCACAAGTGAAGCGACTAGTCTAGAAATGGGCCACCCTACTAGTACGGTTTCGTGCTCATTGGCTAAAAGCCAGAGTCATTGCCGACTTAGGAAGGGAGAGTCGTTCCTCACTAAAATTGATAGACTACCGCATTGATGCTCATTCCAGCCCCTACTGAGGCCAAAACGATGGTATCCCCGACAGCGATACGTTGATTAACAAGCTGGCCCCGCCGGATTAAATCCAATAAAGTTGGTATTGTTGCCACCGAACTATTGCCTAGCCAAGAAATCGTCATGGGCATCAACTCTAAGTCAGGACATTCTTGATCGTACAGCTTGAACAGCCGATTCAGAATAGCTACATCCATTTTCTGGTTGGCCTGATGAATCAGGATTTTCTTGATCACAGTAAGGCTTATCCCTGCTTTATCCAATGCCCTTTTTATCACCTGGGGCACCTGTTGCAACGCAAATTCATATAGTTTACGCCCGCTCATTTTCATGAATCGATCAGCACGCTTATCATCGGTGTGCTGGTAGGCTTTGTCCATTTTCAACAAATTCACATGCTCGTAGGCATGGGTCTGGGTATGATGAGCCAGCAAACCAGTCTGACCAGTCGAGCAGGCTTCTAAAATTATGGCGCCACTACCATCACTAAACAATAAAGAATCTCGGTCGCCCGGATCAATCACCCGCGATAGCGTTTCGGTACCGATGATCAAACAGCGCTGGGCGTCACCTGACTGAATGTAATAGTTCGCCTGGATAACCCCCTCCAGCCAACCTGGACAGCCGAAGGCTAAATCATAGGCCACACATTGGGGGTTCTTTATCGCCAGGCCAGCCTTGATGCGCGAAGCCAGGGAAGGCACTAAACTCACCCGGTTGCTTTGGTGAGCCACATCCCCAAAATTATGCGCTACAATCAGGTAATCCAGCGTTTCAGGGTCAATACCAGCGCTGCTTAGCGCTTGCTGGGCCGCTAGTAAACCTAGATCAGAGGCTTGCTGATGGGGGCGAGCGTAGCGCCGTTGGTGAATGCCGGTGATGGCTTCAAACTGGTCAAGCAGCGTAGTTGGAGGAGTAGCTAGAGCAAGCCCATCCTGGGAGAAGAATGGAGTAGTCAGAAAATCCTGATTTCGAACAATCGTTTCCGGGATGTAGCTGCCGGTAGCCGTAATAACCGAACGAATCATAGGGTTGGTTTATAAAATGGTAGACGACTAAGGTAGATGAAGAAGCCCCAGTTTGATAGGTTCTAAAGCCCTTTTTTGGCCGTTGTCAACAAGCCCAGCCGTTATTTAGGGTAAACGAATCAAAGTACTGCTGTATGTAAGCCATGTTTTGACGGACTCGGTTGTCCCCTCAATAGGAGCCGCCCCAGCTGGGGCGGGTGCTGAGGCAAGCGGAATATGGCCTTGAGTAGTCAGAAGGCCTGATGTGGCATCCAGACCGATCCAGCCAGCACCTGGAACGTAAACCTCAGCCCAAGCATGCAAGTCAAACGTATCCCGGCCTAGCCCGTCAGAAGGAGTATCCCCAGGCGTATCTGGTGCTAGTTGTACCAGATAGCCAGAAACGAACCGGGTAGCTAGCCCGAGCGAACGGATCAATTGCACCAATAGCCAGGCCGAATCCCGACACGAGCCACTCGCTCGCTGCAGCGTTACTTCTGCCGGTTGCACCCCCGCTTGGAGACGACTCTGGTACGAAATCATTTGGTAGATTTGTTGGGTAAGGCCAACCAAAAAATCAATCGTGCTCCGCCTGGGCTGTTGGTTGATCTGGCGGACCCATTGAGTCAGGCGAGGCCCATGTTCAGTAACTTCCAGATAGGATGTCAGCGCTTTTCGAATCTGAGGCTCATACATAAAGGGGAAGTTATCAGCGCAGGCATCAACTAGGAAATCAAAAGGATTAACCGGCTCCAGTTTGGCAATTAGTTGAACCTGAATGGTCACGGATTCAACAACCTCCAAAAAGTCGATTCGTGCCACAAGATTACCAAACGGGTCTTGCTGCCAGTGTCGCAGGTGATTAGTCGGCTCAATGGTGAGTTGATACGATTCGATCGTAGATAGACAATGAACCGCTGGTTTGAGTCGCACCCATTGAGCGGATAATAAGACCGGCCGCTCATAGTGATAATGCGTCTGATGAAGGAGTTCAACACGTGTCGTCATGCGGGAACGTTAATTAAGACCGCAGGAGATTACGGCCCACCATAGGTTCATGACTGAATTAAGTCTATCATATAAATAATCAGGGCGGTAATTTAGTCAGGCAGTACATGAGTAAGATAGAGCCTGGCTTCCTGATAAGCCCGCACTAAGTGCCGAAAGAAGAACACCCGGTAGGGCCCGACAAAGAAGGCTAATTCATCCTCGTGACTACAGCTAAAGACAACCCCATTAGAATGAAAGTAGCCCCAGCCAGCCCCGTAAAAATGATTGATCTGAGGAGTGATCACTCGTAGCCATTTATACTCGGCATTTGCGCCTGTTGAACCAGTAAAATCGTACAGATGTCGGTTGATTACCTGCAGCAGACTCGTGATGTCTTCGATACGCCCGTTGGTACCTACCTCATCTAAGAAGTCAATCCGCTTACCAGCCAGCTCTGTCTGATTTAGTAGCGCTTCTTCTAATCGTAGAATGGCAATCAAAGCCGCTTCAGTGGCAGGCTCATATAGAGCGTCTCGGGTAAAGCAGTTTTGATTCAGTAAGTGGTCCAGTTGAATCAGCTTGGCTTCTAACTGAGATTTGGTCCAGGGTTGGCATGAGGGCGTCATAGTTGATGCAAGCCCAACTCTGGAATGGTTAGTAAGTAGTCAGCGCGAGTAAGGGTATAACTCGTGAAAGCTATAAACGCTTTATTAATTAAGCGATGATCCGATATTATCTTCGTTTAACGGATTAAATTTATGATTGTTAGGCGTTCATCTTCAGATAAAGCAACTACAAACTGGTATAACGTTTTCAATTGTTTTCATCGATATAATCAGTTTGATCGTCATGAACCGTGAAGATGTATTTCAATGAACGCCCCAATTATGAAGCAGTGCATGGATGCTCCTTCATATCAGTTAAGAGCGATTTTGTAAGACGGTTTAGCAATGGATAGACCCTTCACTTTATTAGAGCGTGTTGGGGAATTACATTTGGTTCAAACCTCAAATACGCTGTAGTATCACTTGAATGTTAGCCAAATACAGCCAGTTGACCGAAGAAGCTACCGTATACTCATAGTCCTTGACGATCCGGCGGAAGAAATTGGTCCAAGCGATGCTGCGTTCGACTACCCATCGCTTAGCTACTGGTACAAAGCCTTGAGCGGACTCGGGACGCGAGGCTTTTTCAAATACAATACTCCACCCCTCCAACTCACGGGCAAACACGCCGTTATAAGCTTGATCGCCGTAGATTTTCTCCAGCCGTTCGCCTACGCGCCACAGCATGTTGGTGATCAATGGCACGGCTAAGGGGCCGTCAGCCTCGTTAGCCGCCGATACGTCAGCTACCCACAAGCGCCCCTGGGTATCCACGATTAGAGTTCGTTTGCGGCCATTGATACGCTTGTTGCCGTCTAGACCGCGCTGTTCACAGATTGTCTTAACCCCCTGAATGACTGGACAAAATTGTAAAAACAGTTTAGTCCTTTTACATTCAGATACCATGAGCAAATTAAGGCGGAGTTTTACTCCCGATGACCGCTATTCTATCGTCCAGGAAGCCATTCGTGACGGCCATGCCGAGACTTGTCGAAAATACAATCTATCTCCTTCGCTGCTGCGCAAGTGGAAATTGAAGTATTTGAGTAAAGGCAAAGAAGGCCTCAAAGATTCTTACGCACGCGTCGATCCCCAGCTTCGAGTGCTCGAAGAAGAAAATGAACGCCTGAAGCGGATTGTAGCAAAACAAGCTTTGGAACTGGAGATCAAAAGTGAGCTACTAAAAAAAACTCCTATTCACTCCAGGAGAAGCTAGCACTCATGAAACAGTTTGAAAATCAAGTAAGTCGTACCCTGTTATGCCAGTGGCTTAGTGTACCTCGGAGCGTGTTTTACTACCAACCACAATCAGGTAGACCTGGAGCACGCCCCAGCCAGGTAACCATGAAACGGGATGGATCGTGGGTAGACAACCAACTGGTCGTGGTCAGTATTCGGCAACTGCTGGATGTTGAGTTCAATGCCCTTGGCTACGAATACATCACCCACGAGTTGAAAAAAGAATACTTAATCAATAAGAAAAAGGTGTATCGACTCATGCAAGAGCATAATTTACTTCTGGGCAAAGTGATCCGACCGATGGGCAAGCGGGAATTTGTTAAATTCAGACGAATCGAAGCGACCAAGCCCTTGGAATACCTGTGCTGGGATATCAAATACGTCTGGGTAGAAGGGGAACGGCGGAATTACTATCTGTTGAGCGTCATTGATGTGTATAGCCGCAAAATTCTGGATTGGCTATTCCAAGGCAGTATTCGTCAAATCGACTTAATCAATCTTTTTCGACGAATCAACCGGAATCATGAACTGAAGGGCGTCATTTTGCGCAATGATAATGGCAGTCAATTCATTGCTCACTCGGTACGTAACTTTTTGAAAAGCTCCGAAATCAAGCAGGAATTCACTCATGTGGCCACCCCTGAAGAGAACTCGTACATTGAAGCTTTTCACAGCATTCTAGAACATGATGTGATCGAGCGCAATGTATTTGACAGCTATTATGAGGCCAAAGAAATGTTAGGGCGTTATTTTTTCCATTACAACAATCACCGTCTTCATCGTTCGATTGGTTTTGTAACACCTCAGCAGAAATGGGAGGAAGCACAGGTAATTTACGACACAACCTTTTCAGAAAATTTGTCCAGCTAATAGGGGGCTAAGACAAGATCATGGGATGCAACTTAACGCTTTGTGAATCAATGCATAGTACTGATGGATGACTTGCTCGTCCGGCTTGCTGACGGTCGAGTTGATTCAAAGCAGCGTTGATCTGCTCAAATATACCAGCCTGTTTCCACTGATCGAAATAGTAGTACACCG
Organism: Spirosoma sp. KUDC1026; assembly: GCF_013375035.1. Lineage (NCBI taxonomy): Bacteria > Pseudomonadati > Bacteroidota > Cytophagia > Cytophagales > Cytophagaceae > Spirosoma > Spirosoma sp. KUDC1026. The sequence continues at coordinate 2,076,800 of NZ_CP056032.1, read as the reverse complement.
CCTGCCAGTGTGGCCAATGCGAGGGCAGGTTACGCCACTGACAGCCGGTTCGAAGCAACCACAACAAGGCGTCTACGATGTGGCGCAAATTATGAGTCCGCTTGCGTCGAAGGTCAAAGAAAGGCGAAATTGCGGCCCATTGAGGGTCGGTCAGTGGTTGCCACTGTTTAGTCATTGCTTCATGTCTTGGTCGACACAAAGTTGACACGACTCTCAAGCTTTCTCAATTCCCCAACACGCTCTTAACCATAAAGTCGTATTTCAAAACGAGCACACCCAAGCTTTTTGAGGTAGTTACAATAACTTCGCCGATAAGTACACAATCCGCTTTTCTGCCAAGCCAAACTTGTTAATTACTCATGACTGAAATCCAGATGTTGATCAACCAGACCGCTGATGCCTACCAGTGGACTAATAAGCTGGTTGAGGCTTTGCCATTTATCAAGTGGCAGATTATTCCGCCGACGGTCGAATCCAGTATAGATTGGCAAGTAGGGCATTTGATTATCAGTCAGTATTTCCATTCTATAATGGTCATTCGAGGCCACCAAATGGACATTCTCCAAAAGCTTCCTATCCGAGAATATAGTGAGTTGTTCACCCTATCTGGTCCTGCCCAATCAGTAGGTAAAGTAGAGTCAGCTAAGTTAGGATCTGACTTACTGGTTATGCAACAAAAGTCGTTGGCGATCCTAGCGACGCTGCAAGTTTCGGAACTGGATAATCCGTTAGAGCCAACCCCTACTCCTCATCCAATCGCCACTACAAAACGAGAGGCCATTGATTGGAATATCAAGCACACCATGTACCACTGTGGCCAGATTGGGCTCATTAAGCGCGTAGTAGATAAGCGTCACGATTTCGGTCTACGATTAGCCCAATAACCGAAGCGTCACGGTTCACCGTTATAGCCTTTGCCATTTTCGTACTAATTGTTGCTTCTCACTTTGGAACGTTCTGTGAAACGATTGTAACTATCAACCGTTGAGTGGCCAGCAGCTGAGCGTCGCTAATATGGTTCAGTCCTTAGGATACGGGTGAGCCTTCACTAGCCTAGTTTTTCAGGACCAGGGAGCATGTCTCGTTCTGAAAAAGGTTGACTCCAATTTAGCCAACTCATGAGCAGACAAGCAGTTAAGCCCAAAACAAATCCCCCCGCCAGAAAGTATAGTGTAGCCTTCAAACGCAGGATTGTTCAAGAATATGAAGGGGCCTTTTGAATAAAGATCGACTGGCGATCAAATATGGCATCAAAGGCAACTCAACCATCTTGAACTGGTGCTGAAAGTATGGTAGATTAGCTTACCCAACTCGCCAACATACCCAAATGGGACGCCCCTTGAACGATCCCCCAAAACAGCGAATTAAAGAACTGGAACAGGCCCTGGCCAATGCCTTGGCGCAAGTGAAAGCCCACCAGACCTTGGTGGAAATTACTGAACAGCAAGAAGGAATTAGCATCCTAAAAAAAGATGGTACCCAGTTGTCGAGCACTCGAGTCGAGAGGAAGCGCTACCGATTGAGCCACTTTGCCGCGGATTTGGGGTTAGCAAACAGGCGTATTTCCAACGGCAGTAGACCACCCAGCAAGCCCAGCAGAAGCCAGGGCCCCTTCTTCATCAGATTCAGTTGTACCGCCAACAGCTACCTCGCGTTGGCACGCGCAAAACTGCACTATATGCTGATCCAAGACGGCTATTGCATTGGTCGTGATGCCCTCTTCGATCTGCTGAGGAGCCAGGGAATGTTAGTCAAAAGGAAACGGAGCTATGTCAAAACGACGGATTCCAGGGGCTGGATGCGGCAGTACCCTGATTTAGCCAAAGGCTTGGTGCCTAGTGTACCGGAAGAGTTATGGGTAGCAGACATTACCTAATTACTAACTCCTCAGGGGCACTATTATCTGTATCTGGTGAGTGATGCGTATTCCAAACGCATTATGAGGTACGAAATTTGTCAGGATATGTTGGCCACCTCTTCCGTGAAAGCGCTACAGATGGCGCTGGCGAATCGTTGCTACAAGCAGTCTACGATCCACCATTCCGATCGTGGGCTTTAATACCGTAGCCGCACCTATACTGACGTATTGAAAAGGTCCCAGTTTTGCATCAGCACTACACAGGATGGCAGCCCTTATGACAACGCAGTGGCCGAAGGGATCAACGGGATCTTGAAAGCTGAATTTGGTTTAGGTGATTTGTCGGGGGCGGAACAGGAAGTGGAGCCTCTGGTTATTAAGAGCATTCGGCTTAATAATGAGTTACGTCCTCATTCCATTTGTTCGTATCTAATACCCTATCAAATGCACCAACAGGATAAAGTGACGATCAAAACGTATCGAATAAAAAAACCGGAGCCGACGTCAGCTCCGATTTCTGAAGAAAATAAATCTTAAAACCTGTCAACTTTTGGCAGGACGTGACAGTTTCGTGGGCCAGCCAGGACTCGAACCTGGGACTTACTGATTATGAGTCAGGCACTCTAACCAACTGAGTTACAAGCCCATTGTTAATTACCAGAGATAATCAACGGTGCAAATTTACAATAAATTTACATATCACGCTGGTTTTGCGGGAATTTCCGCGCGGGATCGGGTTTATGCTGTATTCCAGTCTGGTATCTTTGTTCAATGGCAGCGCCTAACAAAAAGAAAATTCTCAACGACCCAGTCTACGGGTTTATCACCATTCCGACCGAACTTATCTACGATCTGGTCGAGCACCCGTATTTTCAGCGGCTCCGGCGCATTAAACAGATGGGTTTGGCCGATTATATCTATCCGGGTGCACTTCATACCCGATTCCATCACGCGCTGGGGGCCATGCACCTGATGGGACAGGCCATGCAGACACTCCAGAGCAAAGGGCACCGCATCAGCGATGCCGAGTGCGAAGCCGCTCAGATTGCCATTCTGCTGCATGACGTTGGTCATGGCCCCTTTTCGCACGTACTGGAATCGTCGCTGCTTGATCACGTATCGCACGAGACCATCTCGCTGCTGCTGATGCAGGAGCTGAACCGGCAGTTCGACGGGCGGTTGACGATGGCAATCCGAATGTTTGATGGCACGTATGAACGTCCGTTTTTTCACCAGCTTATTTCGAGCCAGCTGGATATGGACCGCATGGACTACCTCAACCGCGACGGCTATTATACCGGTGTGGCAGAGGGAGCTATCGGGGCCGAACGGATCATCAAGATGCTGGATCTGGTCGATGACCAACTGGTGGTGGAAGCCAAAGGGGTGCTGAGTGTCGAGAACTTTCTGAACGCCCGGCGGCTCATGTACTGGCAGGTCTACTTACACAAAACGTCGATCTGCTGTGAGTCTATGCTGGTGCAGATTCTGCGTCGGGCCCGGTTTCTGATTCGTCAGGACGCCGATACTGGCCAATCCGTCAGCGCGCCAGCCACGTTCGAACTCTTTCTGCGCGAAAGTGTGTCGCTGCTGGATTTTCAGACGGATAAAAAATACCTGAATGCCTTTACACAACTGGACGACTACGATGTCTGGGGCTCGATCAAACAGTGGGCTCTGCATCCCGATCAGGTTCTGTCATCCTTATGCAGGATGCTGCTCGACCGGCACCTGTTCAAAATCGTGCTCTCTACCGAACCGTTCGACGACGGGCTGGTGCAGGAGTTAACCAGCCAGCTCCGCCAGGCAGGCGTACTAGAAGAGGATATTTCGTATTTTCTGGTGGAGGGCCAGGCGACCAATGCCGCTTACCTGCCATCGCAGGAACGAATCAATATCAAACTGAAGTCGGGTACAGTCATCGATATTGCCGAAGCCTCTGATCTCTCGAATGTTCATGTTCTTACCAATATTGTCCGGCGTTACTACGTTTGCTGGGCAAGGGGGCTGGACATATTCGCCACTGTCGACCAGCAACCCGTTTCGTGAGGGCAACTGTTACTCCCTATAGAATATACTACTGACAGGCGAGGATTTACGGGGCGTATATTCGAAAAATGCAACTTGTTAGCTACCTTAGCGGCTCAAACGCCTGCCTGATTCAGGCGCGTTGGGACAGCAATATTACGTTATATGGAGTTTACAGTCAGACAGATCGCTACGTTGTTAGCGGGCGACGTAGTTGGAGATGATACACTGGTTATCAGTGGCCTGGCAAAAATTGACGAAGGCCAACCCGGTGACATCTCATTCCTGTCAAATCTTAAGTACGAAACGCATTTATACACAACGGGTTCCTCGGCAGTTATCGTCGACCGGACGTTTGAAGCCAAAAAGGCAGTAGCCGCCACGCTGATACAAGTCGATAATGCCTATTCGGCCTTCACTCGCCTGCTGGAAGAATATTATAAACTAATCAGTTTTTCGCGGCAGGGCGTTGAAGAACCTTCCTTTGTGGGGGAGAACAGCCAGCTTGGAGAGAAAATCTACCGGGGTGCCTTTTCATACATCGGTCGAAACTGTCGCATTGGGCAGAATGTGAAAATTTATCCGCATGCTTACGTGGGCAACAACGTGACCATTGGCGATAACACAATCATTCATACCGGAGCCCGGGTTCTGGACGACTGTCTGGTAGGTAATCACTGCGTGATCCACCCAAATGCTGTTATTGGCAGCGAAGGCTTCGGGTTTGCCCCGCAGGCTGATGGTACGTATAAAACAATTCCGCAACTGGGTAACGTTGTTCTCGAAGATTACGTCAATGTGGGTTCCAACACAACAATTGACTGTGCTACGCTGGGTTCGACCATTATCCGGCGGGGTGCCAAGCTGGATAACCTGATTCAGATTGCTCATAACGTCGAGATTGGCCAGAATACCGTTATTGCTGCCCAGACGGGCATATCGGGATCTACCAAGATTGGTGATAACTGCGTGATTGCGGGTCAGGTCGGTTTTGCGGGCCATCTAACCATTGCCAACGGCACCAAAGTAGGCGCACAGTCGGGTGTGGGTAAAAACGTGACGCAGGAAGGCTTATCAATAAACAGTTCGCCTGCTTTCGACCTGAAAGAGAGTATGCGTTCGCTGGCCGTTTTCCGCCGGCTACCGGAGCTGGACCGCCGGTTAAGCGTATTAGAGAAAAAAACAGAAAAATGACGTTCATTGGTCACCTGGTGATACGTATTGACACCCGATACGTTGTTCACCACGGGCTGATTACTAACATATGAATACCAAACAACAGACGATTCAGAAGGCTGTATCCGTGTCGGGCGTAGGTCTGCACACAGGCGTTTCGGCGACGATGACCTTTCTGCCAGCCCCCACCAATCACGGCTACAAATTTCAGCGGGTTGATCTACCAGGGCAGCCCATAGTGGATGCTGACGTTGACAATGTCGTAGATTTATCGCGGGGAACTACCATCGAGCAAAGCGGAGCCCGTATCCACACCGTCGAGCATACCCTGGCTGCCCTGGTTGGCCTGCAGCTGGACAACATACTGATTCAGCTGGACGGCCCCGAGCCCCCTATCATGGACGGCTCGTCCATTCAGTTTATCGAAGCGTTACGGTCGGCCGGCATTGAAGAGCAGAACGCTACCCGTAACTATTTCGAAGTAAGCGAATATGTTCACTACCGCAATCCGGAGAAGGACATTGAGCTAGCCGCCCTGCCCCTCAATGATTACCGGCTGACGGTGATGGTTGACTACAACTCAAGGGTAATCAGCAGCCAGCACGCTTATCTGAACGATATCAGCGAATTTCCCGAACAGATTGCCAGCTGCCGCACGTTTGTGTTCCTGCATGAGCTGGAAACGCTCTACCGGCAGAATCTCATCAAAGGCGGAGACCTGACCAATGCAATCGTTATCGTTGACCGCGACGTGAACGACGGCGAACTGGATTACCTGGCCGACCTGCTCAATAAGCCGAAGGTCAGTGTGAACAAGCAGGAAGGCATCCTGAATAATCTGGACCTGCACTATCCGAATGAGATGGCGCGCCATAAACTGCTCGACATGGTGGGCGATCTGGCCCTGATCGGTCGGCCCATCAAGGCGCAGATTCTGGCCGCCCGGCCGGGCCATGCGGCTAACGTAGCCTTCGCGAAAAAGATCAAAAAACTGATGCAGAAGAACGCGGCTAACCAGGTACCTCAGTACGACCCCAAACAGCCGCCGGTCCTGGATATCAACCGGATTTCGCAGTTACTCCCCCACCGCTACCCGTTCCAGATGATCGACAAAATCATCGCTCTGGACGAGAACAGCGTCGTTGGCGTAAAAAACGTTACGATGAACGAGCCCTTCTTTCCGGGGCACTTTCCGGGCAACCCGGTTATGCCGGGCGTAATGCAGCTGGAAGCGATGGCCCAGACGGGTGGTATTCTGGTCCTCAGCACCGTACCCGATCCTGAAAACTACTGGCCGTTTTTGGTAGGTATTGAGAATTGCCGGTTCCGGCGCAACGTTTTACCCGGCGACACAGTAATCTTTAAGTGTGAGTTTACCTCACCCATGAAACGTGGTATCGTAAAGATGCAGGGCCGGGGCTACGTGGGGAATCAGTTGGTTTGCGAAGCCGATATGATTGCCAGCCTGGTCAAGAAAAAATAAAAAAGCTACGAACGCGAGCAGAAATACCAAACAAAAGACCGCATCGTTTCAGAACTAAAATCGGGCGGTAATGGCATTAACTTGCTGGTGCTTTTCGCGACCTATGATTAATACTTTATGATTCAACCACTAGCTTATATCCATCCTGAAGCGAAGATTGCGCAAAATGTTGTCATTGAACCGTTTGCCATTATTCATAAAGATGTTGAAATCGCTGAAGGAACCTGGATTGGCTCGCATGCCGTCATCAACGAAGGCGCCCGGATTGGCCGGAACTGCAAGATTTATTCCGGTGCGGTAATCTCAGCAACCCCACAGGACCTCAAGTTCAAGAACGAATACACCAAGACCATCATCGGCGACAACACGACCATTCGTGAGTATGCCACCATCAGCCGGGGTACCGAAGAACACTGGAAAACGGAGATCGGGTCAGATTGTCTGATTATGGCCTATGCGCACGTAGCGCACGACTGCCGGATCGGTAATCATTGCATTGTTATTAACAATGTACAGATGGCAGGCCACGTTCACATGGGCGATTGGTCGATTATTGGTGGATCGAGTTCAGTGCATCAGTGGGTTAAAATTGGTGCTCATGCTATGATTTCAGGTGGATCGTTAGTGCGCAAAGACGTACCGCCTTTCACAAAAGCGGCTCGTGAGCCATTAGCTTACACGGGGATTAATTCTATTGGTCTACGTCGACGGGGTTTCGAGAATGATAAGATTAACCAAATTCAAGAAATCTACCGATACATTTATATGCGCGGCCTGAATAACGCTGATGCATTAACGCGAATTGAACTTGAGCTACCGCCATCCGACGAACGTGACGAAATAGTCAACTTCATTCGTAGTTCCGAGCGTGGCATCATGCGTGGTCCCTCGTCTGGTAGCGAACGCGACTAATTCGTTTTTTCATTGGAGTAGTGGATACTGGGAACCTCATGGGCAACCGGTATCCATTCGCCATTTTTATAGACTATGTCCATAACCATTACCGCTGATCAGGTCGGAAAAAAATACCGGAAAGAGTGGATCTTCCGCCGGATCGATCTGGCGCTGAGCAGCGGCACCAGCTATACATTCGTGGGACCCAATGGCAGCGGCAAATCAACCCTGCTGCAGGTGCTGAGCGGCAGCCTGCCCGCAACGGAAGGTAAGCTGACGTATTCGATCAATAACACCCAACAGGAAGAGGATACTTGGTTTCGGCACGTCAGCATAGCAGCTCCGTATCTGGAACTGATTGAGGAATTAACGCTCGACGAACTGCTGATTTTTCACCAGACGTTCAAGCCCTTCAAAGCAGGACTGAGCATCGATTTGATCATTGACCGTATGATGCTCCAGCGGGCCAGGCACAAGGAGATTAAGTATTACTCGTCGGGGATGAAACAGCGGGTGAAACTAGGGCTTGCTTTTTTCTCAGTATCGCCTGTCGTTATCCTGGATGAACCCACCTCGAATCTGGATCGGCAGGGTATGAACTGGTACCGCGATGAAGTCCGGCAATTAGACGTCGATCAATTGCTGCTAATCGGCTCCAACCAACCCGACGAATACGACTTCTGCCCGAACGTAATCGACGTTACACAGTGGAAGTAAGCCGGGCCTACGGCCGACCGGCCTGGCGCAGTTACCTGGGTAGCGCAAATCAACCACCGTTACCAGATGTTGATATCGCGCAGATAATCGGCGACAACCGATACGTTCGAGAACGTTTGTCCTTCCGGTTTTACGCCTTCCGGCTGTTCGGTTAACGATAGGATAGCAGGATTTGTCTGAGTGTTTGCTTCCCAGTAACCGATGTACAGTTGATAGTTTGAATCGGCGAGCGGGGTCGCTTGTTTGAAGTAATCCTTCAGTGCGTAATTGACGTAAAAGCCAAATTGATTGGCCTGCGTGACAGAAATAATATCATGAATCGTAACCTCTACCAGGTATTCCTCTTCATTTCTTAGGTGCTGCCAGGGTTTATAGCCCATCAGAGCGAGTATGATTTGCTTTGCCTGTTCTTTTGTGAGTTCTTTCATGACCCACAAATTTACCTCTTTTTTTACCCTACTTTTAGAATAGATTTATCCTGCGGGGTAATATAGAACCAACGGGCCCTACGCAACCCTCTCTATATAAACTTGCGGATTAAATATATAATTTTCTAAACTAAAGGAAGTAGGAACACTCAACGCTGGTTATAACCAGGTTCCGGCTCACCTTTGCTTTTTACCTCCTCTGCAAAAGACAAAGGGTCTGGAACGTATTGGTCCAGACCCTTTGTCTTTTTCTACATGGCTCCTTCCGGTTGGGGAGCGACCTCAATGCTGTTGACAATCGACCAGCCTGCCCCGATGGCCAGCGCATCTTCGGCCAGGGCACCGATGGTATCCGGAATTCCCAGATCATGATCCAGGAAGGTCCGCATCCGGAAAAAAACCAGCGTCCCGACTACGGCACCCAGTCCGCCCAGCAGCGCACCCAGTGGAGCCTGCCCACCTTCAACTTCACTGATAGCAGCCCCGCAGCCAGCGCCGGACACAATACGACCGCCCAGAACGGCCGGTTTGGTCCGGTTAGGGGCACCAGGCACTTTATCACCAATTATTTCGCCACCCGCCATTACGGCGAGCCCTATCGACACAGGAGGCAACGCCAGATAATGAACGGGTTTTGTTGGCTGTTTAGCAGGAATAGTACGTACCAGCTTCCGGCTTAATAAAGCAGGAGCCATCATGGATCTCATTCCAGCGATTACGCCTATTCCAAACGATTTCAAATACGTATTCGTCATGATCTGATTTTCGTTGAGTAGTAACGATTGCGGTATAACTCTTGCAGAAGCCAGGAACGATCGGCTTTGTTTGAAATATCCGTCCTTTATTATTCAGTATACTACCCTATCATAAACAGGGCAAGAACAGTATTTTCGGAAACAGCCCGGAGAATAGCGGTAAAAAGGCCCGATTAGGGCCAGCCTGGTTATTACGGAGTTTTAGTAATTCGTTTAATTTGCTTTAGCCTGCCCCAGCACCCGCAACAGATTACCGCCCCATATCTTGGCGATGTCTGCTTCAGAATAGTTCCGCCGGACTAATTCTTTGGTCAGGTTGCCAATCTCGCTGACGTCCTCCAGACCAACAACACCCCCGCCCCCGTCGAAATCAGAGCCGATCCCCACGTGATCAATGCCCACCAGTTTCACAATGTGGTCGATATGGTCGGCAATATCCGACAGGCTGGCCCGCTCAGAAGCATAAACCTTTGCCACCGAATCACTCTGGGCCGTAAGCCGCGCTTCCAGTTCAGGCGTAACGACTTTGCCAACCCGCGCCATACGGATTTTCGTTTTGGCCGCCCGGTGTTCGTCAGACGGCTTTTTCAGGTAATCGCTTACGAAATTGACCTGTACCACACCGCCTTTCTTAGCAATTGCCCGGATCATATCGTCGGTCATGTTCCGCGGAAAATCGCACAACGCCCGGCAGTTGGAGTGTGACGCAATAACGGGCGCTCTCGACAACTCCAGTGCGTCGTAGAACGTACTATCGGCCACATGCGATACGTCGATGAGTATCCCCAGCCGGTTCATCTCCGGCACGACTTTCTTCCCGAAATCACTCAGACCGCCGTACATCGGTCCATCGGGGTCAGTCGACGAATCACCGATGAGGTTGTTGGCGAAGTGCGTCAGGGTTATGTATCGGCAGCCCAGATCGTAATACGTTTTCAGCATTGCCAGATCATCCCCCACCGGGTAGCCGTTTTCCATACCAATAAAAACGGCCCGTTTTCCCAGTTTTTGAATTCGATAGGCATCGGCGGGCGTTGTAGCTAATTCAGCCAGATTCGGGTATTTTTTGAGCGCCTGACGAATCAGTTCAAACTGATTCAACGCGTTCCGTTTGGCTTCGGCATGCCCTTCGGGTGTACGTGGCCCCTGGGAGGTATAGACGGCAAAAAACATGGCGTCCATGCCCCCCTGTTTCATCCGCGGGAAATCGATCTGCGAGCCGTCTTTTTTGGTGTCGTGCGTTTTTCCCACATCGAAACCAGGCTTCTGCATCATGATCGGGGCATCGGCGTGCGTATCGAGCGTCAGAGTCCGATCGTGCAGGGACTGGCCATAGGTGGCAAAACAAAACAGCGTTGTGCTAAGCAGCAGGTAAGATCGAATCATAGTACGTAGTTGGGCAAGTCGTTCCTGAAAACTACGTAAAGACGTTTCCAAACGCAAACCATGCCTTCGGCGAAACTTTCCGAACCAGGGCCGGGTTTGCCAGTCACCTACCTTCGGGACCAGAATGTATTCTCTTTTCCCAATAGCTTCCTTAATTTTACGCCCCTTGCAGACACAGAGTCTGCCCCACTCGTATGGCCGTCGTACCTTATAAAGATAAAGATACCTCCAAGCGCGAACAGGTCGCAGAAATGTTTGACGCTATCTCGCCAAAATATGACCTGCTGAACCACGTATTGAGTGGGGGCATTGATATTCTCTGGCGCAAGCGGGCCATTCGCGAACTGGGCAAATACCGCTCGGCTACCTATGCCCCCAATCGTATTCTGGACATTGCCACCGGTACGGGCGACTTCGCGCTGGAAGCACTCTCCCTCAAGCCACAAAAAATTGTTGGCATGGATATTTCCGAGGGAATGCTGGCCGTGGGCCGGGAGAAGATGAAAAAACGGGGTGTCGACCAGATCATCGAAATGCGGATGGGCGATTCGGAAGGTTTACCCCTGCCAGACAATGATTTCGATGCTGTCATCGTTGCTTTTGGAGTACGTAACTTCGAGAACCTGCTCAAGGGCTTGACCGACATGCACCGTGTTACGCGTCCCGGTGGCGTTTGCGTAGTGCTGGAGTTCTCGAATCCGCGTCAGTTCCCGTTTAAACAAGTTTACGGTTTTTATTCCCGGACTATCCTGCCGCTGATCGGACGTTTGGTAAGTAAGGACTCATCGGCGTATACGTACTTGCCCGAATCGGTGCAGGCGTTTCCCGATGGCCCCGACTTTCTGCGTATTTACGAAGCGGCTGGCTTCACGAACACCAAATGGATACCGCTTACCTTCGGCGTTGCCTCAATCTACATCGGTCAGAAAAAAGCCTGAGGGCTGCGTTTTGCCTTGTACTGCTCCTGAGTTTACTAGCTACGCTCCCAACCCAGGCGCAGACGTACAAATACGTGCGCAAGCACCTGGAGCATTACGATGATAAACCTATCCACTACGGTTTTTTCTTCGCGGCTCCGATTACTCGCTTTTCGGTGGGGTACAGTCCAGCTTTCGTTACGTCAGCCGATTCGTCTTATCGCATATATTCACCCAACAAAGGTGGCTTTCGGGTTGGCTTTGTCATAAACGGTTATCTGGACGATCGCTTTGACCTACGGCTGACCCCCGCCGTATCACTCTACAGCCGCGAAGTGCAGTACGATTATCCGGGGGGCACCAGTCGAACCGAAGTGCGCGAATCAACCTGGCTGGATTTTCCGCTCCTGCTTAAATACAAGTCCCAGCGACGTAACAATTCGCGTATGTATTTGCTGGCGGGGGGAGCTTTCAGCTTCGAGACCAATGTTCGTCGGCGCGAAACGCAGGGCTTATCCCGGCTTAGCACCGGAACAACGGATCTGTCAGTAGAGTACGGGATCGGCTTCGAACAGTTTTTCGAGTTCTTCAAGTTTGCGCCCGAGATTCGGTTTTCACACGGTCTTACCAACTTGTATCGACCAAGTACTAACGCAGCCAGCGTCGGTATTCGCAAGCTCACTTCTCACTCCATTACACTCTATCTGAATTTTGAGTGAGCCAATACGTACTAGGGCAAAATTTTTCAAACAAGAGCACTCTGACGATCAATCAATTAAGGTCGTAAGCTCTTGGAAACAGAAATTTTTCTCAATTTTTTCGGACACAGATTTGCAAAAAGGTCCTTCACCCCCTTATCTTTGCATCACCAAAACGGAAAAGGGAGTTTAGCTCAGCTGGTTCAGAGCATCTGCCTTACAAGCAGAGGGTCGGCGGTTCGAACCCGTCAACTCCCACACTGAAAATCAAAGGGTTACATCAGAAATGATCGTAACCCTTTTTTATTGGTGTACATTTTGGTGTACAAAAGTGCGCTCCCTTCTGCCGGGCATCTTCCGGCCTAAGATGACTTTGATTTTTCATAAAGGCATCTGAACGTTTATTAATCTTTCTGTACAATTGATTTCCTCATTTCGGGCAATGGATATTGCTTGAAGTGTTAGCCGTTTTTCCTAATTTACCTTTCCAATCTATCTTATTCCTGTACGAATACCATATAGTACCTGGTTATTTGTATCCATCACCAGAGAATACATGAATTCAACTATCCCTACTGATTCAATTCAAAAACAGTTAGATGGCAGCCGACGTGAATTACTTGATCTGTCAACCCGTAATCGGCTAATATCTATCCCCGTTGGTTCAAAGAGCGCTCGACTTATTCAGATTTTTGATGAGAAGTCCGAAGAAGTGTATAGGCGGCTTGTAGCAGATAAAAAGACGTTTACATTCTTGCCTGGCAAAGTTGAGCTAACTAAAAAGAGCACCACCCATGAGAGTTTTGTAGTCACTGATGATGTTGATCATCTAGTAGAACTGCCTCTTCCGGACGATGAGGTGGACACAACAACTGGTAAAGCAAAGCGTCATACTGACTCCAAACTCCAGACTCGTCTAAGTCCGGAGGTATTGCAGCGTCGACTTTTCGATTTGCACAATGAAGCCCGGACAATTACTGAGGAACAGGGAGTCAACATTCTGTATTTAGCTCTTGGCTTCTTAAAATGGGTTGATAAGTCAAATAACAATACTGAACGAGTAGCTCCATTACTATTAGTTCCTGTAGACCTCATCCGTCAGTCAGTCAGTGAGCGATTCGCCATCAAATGGCGGGAGGAGGATTTTCAGGATAATCTGTCATTGGCGGAAAAACTCAGTATTGAATTCGGCATCTCGATTCCCCTTCTCAATGCAGATGATAACGAAGGGTTTACGTTGAGAGAGTATTTCGCTAAAGTAGAGCAATCAATTATGACAATGCCGGACTGGTCCGTTGAGCCAGACAGTATGTGTGTTGGTTTCTTTTCGTTTGCTAAGTTTCTGATGTACAAGGACCTGGATGTCACTTCATGGCCAGAGTCGCATTCTCCTCTTCAACATAGTTTAGTTCGCCGATTGTTAGTACCTAATTCAGACTCCTGGCAGTCTGAACCGTCCAACAGTTGGACAGGACTAGAACGGTTGGATGACCGCATTCCGGCTGAACGGCTTGATCATGTAGTCGATGCCGACACCTCCCAAACGATTGCTATTGAACTGGTTCGGGAGGGGCACAACCTCGTTATTCAGGGACCGCCCGGTACGGGTAAAAGCCAGACAATCACCAATATCATTGCCACGGCAGTGCTGGATGGTAAAAAAGTATTATTCCTTGCCGAAAAACTGGCAGCTCTGGAAGTAGTTAAACAGCGCCTGGAAAAAGAAGGACTGGGCGTACTGTGTCTGGAATTGCACTCTAATAAAGCCCGCAAAAGTGCTGTAGCAGGTGAGCTGAAAGCGACCTGGGAGTTAGGCAATCCTACGTCCGATGAGTTAACAGAATTGAATAATGATTTAACGCATCAGCGAACGCAGCTCAACCAGCATCCATCGCGGCTTCATACAGTTCAATCACCCGAATACCATTCTCCTTTTACTCACATTGGTACGCTGGCGTATCATGGATTGCCGCAGGGAGAAGAGATGAACATCCAATTCCCTGGGGCGGAATCCTGGACACGTCAGACAGTAACGGATCACAAAAATTTCCTAAATACTCTGTCGTCCCGTTTAAAAGACGTCGGAGATCTAACAACGAATCCGTGGCGGGGCGTTAAGCTTACTCAATACACAGGTCTGGAGCGATCACGTCTTGAAACAACACTCAAACGTCTGATTAAAAACCTTGCCGACCAGCTCAACATCGCCACTCCTCTGGCCAGCGTGTTTCAGTTTGAGACTACTGATCTGACGATGGGCACAGTTAGTCGTTTACAGATTCTGTCAGAACTCGCTAGCAAACGACCCGTTTCCCAATTCGATCCGATCAATCAACCGATCTGGGAACAGGCTCCTAAAGCCCTGGTATCTATTGCTAAAACGAAATATGCCTTTGAATCGGTTGTGGACGAGTTACAGGATCAGACTCAACCCCACGTGTGGCAGAACGACTGGAGCCAGTCTCGGCAACAGATTGAGAAGCACGGTCGTAAATGGTATAAGTTTCTGTATGGCGATTACCGACAAGCTATGAAACACGTAGCGGCTGATATGAGAGTTTCGCTCCCGCAAGGGTTTGACGAGCGTTTACTGCTTATCAGCCGAATTGTTGACGGGCAGAATGCGTATCAGATCATCCAGTCTAAACAGACAATCGGTCAACAGGCGTTTGGTGGTTTTTGGGAAGAGGAAGGCGTCAGCCAGCGCCTGGTAGCCATTGCCGAATGGATTGAAGACCTCACCGAAGGGGGCTACAGTTCAACGAACCGGGAAAAGGCGTTAGTCATCGATATTAACCAAGCGATTACCCATGCTGCCAGCCTTAAAACGTTACTGGACGATTTTGCCAGTCACTGGCAACGACTACAAACAGAGTTAGTGTTAGTAACCGAGCCTTATTTTCAGACCAAAGAAGAAATTCACATTACACTGGATCAGTGGCTATCAACGCTTACAAGCTGGTGTAACAGCTTAGACTTGTTACCCGACTGGGTATTCTGGCAGCAAGCTCTGCAGGAAGGTAAAGACAAGCATAGCCCTCTGGATTCCTTAATCGCCCTCGCTGAACAGAATAAGGTTACCCACGCGCAATTGCTACCGGCTTATGAACGTATTGTGGCCCAGCAGCAGCTTCACCAGTCTTATTTATATGATAGAGAGCTGGCAAATTTTGATGGCACTTTTCATAACCAACAGGTAAAAGCCTTCCAGCACACAGATCGCCAGCGACTTCACCTGGCTAAAGTCAATGTGCTGACGAGTCATTATCGGCAACTACCTCCCAGACGCCCGGTTGGGGCAATCGGTACTGTCCTTGGGGAAGTCAATAAGCAACGTTCGCATAAACCCATCAGGCAGTTGCTCAGTCTGGCGGGATCGGTTGTACAGGACCTCAAACCGGTTTTTATGATGAGCCCCTTATCCGTAGCTCAATTTCTCGAACCAGGGAAAATTGAATTCGATTTGCTGGTCATCGATGAAGCCAGTCAGGTAAAACCCGTCGATGCCCTGGGTGCCGTAGCGCGTTGTCGGCAGATTGTTGTGGTTGGCGATGATAAACAGCTCCCCCCGAGTAATTTCTTCTCAAAACTGACATCCAACGATACAAACCAGGATGGCGAGGAGGATAACACCGATGCGGGTTTAGTCAAGGCCAAAGAATTGGAGAGCATTCTATCGTTAGGAAAGGCCCGTGGGCTAACGGATACCCTGCTTCGGTGGCATTACCGAAGTAAGCACCATTCACTCATTGCGGTTTCCAACAAACGATACTATGAAAATAAGCTTTATATTGTTCCTAGCCCATGGAAGCAGAATGCCGGTTTAGGTCTGGTTTGGCGGCCCGTTCCGGGGGTTTACGACCGCTCGAACACACGGGCCAACGAAATTGAAGCTAAAGCAGTAGCACAGGCAGTTATTAAACACGCGCTAAGTAATTCGGATCAAACTCTGGGCGTTGCGGCCTTTTCTATGGCTCAACAACGGGCCATACAGGATGAAGTCGAACGCTTACGTAGACAAACGCCACAATGCGAGAGCTTTTTCAGCCAGTATCCACACGAACCGTTTTTTATCAAAAACCTGGAAAACGTTCAGGGCGACGAGCGTGATGTCATTTTCCTCTCCGTTGGCTATGGCCGCGATAGTCACGGCAAACTAAGCATGAACTTCGGACCACTTAACCGCCAGGGGGGTGAACGTCGCCTGAATGTAATTATATCCCGAGCTCGCAAACGATGTGATGTTTTTGCGTCAATTACGGATCAGGATATTGAACTCGGCCCAAACACCGGCGAGGGCGTAGCCGGTTTGAAGCAATTTCTGCACTACACCCGTACAGGATTGCTGGACGTCGCTCAACAAAGCGAACGCCCGACTGGCAGTCCATTTGAAGATGCGGTCAAAGAAGCTTTAGAGACAAACTTTGGTTGGGAAGTCCATACGCAGGTTGGTATAGCGGGTTTTTTCATTGACTTAGCCGTTGTAGATCCAGAGCGAAAAGGACGGTACGTGATTGGTATAGAGTGCGACGGCGTTGCCTACCATTCATCGCCGTCAGCTCGTGAGCGGGACCGCTTGCGTCAATCCATACTGGAGTCAAAAGGCTGGATAATTCACCGTCTGTGGGGCATTGATTTCTTCCGCAGAAGGGATCAGGAGTTAGCGAAAATCAAAGCTGCTTACGATGAAGCCTTGTCCCTCCTGACGGATGCCGATCAGGTGGCAATTGTCAAGCCCGAAGACGAGCAGAACATTTTCCACCTGACCCGCAAACCTGACGAAGAGGAAGAAAACTCGTTCACAGTCCCTTATCTAACTACGCCAAGGTTACCGGTATTTACCGAAGACCCTTATACCCTAAATCCAGGCCAGATCAGCGCCATGGTTCGTAAAATTTTAGCGGTTGAGGCTCCTATGCACATCGAAGAACTGACGACACGGATGCGTGAGCAATGGGGTTTGAGCCGAGCGGGAGATAAATTTCGAACGTTAGTGACCAGAGGGGTAGAGGTACTTTCCAGAGAGCAGTTGGTCATCCGGGAAGGTCCATACGTATTTCTGAAGGATGAGCCGGTTCAGGTTAGAGTGCGCGACGAACGGGCACCGGCAGGTGCGCGAAAAGTGGTTAATATCCCACCTGTCGAGATCGATCTGGCGCTGGAACACACGACACGGCTGGCCAGACTCCTTACCCGGGAGGAAGCCGCCAAAGAAGTAAGCGTCCTACTTGGCTACAAAGCTCTCAGTTCCGAATTCCGCAATATCATCATCAGTAGAATCGATCAGCTCGTTGAGCGTCAGACGTTGCAGGAGCAGGATGGTAAATTATTTGTTTAGCACAAAAAGAATGGGCGTGGCAGTGACTGCTACGCTCATTCTTTTTGCCCAGTTGACAGCTGCTATTTGACAGCTATTTGTTGACCCGTTTGTAAACCTTTTCCAGAATCAGATCAATTACCGTCCCACCGAAATCTTTATCATTGAGGATGCGGGATGAGATTTCCTGGTTCTGTTCCATGCGGTCAATCAGTTTATCGATGAACGCATCGTGGAAGCCATACCTGAAATTATCAATTGTATTGTTCTGGGCTTGATGAACCAACTTCTGATCGTCAACCAGTTCCTGTTCGATCTGATCAAAAAAGAGCTTATCGGCTTCGGTGAAGTCCATTCCATACCGATCATTCAATACGTTGATTATATCCGAAAGGGGCGCTTTCTCTTCTTTGTCGCGCTTCATGCCGGTTTCACTACTGCCCTCTAGCCCATACTCACCCATCGACTCCAGAACGATTGGTTCATTATCAGCAATCTTTTGCAGGCGGTAGTAATCCAGTGCGACTTCATCATTCAGTTTCAGCCGTTCGGCCATATCCTGCCTGGGAAGTTTCAGGCTGAGGTATTTGCCGTACACGAATAATTTCTCCAGCGCCACGTCCTGAAACGGCATGATCTGCGACAGAAACGCATACAGCCGCAGCCATTGGGTCAGGTTCCGTTTAAATTCATCCTGCTCCTCTTCCAGCAGGTTACGATACCGGTCGACGGCGGGACCGGTAAAACCATATAGTCGTTTCTGGTCCTTTACGTTGCTGGCCGGATCAAAGAAAACGTTGCAGAAGCCGTCGATTTCCGATTGCCAGTACACCAGCCGCGCATCCAGTTTATTTTTTAAATCATACAGCAGATTCGGGTCGGTACTTTCGGCTACTGTGGTCAGTTCGTAGTAAGGCTGGAACGAAGCCAGAATCGTTTCCCGATCGTTGGCAAAATCAAGCACGAACGTGTCCTCCTTACCGGTCTGGGTCCGGTTCAACCGCGATAGCGTCTGCACCGCCAGCACGCCGTTCAGTTTCTTGTCGACATACATGGTATGCAGCAGGGGCTGGTCGAAGCCTGTCTGGTATTTGTTGGCCACCAGAAGAAGCTGGTAGTCGTCGGAAGCAAATTTTTCGGGCAGCTCTTTTTCGCCAAAGCCATTCAGCTGCACTTCGGTCACGCCTTCCGGAAAGAGGTCGTCAATGACTTTACCCGAGAAGGCCACCAGGGCTTTGATCTCCGTGTACCCTTTCTGACTGATGTAATTTTTAAAAGCCAGGTAATAGCGTAAGGCGTGAAGCCGGGAGCCTGTAACCACCATTGCTTTGGCCTTTCCGCCTATCTTCTTACTGACTACCTGTCGGAAGTGCTCAATGATAATTTCTGTCTTCTGAGCGATGTTATGCGGGTGCAACGACACGAACCGACCAATGGCAATCGATGCTTTTTTCTTATTCAGTTCGGGGTCGTCCTCAATCGCCTTGGAGAGCTTGAAATACAGTTCGTAGGTTGTGTAATTGGCCAGTACGTCCAGAATAAACCCTTCCTCAATCGCCTGCCGCATGGAATACAGGTGGAAAGGCCGGGGCTTACCCGCTACGTCAGGGGTACCAAACACGCTCAGCGTTTTTTGCTTTGGTGTCGCCGTAAAGGCAAAAAAGCTGAGGTTGGGCTGCTGACCCCGCGTCTCCATGGCTCGCCGAATGAAGTCCTCGCCGTCTTCGCCCTGCTCGGCGTCCTCTGCTTGTTCGGCCTCTTCCAGCGAGGCAGCCGCCAGCACTTCTTTCATCTTGCGGGACGCTTCTCCTCCTTGCGAACTGTGCGCTTCGTCGACGATCAGGGCGTAACGCCGGGACGCAATCCTTTGCAGGGATTCGGCTTTGTTCAGTGTCTCGTCCTTAGCCGCCCGGTCGATGGATTCCAGCACAAAGGGGAATTTCTGCAGCGTTGTAATAACGATACCACTCCCCGTAAGCAGGGCGTCACGTAGCTGGTGCGTATCCTTGTCGATCTTCTGCACAACGCCGGTACGATGCTCGAATTGGTATATGGTGTTCTGCAGTTGCTGATCCAGTACCTTACGATCAGTGATGACGATAATGGTATCGAATACGCGTTCGTTCGCCAGGTTGTGCAGACTGAACAGTCGATACGCCAGCCAGGCAATGGAATTACTTTTTCCTGAACCGGCAGAATGCTGAATCAGATAATTTTTTCCCGCCCCTGCCGCCCGCGCATCTTTAGCCAGCGCCCGAACGGCTTCCAGCTGATGGTAACGAGGAAAGATGATACGTTCCCGTTTGTGCGTTTTGCCGGTGGCCTTGTCCTCGATCGTTTCGGTCTGAATGTGCAGAAACCGATTGATGATGTCCAGCCAGCTATCCCGCTGCCAGATCGTTTCCCACAGGTAGCTGGTCTGGTAGCCATCCGGATTAGGCGGGTTCCCGGCGGCATTATCATTCCCCTGATTGAATGGCAGAAAGCGGGTTTTGCCCTCTTCCAGCTTCGTGGTCATGTAGACTTCGTCTGAGTCAACCGCAAAGTGAACGAGCGTCCGGGATTTCCCCTGAAACAGGGTTTCTTTGGGATCCCGATCCTGGCTGAACTGCCGCCGGGCATTGTCGGCGGTCTGTCCGGTGAAGTGATTTTTCAACTCGGCGGTAGCCACGGGCAGCCCATTGACAGAAAGGAGCAGATCGAGGGATTTAGTATTCGCAGCGCTGTAGTGCAGTTGCCGGGTTACGTGCAGTTGATTCTTCCCGTAAAGCGCCAGGGTATCCGGATTGAGGCTACTTTCGGGTTTGCTGTAACTCATGCGGAACGTAACACCATAATCCGTAAAGCCATTACGTATTACGTCCAGGGTACCCCGTAATTCCAATTCTTTACTGAGCCGCTGCAAGAGTTTCGTTTCAACAGCGAGACCGTGTATTTTCGCCAGCTTCTCCCACTGCTTCGGCTGCGTCTCTGTCAGAAAGGACACGACGTACGAAGGAAACAGCGCCAGCAACTTATCGTACTCCTGATCGCGCCCTGCCAGCCAGCCTCCCGCTGAACTGGTCAGATGCTCGACAATGGCGGATTCAAAGGTTTTCTCGGTGGTGATGGACATTGAAGAAGAAATACTCTTAAGTTCTTTTAAATTATCAGTCAACCAAAAGAAGCCACTTGCCTGATGGTCAACCAGTTAACAACAAGTACTCTTAATATTTTCTTTTAAATCAGGCGTTGTTCTCTTACAATTTCTCGGCTATATGCCACCTGATTACCCGCTCCCGATCAGTGCGTTGATACCTGCCGACGAAAGGGATTGGTTTATCATGGTGTGGTAAGACAGTTAAAAGACTTTCACTTTTCCCGTCACGACTTCACTAATAAGCGCCGTTCGATACTCCTGCATTAGCTCTATTTCCCGTTCGATGCGATTGACGGTGTAGTCAATGCGGGCAGATTCGGCATTTAAATAATCAATGATTCCATTCTGTTCTTCAATTGAAGGCAATGCAAATACAAACTCTATTGCATGGCTTATATTGTATTGTTTAAGAGTAGCTCCATATTCAACCAATTCTACTTGAGTTCTTCCTATCTTAGAATTAAAACAGTAGCACAAAAAATGAGAATTAAAATTTCCTCTCCGTACTATCATCATTGATGCACAATTAGATCTATTTAAATCGGATGGAATTACGGCTGCTGTCCCTGGGTAACCAACTCTTACTACAACGATGTCATTTTCAAATAACTGGCTTTTCCATAAAGCGTCATTACTGTCTTTTGTAATCTTGGAGACAATAGATAAGTTTATTATATAAGGCTGGACGTTTTTTCCGGTTAACATAGGAACAGTGCCTATTGGATCATGATATATCGACGGATTTATTACCAAACCAACACTGATTTCCGGAGAGATATACTTCAACTTTTTCACCTCCCAGTGCGCCGGAATGTCGCCGAGCCACTCGATGCCGGAATCCTTCATGGGCGCGTCGGGGTCGATGCCTTTGGTAACAGCTTCGTTGATCAGGGCGGCTTTCTCTTCGCGTAACAGGTCGATCAGCCGCCGTTTGCGGTCAATGAGCGTATCGAGTTGAGCCGTTTTTTCGTCGAGGTAACGGGCAATGGCCGCTTGTTCGGGGAGGGGTGGCAGAGCAACCGGTAAATGTTTGATAAAATCATCCCAATTGGCTCGAGGCATTTTAGTACCCTCTGTCGAACTGTTTACTATATCGATAAATGGTTGGGAGATAGCTCGGTAGAAAAGATATTTCTGATCGATTTCATGATTACCCCTAAGAACTAATAATTCTCCCAAACAGCCCCCGTCTTGACAAGCATAATACACTTTCGCCAGATAGGGACGGAGCTTGTTAAATATTACATCGCCTTTTGAAAATGAATTAATCGAACCCTGATACGTTTTATCTTCGCCCATTCCGACCAGTTTTCCTGTTCTACTCTGAATGTTTTCGACGGCGACTAAGAAATTTTTCTGTTTAGTTTCTTCTTCAATTTTTGAAACTGCGTATTTCAGCTTCTTAATCTCCCAATGACTTGGAATATCGCCGATCCAGTCGATCCCGGATGGTTTGTAATTACTATACAGATTCATTCGAATTAGCGTGCTTTTGCTTCCAGAGGTCAATGCAATAGTCGACCAGTGATTTATTTTCGACTATGGGCTTGAAGAATTTGCCAATGATTGCGGCCAGTTTCTCAGGCAAATCATCATTGTCAGATACCAATACGACTTCTTTAGTGATGGCTAAATGATAAAACTGTTTCGCCTGATTCTGGTGTTCGTCGGTCTTTAGTCCAAGTGGTTCAATCAACGTGCTGATAGCATCTCTGTACGTGTTCCCATCCTGACACGCACTTCCGTGCAGTTCAAAATAAACACCAAGATGATTATCAGTTACCACTGTATCGGCTACGAAAAACCGAAAGGGCGGTATAGCGTCAGTAGTCTTTTTCACTGCCTCACGGTTGTCAAAGAAGAACCCTTTCTTTCGTTCATCAAACCCGTACCCGGCGAAGACACTATGAATAAGTTTTCTGACGTATTCCTGTCCGGCTTTTTGGGCTTCTACCACCTTGCCAATATCGTTACTATATGCCTGAAGCAACCGGATATTCCGGTTGATGCTGGGGGCGTCCTTCAGCGCGTTTGTGGTGTTTTCCATAGTTGTCAGAAAGTCGTTGATTAACACCCATTGCCGAACGTCGGGGTACGGATTTATCAGGTTCGGGTTGGCGTGTTTCACCTGTTCCAGCCAGGCAAGGTGCGTTACGTTGACGAAGTTAAAATCCGAACCCTCTTCTGGCACGTAGTTTTCGAGGCTCTGTTCGTTCAACGTAACGACGACCCCGGCTTTATGATTGGCCGTTACATCCCTCCAGTACTTGGCTAGGTCGTTGTTGAGTACGTGGTTAATCTTGTTTTCCAGAATAACCGCCCAGTCACCAGCCTCCCCCTTAATCAGAATATCGATGTTGCTCCATTCGCGCACGACTCTGTAGGGCGACGGGAAATCGTTGCTGTCTTTATTCATACAGACCAGCAGGCTATCCAGAAACAGGCGACCAAGGCCGTGGGCTTCGTTTTCGTCCAGATAGTACGCCAGCACCCGGCTGATAGGCAGCTCGCGGGTCGATACGCCCAGCAGGTCGAACAGTGTTCTTTCGGTAATCCTGGGCGGGGTTAGCTGACTGGTCAGTTCCGGCAGCCAGTCGAGATCGTGTTGGTTCATAAATCTAATCCAGTACTTCGTGAATCAGGCCTTCCGTTTCTGCTTCCAGCGCCAGAATGTCGGCCCGTATTTCCGCCAGCGACCGTAACGGTTTGTACTGGTAGAAGTATTTTGTGAAGTTGATCTCGTAGCCGATTTTCGTTTTGCTGTGATCGATCCACGCGTCCGGTACGTGGGGTTTCACTTCCCGCTCGAAATACGTCTGAATGTCGTCCAGCAGGGGCACATTCTCGGCGTCGCGCAGGCTCGTATCGGGTTCGTAAACGGGGGCCGTCGCATCCGGAAACAGCGGTGCGCTCTTACGCCCTTTTTTGGAAACGGGCTTCCCATCGGCATCCACGACAGGCCGCTCGACCGTAATGCGACTGTAGCCAAAAAACTCGTTGGGGTAGATTTTCACCTGCTCACTTTCGGCAAACTCACCGTAGAGCCGGGTTATTTCCTGAATCTGGGCCGCTGATATTTCGTTCCGTTTGTTGCCCAGGCTACGGCTCATTTTCTGAAAACAGGTCGTCGCATTAATTAGCTGAACCTTCCCTTTTCGCTGCCGGGACTTGTGGTTGGTTACAATCCAGATGTACGTACTGATGCCCGTGTTGTAGAATAACTGATCGGGCAGGGCAACGATGGCTTCGAGCATATCGTTCTCGATAATCCACCGGCGAATCTCGCTTTCCCCACTGCCAGCCCCACCCGTGAACAGGGGCGATCCGTTCAGCACAATACCGATCCGCGACCCACCCACCTGAACGGCTTTCATTTTGGCCGTCATATGCAGCAGGAACAATAGCGATCCGTCATTGATCCGGGGCAGCCCAGGGCCAAAGCGACCAGCAAAGCCTTTCTTTTCGTGCTCGGCTTTTACCAGTTTCTCCGACTTTTTCCAGTCGACCCCAAACGGCGGGTTCGATAACATATAATCGAACGTTTCGCTGGCGTGATGGTCTTCTTTGAGCGTATCACCCTCCCGAATGTTACCGGGTTCCTGCCCTTTGATGAGCATGTCGGACTTACAGATGGCGTACGACTCCGGGTTGATCTCCTGTCCGAAAAGCAGCAGCGTGGCATCCGGATTCTGGCTTTTGATGAAGGCATCGGCCACCGAAAGCATCCCCCCGGTACCCGCCGTTGGGTCGTATAACGTGCGGATAGCGCCTTTTTTGTAAATATCCGTTTCGTCGATAAACAGCAGGTTGACCATCAGTTCGATGACCTCACGGGGCGTAAAATGCTCCCCGGCGGTTTCGTTGGATATTTCGGCAAACTTCCGAATCAGTTCCTCGAAGATGTAACCCATTTCGAGGCTGCTCACATCGATCAGATCAAGCCCCGCAAACCGTTTGATGACCACATAGAGCAGATCGGCCCGGTCCAGTCGTTCAATCTGATCTTCGAAGCGAAACTGCTCCATGATGTCCCGCACACTGGTCGAAAACCCACTCAGGTAAGTACGCAGATTAGCCGCTACATTGTCAGGGTCACCGACTAGTTTCTGGAACGTATAATTGCTGCGGTTATGAAACCGGTAGGTTGTGGTCCGGTTCAGCATCCGGTCGACAATCGTCTCTGACTGATCCTGAATTTTTACGTACTGCGTCAGCACTGCATCTTTTGTCGGCTCCAGCAGGCAATCGAGCCGACGTAACACGGTGAGTGGCAGAATGACTTTTCCGTATTCTGCCTGTTTATAGTCTCCCCGCAACAGGTCGGCTACCGACCAGATGAAGTTTGCTCTCTCCCGAAAATTAATCATTGATACCTCTTTTTTCTGATAGAAACTTTCTATCAACCAGTTAGCTCCGCTGCTTCATTTCCAGAATAGCAGCAGGGCGCAATATACTGCCAGAATGATGCCGGTCCGAAAACATCCAGGCAGTATGGGTAAGAGCAGTCAAGGATAAACCCATTCACATCAGAGTAAATAAGTACCAACTAATTAGTACACCATTCACGATTGTAAATAGCACACTTATACCGCGATAAATGCTGCTGAGTTGATACTGTGAACGAATGAGCAGATAAATCGAAAGGCAGCATAAGACAATACTCATGAATGTTAGAACGTTAGCATTGCTTAAGAATCCTGGAAAATAGCTTAGGTACAAAGCTTTTGCCTGATCGAAAGCAGCTTCCTTTGCTGATGCGCTCATCCACAACAATACGTTTGCAACTACGATAGCACACAATAACAGGCCTGAATAGAAAAATGCTTTCATAGGTCTTAATCACGATTTGTGCCCCACCAGTTCCAGCGTCTTCTCATCCGGTTTTCCACCGTAATAGGTATCCAGAACGGCTTGAAAAACCGGATTGGTGGGTTTCACCAGTGAGAACAGGGTCATGCAGGAACGCAGCTTCAGATCGTCGGGACTGCCCAGGATCTGGTTGGCGGTTTTGCCTTCTACCTGTACTATGGCCGTGCTAATCTCAACCAGTCGAGGCCCCAGGACGGGATGCGCCAGATAGTCGCTGGCTTCGGCCTGGTTCTTGATCCCGTAGAATTTAGCCGTACTACTGAACCCCAGCCCGGCGAGCTGCGGAAAGATGTACCACATCCAGTGGCCCTGTTTGCGGCCCCGTTTTATCTCCGCCAGCGCACGGTCATAGTCGTCGCGCTGGGCTTCCAGAAATCGATTCAAATCCGCGTCTGCTTTCATATCGTCGTTGCTTAGTCCTTTACCCGTTTGTAGGTCTCCATGATGATGTGGTCGATACCACGCTCGGGTATTCTCTCGACACCTTTCTGAATCAGCGTGTCGCCCTTAATCTCAATAACAAAGTCAAAGGAACGACCTTCCCAGGCTTTGTCGGCAAAGTAATCCAAATGCTCGGTGTAGGCACTATCAGCCAGCGTGTAGTGCCCACCCCCCGCCGAAAACGCCTGTGTGGAATCACCAGTCCCGCCAGCGGGATGATTCAGAAACGCAAAATGGGTGTCGTTGATCACCTTGATCATGTTTTGCCCGGGGCTGAACGTAGAGTACGTCGAATCGTTCTCCGTAGCCGTAGCGGCTATTAATTGCCAGGTACCTACTAGAGAGGCTTTTTTTGTTTCAGTCGAGCAGCTGCTCAGGCCGGTTAGAACAGTTAGCCCGCTACAGGCAATGGTCAGAAATTTCCTTTTCACGAGGGTAATGCTATATGAAGAACAGGAAGATATGTAAGTCGGGAGCAAAATAGGCCGATTTAACGCGTAAAAAAGCCCTTTCACAACTAATTACCGGAGAATGTACGGTAAAAAGCGGCCGGTTGGCGCTTATTCCTACGCACCGGGGGCTCACAATCAAGCACTATTGACAAAGCAGGCTATCAGTGCAGCATACTGCTAAAATTCATTGGTCTTAAAAACGGCCGCCAGCATATCCAACAATTCCTGCCCGCATGCAAAAAACAAAAAAACTAATCTGGCTCAGTACGCTGATTCCCGCCTTTTGTCTGGTTGGGTACCAGTCCGCCAAAGATCCGATCGATCGGCGTATCAAGCGTATGGTACCCGAGAAAGCCGCGCAATTGGCCAAAGCTATTGAGGCTACCGTAACCCCCGAACTGGCTGAAGGCCTCACGCTGAAACTGTGGGGTGTCGACTCGCTGGTGGCCGACCCGATCGCCATTGATATCGACGACAATGGGAGTTTGTACTACACCCGGACGAATCGGCAGAAAAACTCGGAGTTCGACATTCGGGGGCACCAGGATTGGGAAATTGCCTCGAACCAGCTACAGAGTATCGAGGACAAACGTGCCTTCCTGCGCCGGGTGCTCGCCCCGGAAAACAGCGCCAAAAACGAATGGCTGAAAGACCTCAACGGCGACGGTTCCCACGACTGGCGGGATCTGACCGTCGAGAAGGAAAACGTATATCGCATTGATGATACGTCCGGCGATGGCGTTGCTGACCTGTCGCAACTGGTTGTTAGTGATTTCAATGATGAAGTGACCGACGTAGCGGGTGGCGTGATGAAGCACGGCGACGACCTATACGTAGCGGTTGGCCCCGACCTGTGGCGCATGAAAGACAAAGACGGCGATGGCATCGCCGAAACGAAAACGTCCATTTCGCACGGCTACGGTATCCATGTCGGCTTCAGCGGCCACGGCATGTCGGGCGTGGAGATGGGCCCCGACGGCCGGATTTACTGGCAGATCGGCGACATTGGCTTCAACGGCAAAGGTCCCGATGGCAAAACCTGGTCACACCCAAACAGTGGCGTCATCGTTCGCTCGAACCCCGACGGCAGCGATTTTGAAGTCTTTGCGTACGGCGTTCGGAACACGCACGAGTTTGTGTTCGATGAGTACGGCAACCTGATCAGTGAGGACAACGATGGCGACCATCCGGGTGAGAAAGAGCGCCTGGTGTATATCGTCAACGGGTCCGATACGGGCTGGCGCAGCAACTGGCAGTACGGCAAATACCGCGACCCCAAAAACAATACGTACAAAGTATGGATGGACGAACGGATGTATTTACCCCGCTTCGAAGGCCAGGCAGCTTACATCACGCCAACCATTGCCAACTTCGTGAGTGGTCCGGCGGGTATGCGCTACAATCCCGGCACGGCGCTGAGTCCGGCCTACAAAAACTCGTTTTTCATTGCTGAATTCGTCGGTGGACCCGCCCGGTCGGGTATTCACTCGTTCAAACTGAAGCCCAAAGGGGCGTCGTTTGAGCTGGGCGAGCAGAAAAAGGTGTTAGGCAATATACTCGCTACCGGCATCGACTTTGGCCCGGATGGTGCCCTGTATGTAGCCGACTGGATCAATGGCTGGGACACAAAAGATTACGGCCGTATCTGGAAACTGGACGATAAAGCTGGTGCAGCCTCTGCCGAGCGTAAACTTACCAAAGCGCTGCTGGCGGAGAAATTTGCCGGTCGTTCGGGCGCGGCTCTGGGCGAACTCCTGAAAAACCCAGATATGCGTGTTCGGCAGAAAGCACAGTTCGCACTGGTTAGCCGGGGCGCGAAAGGAGCTACGGTGCTGACGGCAGCTAGCAAACAGACAGACAACCAGCTAGCTCGTATCCACGGCATCTGGGGCCTCAGCCAGTTGACCCGGCAGGACAAACAGTACGGCCAGTCGTTGATGCCACTACTGACCGACAAAGATCCCGAAATTCGGGCACAGGCGGCCAAATGGCTGGGCGATGTTCGCTACAAAGAAGCAGGCGAAGCATTAATTCCATTGCTGAAAGACAGCAACAGCCGCACTCGTTTCTTTGCCGCTGAGGCCCTGGGACGTATCAGCTACGACCCCGCAGTTCAACCACTTATCAGTCTACTGGAAGCCAACAACGACGAGGACGCCTACATCCGCCATGCAGCCAGTCTGGCTCTGGCCCGGATTGGTAAAGCTGCACCCGTTGCGGCTTTGGCCAGTCATCCGTCTCGGGCGGTACGTATCGGTGCCGTCGTGGCGTTACGTCGCATGAGCGATCCGGGCATTGCCGCTTTCCTGACCGATAAGGATGAGTTTATCGTCACGGAGGCTGCCCGGGGTATCAACGATGATCTGTCGATTCCGGATGCCCTGCCAGCACTGGGCAAGGTGCTGCAAACGACCAACTTTACCAACGAAGCGCTGGTTCGTCGCGCTATCAACGCCAACCTGCGCGTGGGTTCACCCGAAGCGATGCAAACGCTGATTACGTATGCCGACAAAGACGGCGCGCCCGTTGCGATGCGGGCCGAAGCCCTGGACGCCCTGAGCACCTGGGCCAGCCCGTCGGTGCTGGATCGGGTGGATGGTCGCTACCGAGGCAAGGTTGAGCGCGATCCGACATTACTCAAAAGCAAGACGGCTGAGACCTATGTCAAGATGCTGACGAACCCACAGTTGCCCCTACGCCTGAGCGCCCTGAAAGCGATAACAAAACTGAATCTGACCGACGCTGGCGAATCAGTTTTCCGGCTGGTAACGTCGGATAAGGAAGCGGTGGCTCGCATCGCGGCTTTGCAAACGCTGGCTTCTCTGAACGACAAGCAACTGAACAAAGCCGTTGAACAGGCGCTGGCTGATAAAGAAAAGAATGTTCGGGTCGCCGGGTTAGATATGCTGGCGAAATCCGACATGGCCAACGATCGGATGGTAACGCTCCTGACGGAGGTAATCGATACGCGTACGACGGAGGAAAAACAGGCGGCCCTGCTTACACTCGGTAAGCTGCCTATTGCCAGTTCACAAAAACTGTTCGATCAGTTACTGGCGAAAATGTCGGCCGGAACGATGCCGTCTGAACTACAGCTGGAACTGGAAGAGGCCATCGACAGTACACACTCAGCCCCGCTGATTACGAAGTACAAGGCTCAGATGGCCAAGCTATCGCCGGATGCCCTGGCCGCTACGTATAAAGGCAGTCTGCTGGGTGGCGAACCTGATCTGGGTCGGCGAATTTTCTTCCGCCACCAGACGGCGCAGTGTATCCGCTGCCACGCTTACGACGATCTGGGTGGCAACGCCGGTCCCCGTTTGAACGGTGTAGCTAGCCGACTTACCCGCGAGCAATTGCTGGAAGCGCTGATCAATCCCAGTGCCCGCCTGGCTCCCGGATTTGGAACGGTAACGCTGAAACTCAAAAATGGTAAAACGGTTAGTGGCATCCTGCAGGGTGAAACCGCTACGGGCGTTACGGTGAAAGTCGGCGACAAGCCCGACACCGTTATTCCGAAAGCTCAGATCGCCAAACGGGAAACTGCCCCGTCGAGTATGCCGGAGATGAAGTACCTGCTTACCAAACGGGAAATTCGGGATGTTGTGAGCTTTCTGGCCACGCTGAAAGACGATAAATAAGTAGAGAAAGTAGCTTTTAGGTTAACCTTTGAAAGCCTGCGGGAACAGATTCCTGCAGGCTTTTTTGTTGTTGTATCGGGTCATCCTGGCAATCGCAATTAGTTCATACGCACCCGCTGGCCACTTTCCGCCGAACGTAAGCCCGCTTCCAGCACCTGAATCGTTTTCAGACCGTCCGCGAAGTTGGGTTCGATGGTAGTCTGCTTGTCAATAGCATTCAGGAAATCGACGACGGCGTGAACGAAGGTGTGTTCGTAACCAATGATGTGTCCCGCTGGCCACCAGTGCTGCATATAGGCATGCGTTGGATCAGTCGCCAGAATGGTCCGGAAACCCTGCTCGCCTTCGGGGTCGTTCCGCGAGAAGTAGCGTAGTTCGTTCATACGCTCCAGATCGAACGTAACGCTGCCTTCGCTGCCGTATATTTCAAACGTCAGTCCGTTTTTTCGACCACTGGCAAAGCGGGTCGCTTCGAACGAGCCCACGGCCCCACTCGCAAACTCGACCAGCATCAGCGCAGCATCCTCCACCGTAACGGGACCTTTTTCGTCGCCTTTGGTTTGCGCGCTCAGGTTTCCCGAGGTCGACTCGTCGGCAATTGGTCGCTCGGTGATAAAGTTGGTCGTCAGGGCCGATACCGTCGCAATATCACCAACAAGGAAATGAGCCAGATCGACGGCGTGCGAGTTCAGATCCCACTGCGGTCCGGCCTGGGCGGTTTCTTTGCGCAATTGCCACGTCAGCGGGAAATTAGGGTCAACAATCCAGTCTTGCTGGTAAGCACAGCGCCAGTGAAAAATACGGCCAATCTTCCCGTCGTCGATCAGTTTTTTAGCCAGTTGCACCGCTGGTAACCGGCGATAATTGTGGTTGAGGTAATGAACGACGTTGTTCTCCTGGCACACTTTCAGCATTTCAGCCGCCTGCTGACTGTTCATGGCCAGTGGCTTTTCGCAGAAGATATGCTTCCCGGCTTTGGCAGCGGCAATGGCTACGTCGTAGTGCAGCTGTTGCGGCAGGGCGATATCAACAATGTCAATATCAGGCCGGGAAACCAGTTTTTGCCAGTCAGTTTCGGTTTCTTCCCAACCCCAGTTTCTGGCAAACTCGTCCAGAGATGCCTGATTCCGTCCGCAGGCTACTTTCAGAATTGGCTGACTGGGTACATCGAAAAAGAGTGGGGCTTTTTTCCAGGCGTTGCTATGCGCCTTGCCCATGAACTTATAGCCAACGATACCGACGTTGAGTGATTTTTTCATCTGTTGCGTGGTTTAAAAAATGGTTTTCAACACAGAGGCACGGAGCCTATCGGGAAGAAAGAAAAAAGACACAAGACGAAAGAGCGGAGCAGTAATTTTTTGTCTTATGTCTATCATCCCATCGTCTAAAACCTCCGTGTTCTCCGGGCCTCTGTGTTGAAAAAGCTTTATTACTTATCGAATCTCCAGCTGATACGTACCAGCCTGTAATACAGTCTTATTCTGCTGAGCCGGTAGCGCTTTGCCGTTTTCGTACGCCTTTCGGCCGTTCGCCAGCACCAACGTAGCCGTCGAGTTGGGCGGAATCGTTACGTTATACGAAATACTGGTTCCGCTCCGTTTCCAGCCTGAACGAATCGTCCCGTAGGGTCCGTCGTGCGAAGCCGCAAACTGATCGAGCCCCTTCACAAAATTGGGTTCCAGCAGGACGTTTTTAAAACCTGGTTGCTGCGGATCGGGCTTGATCCCACCTAGTCCCTGATAAAACCACCCGCCAACGGCGCCGAACATGATGTGGTTAAGCGAGATGTCGTGTTTTGCATTGATGTCCCAGTTTTCGTACAACGTAGTAGCCCCATTCGCGATCCACCAGCCCCAGGATGGGTATGTTTCCTGAGCTGCTAGTGTATACGCTACATCAGCCTGCCCGTTGTCGCTGAGCGCACCCAGAATAGCCTTGGTGCCGAGCAGACCAACGTCGAGGTGGTTGTTGTCGGCGGCAACGCGCTTGGCCAGGTTAGCCGCTACGTTACGTTTCAGATCGTCAGGAACCAGCCCCCAGTACAACGGCACGCTTAGTTCGGTTTGCAGGCCGGTGCTATACAGCGCTGTTTGCTGGTTCAGGTATTTGTCGTTGAACGCCTTTTTGATTTTCCCGGCCAACGCCATGTAGTAGGCATGGTCTGCCTGTTTTCCCAATACGTTAGCCGCCTTGGCCAGAATCGTTACGTCGGCGAAGTAGTGCGCCGTTGACGTCAGTTCAACCGGCGATTTCGATTTTACCGGTACCCAATCGCCCAGGCCCCAGGTCGTCAGACCAGACGGGTATTGCTCGTTGATGTGATCGACGTACCGTTTGATATTGCCGTAGCAGTCGGCCAGCAGTTTCGTATCGCCGTAGAACAGATAGATGTTCCAGGGAATGATAGCAATGGTACTCGTCCAGTCAGGGCCATTCCCCCACTCGTAGCCCCAGCCATCGGTTGGAATAATGGACGGCAGTACCCCGTTCGGTTGCTGCTCGTCGCGGTGATCGGCCAGCCACTTTTCGTAGATGGTAATCCCATCAAAGTTATACAGACCCGTTTCGCTGGCGATGTGCGCATCGCCCGTCCAGCCATTTTTTTCCCGCTGCGGGCAGTCGGTCGGGTAACCGAACAGGTTCGACAGATACGAATTGTTGGCGGCCCACCAGATCTTGTCGATGGTTGGGTTCGACGAGTTGACTTTTCCCACGGCCGGTACGTCGCTGTGCATGAAGTAGCCCATCAGACTTTCGGTCGTCAACGTAACAGGTTTATCGCTGGTGACTTCTACGTACTGAAAACCTTTATAGTTGAAGCGCGGCATGAACACGTCCTCCCTGCCGCTCAATGTTAGCAAATCGACCTGGAACGGGTCGCTGTTATCGGTGGGTCGGTAGTGTTCGTTGATATTGGATTGGTCGACATGGCCGCTTCCGTTCTTGTTGAGCCGTTCGCCATGTTTCAGGTGGAGCGTCGTGCCCGCAGGACCTTTGACCCGAATCTGGCTCACCCCGGAAATATTCCGGCCAAGATCAAACACATAGGTTGTATCATCCAGTTTTTTAATTGTTTTTGCTGGGATGGTTTCTACGTTCCGGACGGGGTGCATCGCCTGCGCCACCACGTTCTCCGAGGGAGCCGACCGGTACATGACCTCTTTCCATTTCGAGTCGTCGAAATCCGCCGTGTTCCAGCCGGGTTGCTCCAGTCGGGCGTCGTAATGTTCGGCGGTATAAATACTGTTGAAAACGACCGGACTCAGGGCCGTTTTCCAGTCTTTCCCCGACGTAACGGTTTCCGTCGTACCATCGTCGTATGTAATGCGCATATCCAGACAGAACGCTGGCCGGTTGCGCCAGGGCGCTTCGTGAAAATACCAGACCGCCGTCGACTGGTGATTGTACCAGCCATTGCCCAGTAGAACACCAACAGCATTTTTCCCCGACTTCAGGTGATTCGTTACGTCGTAGGTGACGTAGAGCGTCCGTCGGTCGAAGCGGGTGTACATAGGATCGAGCCGGTGATTACCCACTTTCTGCCCATTGATCGACAGTTCGTACAGACCGGCCACGGCGATGTAAGCCCGGGCGCTCTTGATTTTCTTTTTCGTTTCAAAGGCCTTCCGGAAATAGGGAGCCGGTTTCAGGTTTACGTCGCGCGTGTCGCTGATCCAGGCGCCCTGCCAGTTAGCTGACTCCATCATACCTGTCTCGAAACTAGCCGTCTGCCCAGTTCCTGGCTTACTATCCTTATCCCAGGTCATTAACCGCCAGTAGTATTTGGTGAAGGGCTGCAGCGGTTTTCCAGCGTACGTAACGAGTTGCCTATCTGACGTAATCTTACCAGACGACCATTGTTCAGCATTCCCTTTCGCCAAAGCCAGCGAGTCCGTACTCACCCAGAGCTGGTAGGCCCTTTGACGAGCGCCCCGTTGCGAATCGTCTACCTGCCAGGTAAATCGCGGCTGTCGCGCGTCGATCCCAAGTGGATTTATCAGGTACTCACAGCGTAAGTTAATGGGCGTACCCGAGGCCTGCGCCCTACTGCCTGCTGCTGTCAGCAGACTACCTATGAGGAGCATTATTGATTTAAACAAGGCAGTAGCAGCACTGGTACTTCGCATGGGGTTATCGTTCGGGTTCAGAAACAACGGTCACGTATAAAAAAGGGAAATAACGGCTTTTTATCCGTTTCGCGGCTGATTTAAGTGATTACTTACACATAAAAACCAGTCAGCGCAGTTTACGGATTCCAGGCCGGCTACGCCTAAATTGGATCAGTCTACCTTCCGGCACAGGTCTTTTATCGTTTTTACGTACTTTTGCCCGCAGTTCTTGTCTCCTTTTAATCACTCTTTACCCAAGTACAATGGAAAAGATTAAAGTAGCGAATCCGGTGGTGGAACTGGATGGCGACGAAATGACCCGCATCATCTGGAAATTCATCAAGGACAAGCTGATTCTGCCCTACGTTGATGTTGATATTAAATATTACGACCTCGGCATCGAGTACCGTGATGAAACCAATGACCAGGTAACCATTGACGCAGCTAACGCGATCAAAGAATACGGTGTTGGTATCAAATGCGCGACCATCACGCCTGACGAAGATCGCGTCAAAGAATTCAACCTGAAACAAATGTGGAAGTCGCCGAACGGCACAATCCGCAATATTCTGGATGGTACCGTGTTCCGCGAGCCAATCGTGATGAGCAACGTACCCCGTTTGGTTACGAACTGGACCGCGCCGATCATCATCGGTCGTCACGCGTTCGGTGATCAGTACCGCGCTACGGATTTCGTCGTACCAGGACCTGGTAAACTGACGATGAAGTTCGAAGGTGAGGACGGTAGCGTACAGGAATTTGACGTGTATCAGTTCAAAGGAGGTGGTGTTGCCATGGGTATGTACAACGTTGACGAGTCGATCCGTGGCTTTGCCCGGGCCTGCTTTAACGTAGCGCTTGACAAAGGCTGGCCGCTGTACCTATCGACCAAGAACACGATCCTGAAAAAATACGACGGTCGCTTCAAGGACATCTTCCAGGAAGTGTACGAGACCGAGTATAAAGACAAAGTTCACTACGAACACCGTCTGATCGATGACATGGTCGCATCGGCGTTGAAGTGGGAAGGTAACTTTGTGTGGGCCTGCAAAAACTACGACGGCGACGTTCAGTCGGATACTGTAGCGCAGGGCTTCGGTTCGCTGGGTCTGATGACCTCGGTACTGGTTACGCCAGACGGAAAAACGCAGGAAGCCGAAGCAGCTCACGGTACGGTTACGCGACACTACCGCGAATATCAGAAAGGTAACAAAACCTCAACGAACCCAATAGCTTCGATCTACGCCTGGACGCGTGGTCTGGCTTTCCGCGGCAAACTGGACGACAACCAGCCCCTGATCGACTTCGCTAACGCCCTCGAAGCGGTTTGCGTAGAGACCGTAGAAAGCGGCAAAATGACGAAAGACCTGGCGCTGTCAGCTTTCCCAGCGGGCACGAAACTGGTAGCTGGTGAGCACTACCTGTACACCGAAGACTTCCTGGAAGCGCTGGACGAAAACCTGAAAGCCAAACTGGCTTAATTGTCAGCAGACGTCAAGAAACGGGTTAACCTAAGCTTGGGTTAACCCGTTTCTTTTGTTGATAAATGGCTAACTTCGGCTTTACTTTTGATTCTATGCAAGTTCAAATAGATATTGGTTTCGACCAGCTGGTGCAGATCATCAAAACGCTGCCAGTCAGCCAGCTAAACAAACTTAAAGCGGAGATTGAGCAAAATACCAGAATCGCAGACGTGAACACTGACCTTGAAGCGTTACTGTTGAACGGCCCCGTGGCCACCCAAAAACAACTGGACACGATTGATGCGAATCGGGAAGCAATCAACCAATGGCGAACGAAGTAATTCTGGTCGATACGTCTATTCTGATTGATTACTACCGAAAGACAGACAAGAACAATTCTGTCTGGATTGCTTTGGTGAGACAAGGGTACCGCTTTGCCATTTCGTCCATCACCAAATACGAAATTTACGCGGGTGCAACCCAGAGCCAATTACTATTTTGGGACCGTGTATTGCAGACGCTAACTGTCTTTCCATTTGATGCACCCTGCGTCGATACAGCCGTTCAGATCAACGCGGGACTAAAACGTAAACGGAAGCAAATCGCTCTCGCAGATTTATTCATTGCCGCTACTGCTGTGACACACAGCTTACCTATAGCCACTTTAAACCGAAAGCATTTTGATCGAATCGACAATCTGAGTATTGTTGAGCAGTAAACCGATCTACGTCAATATTACCTGTACGATTTTACCTTTTTTCAACCCCTGTACCAATGAAACAAATCCTTGCCTTACTAGCCTTTACGTTACTTTTTTCAGCCAGTGGGATGGCTAAACCACCTAAAAAGATGACCAAGAACACGTCCGTACAGCATATAGTGCTCTTCAAATTCAAACCCGAAACGACGCCCGAGAAGCTGAAAGAAATCCTGGCAGCCTTCGAAGCGCTGCCCTCGAAAATCAAACAGATCAAAGGATTCCAGTGGGGTACCAACAACAGCCCCGAAAACCACGCTCATGGCCTTACCCACGCCTTTATTCTGACCTTCGACAACGAGAAGGACCGGGACGACTACCTCCCCCACCCCGCCCACAAGGAATTCGGTACCATCGTCGGTCCCTGGCTGGCCGATCTGACCGTCGTTGATTTTACCAATCAGGCGAAGTAACAGCCGATAACCTATCAACTGCAAAAGGGTGGCTTTCGTAGAGCCACCCTTTTGCAGTTGATCAACAGGCGATTTCACTGCTGAGCAGCCGTAATATTCATCATCCAGTTGATCCCGTATTGATCGGTTACCATCCCGAACGTATCGCCCCAGAACTGCTTCTGCAGGGGTGAGGTAACCTGACCATTTTCGGAAAGTTTATCAAAATAGCCGCTTAGCTTTTCCTCGTCAGCACCTTCCAGCGACAGACTGAACTGGCCTGTATTCTTCGCGTCGGTATTGTGCGGATTGTCGCTGGCTAACAGCTCCACGTCACCACTCAGCTTGGCGTACATGATTTTGTTTTTCACCTCCTCGCTGTTGGCTTTGGGATCTTTGTGCGCGCCTTCTGGGCTTTCGCTAAACGGTGATAGCGTCAGCTCTCCACCAAAAACGCGCTGGTAAAATTCCATCGCTTCCCGGCAGTTTCCGCCGAAGAACAGATACGGGTTCAGTTTTATGGGTAATGGCGTCATACTGTTTTTCTCAATTGGCGTCTACTTGACAATAATGACATAGAAGGTACATTACGGCTAATTTTACTGTTTTGATTTCTTCTGAAACGACACGTTTCGCGCCCGAGAAACCGTTACGTTCAAGCCATTGACATCCAGATTATTGCGTACAAATGTAATGGTGGCTCCGGATAGCCCACGGCCACCGGCAGTAACCTTGAAGATGTTCTCGCCTATCGGCAGGAGCTCTACATCAACGCCGGGGGCCTGACGCAAAACCAGCCTCCCATTCCGGTCCATTACCGTGAAAGTTGCCTGCGCTTCATCCGACTCGTAGGTACCGGCATAGCTCGCCAACGTAGCCGCCGATATTGCGAACGTTTCTGGCTGCTTTGGGCTGGTGTTTCCGACAGTGGCTTTGTCCGAGGTCGCACTCCGATCGGGGACAAACAGGTTGCCAACCTCGCGTATGACATTGTACGAAGCCGTATCGAACTCCGACGTGTTACTCAGCCAGGCAATAGACAAGTTTTGTTGTGGATAACGCTCCAGCATAGCCCGATAGCTGGCCGTTGATCCGGTGTGGTACACGTAGTCCTGCCCTTTGGCTTTGCTCACAAACAAGCCTGCCCCATACGGATAGGTCGTTTTATTATTGAACACTTCTATCGTCAGTTGCTTCGGCAATAGCGACGGGCGACCGAATTGACCGCCCCAGTAGTAGTCGTTCCATTTCAGCAGGTCTTCGGTTGTTGTCAGCAGGCCACCGTTGCCGTAGACATATTCATTCGGCATGTCGGTTTCGTATCTATCAGCCGTTTTTTCGTAAGCAATGGCCCGATTCTGCACGATACGTTTGAAATTGTCACGCCACTGAGTGTGCGTCATTCCCGCCGGTTCGAAAATGTATTTGCGGGTATACTCGGCCAGGCTCATGCCGCTAACCCGTTCCACCAAAATCGCAAACAGGTTATAGTTCGAGTTGCTGTACAGAAACTCGTCGCCGGGTTTGTGATTGAGCGCTTTCTGATGGACGATAATGTCCAGCGCGTCGTTGTTATTGTACGTCTTGGTAGTGCGGGGCCAGCCGGCAATACCCGCTACACTTCCCCAATCGCGCAGGCCACTCGCGTGGTGCATCATCCGCCGGAGCGTGATCGGCGTACCATAATCAGGCATCTCCGGAATATATCTGCGAATATCATCATCGAGTGACAACCTGCCCTGTTGTTCAAGCAGCAGCACAGCCGCTGCGGTAAACTGCTTCGACACCGAACCGGCTTCAATGATTGACTCGGTCGTTAGAGGCAGGTTGTGTTCCAGGTCGGCCATGCCCCAGGCTCTGGAGAAAATAACCTTGCCATTACGCGAGACCGCCAGTTGACAACCCGGATTTTGGGACTGATATCGGCTGAATATCTTTTCAATACGGGCGGTTGTATCAGCCCCGGTCTGGGCGAAGGTGAAGGACGTAACCGAAAGAAAGTAAAGTATTGTAGCCAGTTTTTTCATAGAGGGAAGGTAAGGCATTGACGTACAGCACCCGAAAAAACAGAAAAACCGAGAAAGGACGTAGCGTCTTCACGTCCTTTCTCGGTTTCGTACCACTATGCCCTTAATAAGTCAAAACTTCTTGGATGTTCATCGTAAATCCAACCAGAACATCTTCACCAGAAAGGGTTTCAGAAAACAGTTTCGTTTCTGTCTCCGAATCAGGTCGGTAGATAGTTGTCTTCTGTTCCTGTGGATCAACAAGCCAACCGAGCCGAACGCCGTTTTTAAGCCATTTCTCCATTTTTGTCTGCAACTCCTTCAGACTATCCGACTCGGAGCGAACTTCAATGACAAAGTCGGGGCAAACCCGGGCAAACTTCTTGAGTTCATCCGGAACAACCTGCATCAACCGCTCTTTGCTTACCCAGCCCACATCGGGTGCCCGCATGGACGTATCGGGCAGCGTATAGCCACCATTTGATTCCGATGTACGACCTGCTTTGGTTCGGCGATTCCAGTTACGGACCTCACCGAAGAGTTCTCCGTTGGTAAAACTGCTTTCTAATCCGGTGGGAGGCATGATAATGATGTGGCCGGTTTCGTCACGTTCAATACGCAATTCAGGATTCGCCAAACAGAACGCATACAGTTCATCGTCCGAAAACACATTGATGTTAGGCGGTATCGTCAGCGTAATGGCCTGCATAACTTTATTCGTTTTTGAACTAAGATAGACAAAAAGAAGGCAATCGGCTACTCCACGGTACGGATGAATGATCCATAATGTAGCCGATTGCCGACAAAACGAAGAATCCAGCTCCGACAACAGAACTGGATTCTACCTGTTACTTCTGAATGTAGTCTTTACAGACAAGCTCCATTATTTTACGGGCTCCGCGATATTCTCGCCGGCCAGCAGTCCCTTACGCTTTAGCAGAGCTTCGGTGAAACGCAGGTCATTGTCACTGGTAAAAATCGAGAAAGGCAGGTATAGAAACTGGGCTTTAGCCAATCCTTTCGTTACTGTTCGGGCCAGCCAATTGGCCTTTACACCTTTCATCGACTCGCTGTTGTCCAGATACAGAATATACGCGTCTTTATCCTTTGCAGCCCCGCTGATCTGTGACCACTTTAGGATACCACCCTCCTTTGCATTAATCCGCATCAGAATCTGACGGCTATCGATCTCATATACGTACTTTTGAAACAGCGGTTTACTCTGTTCCATCTGCGTGATTCCGGTAATCTGAACCGCCCAGAAAAGTACGTATAACACAGCCAGAACGAAAATAACAATAGCAGGCCAGTAATGATCAAAGGCACCGGTTGCGTAGAGAACAACGTTGAGAATAATCAGTCCTAACGGTATAAAAACCCATTTCCAATTTTCTTTCAGCCACTGCCGCAACGCAATGTTTATGTACGTTTTTTGTTCGAGAGCGTATTTTTTTGTCTTAACAATCATGGCACTTCAAAAATGAAGCACAAAGATAGATTGATTTACGATTTACGACCTATTCCGCGGAGCTAGCTTACTGAAATAGCCGCTTTTATCGGCTCTAGGCGTGACGAAAGTGTACTGCATCGATCACATAAGGCTGATTCGCCGACTTGTGCATAAGCACATACACGGCGTAGCTCTGCCCGTTGGCTTCGTAAGAACCACTGCTGTACTGTACGTTATCTGAGGTACCGCGGTGAACGTACCGGAAATGGCGGGGTGGGTTTTTCCGGAAAAAAGAGCGCAGAATCATTTCGGCATGCGTGGCCTCCACTTTCGTGAAGTTAACCTGTTCCGAATCGATAATCAGTTCGATCGACTCATTAAAATGATCAGACAGGAGATTGGCATCTCCCTGGCTCATCGACGAACGAACGACTTCGTTCATAGAGACAGGCAATGTGGGCGTTTCTGACCGGGCCCACAGCAGGGCGGTCAGCAATAATCCGGTGAAAAAATTCATAAAGTTTAAGTTTGAGGAGATTCGTGAAATCAAAGGGCGAAAACTATGCCAAATCGTCACATAGCCCAGTCAGACGGCGCGGCATATTTACTAAACGTAATAACTCCCAGCTCAAAAGCCCTTTTTTTTCGCGCCAAAGTTTTTACCATATTTGATGCCAGAATTTATTTAGTGTCATGACAAGTACTGCCCCAACACTTATTCTCAACGCCGAGCAAATACGTCAGAAGATCAGACGTATCGCGTTTCAGATCTACGAAACCAATTTTGAAGAGTCGGCAATCATACTGGCTGGTATCACGGGCGAAGGGTTTGTACTGGCGCAGGCGCTGGCCGAAGCGGTTCGCTCCATTGCCCCCTTTACGGTAGAAATTCTGGAACTAACGCTGGATAAGTCGCAGCCATCCCAGTCAACCGTCAACATTACGCCTACCGCATATGACTATACGAACAAGGTTGTAATCGTCGTTGACGATGTTCTTTACACCGGCCGAACGCTGGCTTTTAGCCTGCAGCCTTTCCTGAGTGTTCCTCTGCACAAGCTCCAGGTAGCCGTGCTGGTTGATCGCAATCACCCGCGTTACCCGGTTGCTGCCGACTACAAAGGCTACGAACTCAGCACCACCCTGACTGAACACGTTGATGTCGTCCTCAGCGACGAAAACCGGATGGGGGTGTATTTGAAGTAAAAGGAGAAAGGAGGAGAGGGAGGAAGGAACAAGGACGCTCGCGCATTTTCTCCTTGTTCCTTCCTCCCTCTCCTCCTTTCTTCTAGTTTTCTACGCCCTTGTACTCCGGATCAGGCCGACGCCGGCGAAGAAGAAAATGCCGCCCATGATGACGTACACGAAAGAGGCTTGAGAAACACCACCTTTGGTGAAATCGATACCGCCGTAGATTAGGCCAATCAGGCCCACTAATGTCAGAACTATTCCCAGTATGCTTTTAACATTCATACCATTCGTGTTTAGTGAATATGTGTTATCAGAAGCATAACTGACTTTGCGATTAATCTTCCCAAAACTCTTTCGTATTGCCTGATTTTCTATTCGAGCAGCACCAGAATATCCTCTTTGGTGAGGGATTTCATGAAGTTTTCTTCCGTTGTGATCAGGCTGCCCGCCAACTGTTGTTTGGCTCGCTGCAACGATAGAATTTTCTCTTCTACTGTGTTCTTGGCAATAAATTTATAGGTAAACACTGTCTTCTGCTGACCAATACGGTGCGCCCGGTCAACGGCCTGTGCTTCAATGGCTGGGTTCCACCAGGGGTCCAGAATAAAGACGTAATCGGCCGCGGTCAGGTTGTGCCCCAGCCCGCCGGCTTTCAGCGAAATTAGAAACAGTTTCACCGAGTCATCTTTCTGGAACATATCCACCTGCTGCTGGCGGTCGGTGGTGGAGCCATCCAGGTAGGCGTATTTGATGTTTTTCTCTTTCAGGTAGTGGCGAACAACGGTCAGATGCTTGATGAACTGGCTAAAAACCAGAATTTTATGATTCTCGATCATGGCCGTTTCAAGCCGCATCAGCATATCGTCCAGCTTACCCGAATCGCCTTCGTAGTCAGCATCGACCATACGGGGGTGATTGGCAATCTGCCGGAGCTTGGTCAACCCCTGCAAAACAACCATCTGCGATTTAGCCATTCCCTCCTCCTCAATACGTTCCAGAATCAGGTTGCGGTAGTAAGACTTGGCTTCTTCGTATTGCTTTTCCTGGTCGGGTGTCATTTCGCAGTAGAGCACACTTTCTACTTTTTCGGGAAGATCGGTGGCCACCTGTGATTTATTCCGCCGGAGCATGAACGGCTTGATGAGGTTATACAACCGGGCCGTTTTGGTTTCGTCGTGTTTCTTTTCGATTGGAATCTGAAACTCGTTCCGGAAAAACGCCTGAGTACCCAGTAGCCCCGGATTGATGAACGACATCTGCGACCAAAGGTCCATAGTGCTGTTCTCCAACGGTGTTCCGGTCAGAATAAGCCGGTTGGCCGTATTGAGTTGCATCACTGCTTTGGTGATGTGTGAAGACGGATTCTTGATCGCCTGCGACTCATCCAGAATAACGTAATTGAATCGATACGGGCTTAGCAAATCAATATCAATCCGGACGATACCGTACGAAGTCAGAATCAGGTCGTAGTTATCGAACTGCGCCGTATTTTTCTCCCGGTATGTACCGGTATACACCATAATCCGCAGATCGGGCGTAAACTTGCGGGCTTCCAGCTCCCAGTTATAAAGCAATGAGGTCGGCATCACCAGCAAACTCGGCTCGGTCGCACCCGACTCCTTCTGTCCCTGGAGCATAGCCAGCGTCATCACGGTTTTACCTAATCCCATATCGTCGGCCAGACAGCCCCCGAAACGGTATTGGCGTAAGAAATTGATCCAGTCGTAGCCTGCCTGCTGATACGGACGTAACGTACCATTAAAGTGAACCGGCAACGCAAAATTCTCGATCTCTTCGAAATCGCGCAGCCGCTCCAGCTTACGACTCATGACGGTTGTAGCCAGGTTGTCGCGCTCCAGTTCCTGCACCAAGGCCAGATGCTGTTTCTGCAACACAAACTGGTCACCGTCCCAGCTGTCCAGTCCATCACTGTTGCGCAGTTCCAGAAAACCAAACAGCTCGGAATACTTGGTAAACCAGGCTTCCGGAATAACGGCAATCTCACCGTTGGGTAGTGTAAACTCCTGCTTCTTGTTCAGAATGAGCGTACGCAGCTTCAGGAATGGGATCTCAAACTCACCAAACCGGACATTGGCGTAAATATCAAACCAGTCGCGCCCTTCCTCGATAGATAGGTCAATGCTGGAGTAACCCAGAAAATAGCGTTTGGGATCTTCGTCGTGCTGACGTAACACAAAGCCTCCCTCCTGCACCAGCGAGCTGTTTTCCGACAGCCACGAAAAAGCTTCTGTTTTGGGCAAAGCCAGCCGACCGTGCTTTAAATCCAGCCCCCGCTCGCGCAGGAAGGCCAGTTGCTGCCGTTCGAAACGTTGGTCCCGGCGAATCTTGTGAAAAATATACTCACCGTTCCTGGCTTCCAGACTTACGTTGGCGGCCGGGCCGAAACTATCGAACCGGAACGTGAAATCGCCGTACTGAAATGACAGATCAAAAATAATTTTCTGGCCTGTATCCTGTTCGTGTTCGGCCAGATCGATCCCGGCGGTAGCCGTTACGGCCCGGTTGGCCATTGCCAGTTCCGACACTGTAATCAGGGGTACCGGCACCAGATTTTCGCCCCTGATCTCAAACCCTTCCGGGAATACATCATACGAGGCAATCAGCTGGGATACGAAACGCTCGTAATACTGGGGTTCAAGCGCCCGGGGAATCACGATATGATTCTTGTTGAAGAAAGGACGCAATTTTTTCCCGTCTACGTTCTTACTAAAATGATACAGGCGGTTATCGACCAACATGTAGGCCGGTTCGTCGCAGATCATCAAGGCATCCCGAAACTGGAATTTTACCCGGTCGGTTCCGCCATTGCCATTGGGGTAGCGAATGATGG
The DNA here is from genome assembly GCF_013375035.1 of Spirosoma sp. KUDC1026. Classification (NCBI taxonomy): domain Bacteria; kingdom Pseudomonadati; phylum Bacteroidota; class Cytophagia; order Cytophagales; family Cytophagaceae; genus Spirosoma; species Spirosoma sp. KUDC1026. Next base: position 2,032,382 of record NZ_CP056032.1, on the reverse strand, counting down.
GGAAATAATGGGTAGCCTCAGCCAGCCTGTGAACGTGAAAATGCACCTTGGCTGGTTCGGCCATCCACTCAATTGGTGCCCAGGCGGGGTTGCCGTCATTGCCCATAACGTAGAAGGGCCGACCCGCCATCAGGTTCATGATCTGCCCCTTCATGTTTTCGAGGTAGCTGCAAATAGTATCCTGCAGCAGCTTGTCGCCCTTTTGTGGATCATACACCTTCAGCAGGAAATCGACGGCTGGCAGCCGCTTCGTATTGAATTTCTTAACGATTGTATCCTGCTGGATGCTGTCGATCAGCTTAACCAGTTCAAAATCCCGCTCACTCAGCCCCTGCGCAAATTCACCTACATTCTGCGTCGACAATGTCTGATTTTGTAGTGTCAGTTCACCCCGGCTGTTTTGCTGCACCACGAACGCTTCAATAAGGTATCCCAGAAATTCGTGCTCAAGCAGGGAGTAGACAATCTGAAACGGCTGGGTCGGAAAAACTCTCATACGTACTCGCAGCTATCAATTGACGGACAGCCGATTAGACGGGATAAACAAGGGCTTGAACAGGTTGCTGAACTTCGGATGAAGTGAAACCGGTCTGTAAGAGAAACAGCCCCAAATTGCTCATTAATAGCCATTTACAGCTGAAGACAGAAAACCGGAAGTCTCAAATATACAAATCATTCCAAAATGCACAACGGACTTATTCCAAAAGCGAACGAATCCGAAATAGAATTTCGGGAAGTTTACTAAGTGGTCAGTTTACCCACTTGTCACCTCTTTCAGGCTGATTCTATCTTAACCGAAATAGACTTTAAATATTTGTTAAAAAAATTTAATAAATCCATGAGTAGTTCTACTGGAACCTGTCTTTTCTCCCAGATAAGTTTTCTCCGAACTTATTCCAAACACCTAAAACAGCTGCTTTCAGCAGTTCAGTCTTTATGGAAAAACCTTTACCGCTATCAGGTAGGGCAGGCAGGCTTCTGCGCCATTCCGTTTCGCCCTTTGCACTGGCCATTGCCTGTCTGACCAGCAGCCACGCCATTGCATCAAATGATCCAGAGCTCCTGGGTAAGCGTGCCACTCGATTTCTGGCCATTAACACGATCCAGGTTGATCGTACCATTACCGGTCGGGTTGTCGATGACAAAAATGAAGCCCTTCCCGGCGTTAGTATCGTTGTTAAGGGAACACAGCGCGGTACCGTAACAGACGCAAGCGGCTCGTATAAACTGGATGTTCCGGACGCCGGTGCAACACTTGTGTTTTCCTTCGTGGGTTACAACGCCCAGGAAATTGCCGTTGGCTCGCAGGCAACCGTCAACGTAACGCTCAAGGCCGACGACAAAACGCTGGACGAGATCGTCGTTATTGGGTATGGTACGGCCCGCAAGTCGGATTTAACGGGTGCTGTATCAGGAATCAAAGAAGCTGAGCTTCTGGAACGTCCGGCACCGTCGCTCAACCAGCAGTTGTCAGGACGTCTACCCGGCGTTCAGGTAAACACCAACTCTGGTCGTCCGGGTGGACGGACAACGGTTCGGATCCGCGGTTTCAGTTCCATCAACTCATCAAACAACCCCCTGTACGTAGTAGACGGTGTGATGCTGCCACAGGGTACTGGTGATCAGTTCAGTAACCCGATTGACTACATCAACCCCAACGACATTGTCAGCGTTGAGGTCCTGAAAGACGCGTCGTCAACCGCTATCTACGGTGCCCGGGGTGCCAACGGGGTTATTCTGGTGACAACCCGGAAAGGGAAAGCGGGCGAAAGCCGCATTACGTATGACGGACAGTTCAGCGTCAACACGATCGGCCCTAACAAGCCCAAAGTGCTGAATGCAAAAGAATATCTGGCCGTTGAAGACCTCGCCTACGCGAACATGGCCAAATACGACCCCGTCGGTTGGGCGGCTGGTAAATGGTCTTACCTGGATCCAACTGTCCGTCGCCGTGCGTTCAGTGCCGCGCACCCCGGCGTTTTCGACGCAAACCTGAATCCCCTGTATGATACCGACTGGTTCAAGGAGTCGTCGCAGAATAAACTGTCGCAGAACCATCAGCTTGGTTTCAGCGGAGGTAATGAGCGTACGCAGTACTCGGTTTCGCTGAACTACCGCGACGATCAGGGTCTGATTAAAACCTCATACATGAAACGGTATTCGGGCCGGTTCACCCTGGACGATCAGGTAAAGAAATGGCTGAAAATCGGTGGTACGCTGAACTACAACTACCAGACCGAAAACCTGGTGGATATTAACGACGCCGTTGCCCGGCAAATCGTGGAAGATTTCCCCTTCCTGCCCGTGCGGTACCCAGACTCAGGTGTTTTAGCCGAAAACCGGGACTATCCCTATGCTGAGGGTACTATGAGTTCGGTCCACCGGCTGCTGGATCGTCGTTATATTCAGAACACGCAGACCATTCTGGGTAGCTTATTTGCTAACATCAGCCTGGCTAAAGGCCTGGAATTCCGGTCGGTATTAGGTACCAACATACAGACACAGGAAATCAACCAGTCGCAATCCCGTACGCTGAACATCGGCGGTAACGGAAACGCGTCGGGTAATAATAACCGTACGAATTTCTGGTCGCTGGAAAACTACCTGACCTACAACAAGCAGATCGGAACGGATCACTCGTTCACGGGTCTGCTGGGTATTTCCTGGCAGGAAACCACCCGGTTTGGTATCGGAGCCAGCGTAAGCGGTTTTGCCACCGATTATTTCGGGTTTAACAACCTGGGCGCTGGGGCTACGAACCCATCGGTATCATCGTACGCCGATCGCTTTGCCTTTAATTCATATTTTGGCCGGATTAACTACGGCTTCCGGGATCGGTACCTGCTGACATTTACGGGCCGGGCCGATGGTTCGTCTAAATTCGGGGAAAACCACAAATTTGCGTTCTTCCCTTCTGCCGCTCTGGCTTGGCGCGTATCGGAAGAGGATTTCCTGAAAGGTAACCCGATCATTTCGAACCTGAAAATTCGCAGTAGCTACGGTCTGACAGGGAACTCCGAAATTCCTCCTTACACGTCATTGTCGCTGCTTGGCTCCAACTACGCAGCCGTCTATGGTGATACACGGGCCGGTGGAACGGGTATTAACCGTCTGGCTAACCCCGACCTGCGCTGGGAAAAAACGGCACAGACCGACGTGGGCGTCGAAATTGGTTTGTTCAAAGGCCGCATCTCGCTGGAAGCCGACTACTACTATCGTCTGACAACCGATATGCTGCTTGACGCACCCGTACCACGTACCAGCGGCTACGGTACCATCCGTCGCAATGTCGGTTCGATGCAGAACCAAGGGTTTGAATTCGGCCTGAACACGGTGAACGTCAACAACGGTAAGTTTAGCTGGAATACAACGTTCAATATCTCGCTGAACCGCAACAAAGTCCTAACGCTGGCTACGCCTTCCGATATCTTCAACGTAGGTGGTCCTAACTTCACGAACCCAACTAACGTAATTCGGGTAGGCGAACCGGTTGGTTCGTTCTATGGTCTGACCCGTCTGGGTACCTGGAACGAGTCTGAGCGGGAAGAAGCGGCTCGATTCACGAGTTACCGGAATGGTCTGACGATTCTGCCGGGTGACATCAAATACCTGGACGTAAACGGCGACCGCGCTATCACCGATGCTGACCGCAGCATCATTGGTAACGGTAGCCCTAAAGGCTGGGGTGCCATGACGAACAACCTTCGTTTCGGCAACTTCGACGCTACGCTGGAACTGCAGTTTATGTACGGTAACGACGTTATGCTGATGAACCTGCACGCCAGCGAAGACCGGCAGGCACTGGCCAACAGCTACTCATCGGTACTGAACGCCTGGACACCTCAGAACCAGAACACGCCTATCGCCCAGATTCGGGACACCCGGGCTGGTTACGTGACCAACGTAGACAGCCACTGGATCAAAAACGGTTCGTTCCTGCGCGGTCGTAACCTGCTCTTTGGCTACACGTTCCCAGCCGAGGTCACTAATAAACTGAAGATGAACCGCCTGCGCGTGTACGCTTCGGCGCAGAACTTCTTCCTGTTGTTAGAAGATCCAATCGTTGGTGACCCAGAAGTAACGCCAACGAACCAGGCAGCTGGTAACAGTGCTTTCTCGCAGGGTATGATCTGGCACAACTACCCAAAACCAACAACATACCTATTTGGCCTGCAGATCGGTCTGTAATTTACCAACGCATTTTGTTTACTGACTTTTTCGTATGAGACATACACTCACTAAATATATCAGCCAAGCGGTTCTTTGTGGGCTTGCCTTAACTGGCCCCATTGGCTGCTCGGACTTTCTGAAGGAACAGGCTCCTTCCAATTTGAGTCCAGGCACATTTTACACGATTCCAGACCACGCAGAAGCAGCACTGGCAGCTACCTATGCAGGTACGCGCTTTATGGGCGGTGACGCAGGTATTTTTTCAACGAACTGGCAGTTGCTGGAAGCATTGACAGGAACTTCAACCACAGAAACCGCTCAGAACTCTGACCTCAATAACTTATATGGTCTGGTTCATGATGGGAATACTGCCCATGTCGTTAACTACTGGAACGGTCTGTATACGCTAATTGCGAATGCCAATTTGGTAATTGATAGGGTACCAGGGATTACACCAATGGACGCGGCTCAGAAAGCTAAAATTCTGGGTGAAGCACGATTCCTCAGAGCGACGGCTTACTTTATGGCTGTTCGATTGTGGGGTGATGTTCCGCTGATTACAACGCCCCAATCGGCGGCTTCGCCTGACTTCTTACCAGCTCGTGCTTCGCAGGAAGACGTGTATAAACTGATCGTTGACGACCTGACGGCAGCCGAAGGCGCAGGTCTGGCCTGGATGGACGTGAGCGGTCGGGCGAACATGGCAGCCGTGAAAACGCAGTTGTCCAAAGTATACCTGACAATGGCTGGCTTCCCACTCAGTAAAGGAGCCACGTATTACAAGCTGGCCGCTGATAAAGCACTCGAAGTAATCACCTACGCAAACGCCAATCCGTCGGTGATCAACCTGTTTTCGACCTACGAAGATATTCACAGGGAGAGTACCAAAAACCGGGTTGAGCATTTGTACATGATCCAGTACAATACGGCTGTAGCTAGTAACCCAATGGATAACTTTTATCCAAACTTCAAACCGGTAACCTACAACGGTCCTGGTGGAACGGGAAGCTCGGTACCAACAGCATCGTTCTATGCCTCCTACGAAGCGGGTGACCTGCGGGCTAAAGATCAGGCTGGTTATTTCTATACCACCTACTACACCAACGGTAACGGTGCACCGTTCTCGCTGGGAGCGCCATACGTGTTCAAGCACTTCAACCGGACGGCCAATGGTACGTCGGGAGTGGCGGGTACGCGTCAGAATAATCTGAATGTACCACAGATCCGCTTCGCCGAAACGCTGTTGATCTATGCGGAAGCGCAGAACGAAGTAGGTGGCCCAAACCAGGCGGCTTACGATGCGATGAAGCGTATTCGTGACCGCGCTACGCTGACAACCCCAGCGCTAGGTACGTTCACGCAGGCTACGTTCCGGGAAGCCGTATGGCGGGAGCGCTGGCACGAGCTGTGCTACGAACAACTGACCTGGTACGACATGATACGACTGCGTAAAGTATACAACGAGAAAACCAACGGTTTTGACAATTTCGTGGGCCACGTAAACCTCAGTTCAAACCGGCCGCTCCAGGAAAAACACCTCCTGCTGCCGATCCCCCGTCAGGAACTGCTGAACAACCCGAACCTGAAAACGCAGAACCCAGGTTACCCTGGTGCTTAAGCTGATTCAGCGACAAACAAAAAGGCCCCGACTGAGTAGTCGGGGCCTTTTTGTTTGGTGTTTATGTCTGTTACGTCCGACCTTCGCGCATCAAAGTAATCCGCCTATATTCATGAGTAGCTTGCTCAAAGATCTGTATTCCGTTGAGTTCTACAATCGCCTGGTCGACTCGTTTCAGAAAAGCATTCCTGGCTTCAATAAGTCAATGTTCCTGGCGCTTATTTTCCAGGACGATTTCGAACGTAAAGAACTGAAAGGCCGCATGAAGCACACGGCGAACGTACTGCATCGCGTTTTACCGGTCGATTACCCCCAGGCAGTCGCTCTACTGCCAACTGTCATTCCGCAACTTCGGGCGGATGGCTTTCAGGATAACCAACTGGAGTTCATGTTCCTACCGGACTACATTGAAACTTATGGACTGGATTACTGCGAAGAATCAATAGACGCTCTGGAATACGTCACGCAGTTTGTAAGCTGTGAATTTGCTGTACGGCCTTTTCTACTGCGGTATGGCAACCGGATGCTTGATCAGATGACAGCCTGGTCCCGGCACGAAAGTTACCGGGTTCGGCGGCTGGCCAGCGAAGGAAGCCGGCCACGTCTCCCCTGGGCAATGGCCGTACCAGCGCTCAAGCAAAATCCGCAGCCGCTGCTGGCCCTCCTGGAAAACTTAAAAAATGATCCGCACCCCTGGGTCCGGCGCAGCGTAGCCAACCACCTGAACGACATCGCCAAGGATCATCCCGAGCTTGTTTTGAGCATTGCCGCAAACTGGCGGGGTATCAGTCCCCAAACCGACGCGATCATCAAACACGGCTGTCGGACGCTGCTGAAACAGGGCCATCCAGACGTACTGACGTTGTATGGTCTATCGAGCGAAAATCTGCACCTGTTCGACTTCACCATCCAAACGCCCACCGTTCAGATCGGCGAGAATCTGGTGTTTTCCTTCCGGGTTCACAACGACCAGGCCTTGGCGCAACTGGTTCGGTTGGAATACGCTGTTTACTATCGAAAGCAGAATGGTTTGTTTGGGAAAAAAGTCTTCAAAATCAGTGAGCGGGTTTACCAGCCAAACGAATGGGTAGTCATCAGCCGAAACCAGCGGTTCAAACCAATAACTACCCGAACCTTTTATACCGGTCAGCATAGGCTGTCAATCATCCTCAACGGTCAGGAAAAAGAAATCCAATCGTTTGAGTTGATTCGTTAGACCCAACACTCACTTTTTACAGGTCGTTACGACGCTCAAACTGCCTGTGCTGATGGTGTTCGCCTTGATGTAGTCAGCGACTTCGCTATCCCCACAAACCCGCATCTCGTTTCGGTTGGTCTGCTGCCCTTGCCCGTTGTACGTCAGCGTTTCACAGGTCTGGCAATCTTTTTTCCGGAAACTTCCCCCCTCGCAGGCCATTAGCCCCACTAGCGCGATCATTGATAATGCTACTCGTTTCATACTGTATCGTTTTTCGTAACTGATCTTTCGTGACCCGGCCTTTCGTGGCCCGGTCTTTCGTGACCCGGCACGAAGGTAGGAAATTCATGCGGTACAGCTTAAATCCGCTGGATCAGCTCGGCTACTTTATGTACCTCCCGTCCCATAATGTGGTCGATGATGGATTGTGCGTGTTCGCGGCCGTTTTCGATGAACACTTTTTCCGTGTAAATACCCGCCAGCACCGTTCCACAGACGTACAGGCCCGGTACGTTTGTCTCAAATGTCTCTTTATCGTAGACTGGCACCTGCGTATCGGGGTTGAGGTCGATGCCGCAACGACGCAGCAGATCGGCATTGGGTATGTATCCCGTCAGCACCAGCACGAAATCGGCAGGGAGTTGACTTTCTTCACCGGTTTTCTGATTCATGACCGTTACGTACTGCTCATTGATTTCCGTCACGCTCGAATCGAATACCGTTTTAATACGCCCTTCCTTCACCCGGTTTTTCACGTCGGGGACCAGCCAGTATTTGACCGTACTACGGAAATCTTCGCCCCGGTGCACAATCGTTACGTTCACATCGTGCCGGTACAGTTCCAGCGCAGCTTCGACGGCGGAGTTCGACGCGCCCACGATCACGACGTTGGTGAACGAATACTTGAAGGGTTCGTCGTAATAATGCGTTACGTGCGGCAGGGTCTCGCCGGGCACATTCAGCCAGCGGGGTCGGGTGAAATAGCCCGTTGCCATAATCACTTTTCGAGCATGGTACTGGTCACCAAGTTTAGTCGTAACCGTAAACAGATCGTCGTCTTTCACGACGTCCCATACTTCCTGAAACAGTTTAAAATTCAGGTTATAGTAAGCAGCCGCTTTGCGGTAGTATTGCAACGCTTCGTTACGTCCCGCTTTTACGTCGGAGATAGCGAAGGGGAGTCCACCGATTTCAATATTTTCGGCTGTCGAGAAAAAGCGCATCCGGCGGGGATACTGCCGGATCGATTCCGTCAGGCTGCCCATTTCCAGAATGAGATGGCTCAGGCCCGATTTGGCCGCTTCGATACCAGCCGCGAGCCCGCAGGGGCCACCGCCAACGATGATTACGTCGAATATCTGCATAATTACATGGGAGACGCCTACTGTCCAGCAGTTGCCGTGGCAGCAGGTCACTAATGACGTAACACCCGTAAAGCCGCCAAAGGTTGCGTTGGTCTCTGCTTTTTACGACTACGGCCGAACTCCTTTTCTGCGCGCGGGGTTTGTTTTATCTTTACTAAGCCGTACCGCCTGTAGCTCGTTGTGGAAAACTTAACCAATACGCTTTTCCTGGGTCTTGACGCCGACGAAGTCACCGTCTTCGCCGACCTGATTCTGCCCATACCCGTTCCCCGACTGTTTACGTACCGGGTACCCAGGGGTATGGTCGATCAATTGAAAATCGGCGCCCGCGTGATTGTACCTTTTGGGAAAAACAACGGGCGCGTACTGACGGCCATTATAGCCCGGCTTCACAACTCCCCGCCTACTAATTACCAGGCACGTTATATCACCGAGATCCTGGACGAATACCCGCTCGTAACGGGCTACCAGCTGGAGCTGTTCCGCTGGATGGCGGAGTATTATATGTGCTGCGTGGGCGATGTTATGAACGTAGCACTGCCATCCGGCCTGAAAATTTCGAGTCAGTCGAAAGTGCAGTTCAATCCCGATTTTGACTATCCTGAACTGCTCACCGAGCTTGAAGAAACACTCCTGGCCGAACTCAAAAAACAACCAGCTCTCACCTACGACGAACTGGCCCGGCTGGCGGGAGCAGGCACCAACGTACCAGCCTTAATCAAATCGCTGGTAGGAAAAAAAGCGGTGATCGTGTTCGAGGAAGTGCGGGAGAAATATGTACCGAAAATGGTACGCAAGATCCGGCTTAACCGGAACTATGAAGAATGGGAACAACTACTCGTGCTGCTGCAACGGCTCGAAAAACTGCCCAAGCAGCAGGAAGTTGTTATGCGGTATCTCAGTCACGTACCCATGCAGCGTAACCCGGAATTGAACCAGCGGGGGCTGGACAAAACCATTCTGAATCAGGATGATGAACTGTCGCAGTCGTCCCTGACTACGCTGATTAAAAACCAGGTTTTTGAAACGTTTGAGATCATCCAGCCCCGCTTTTCGGACAACGAAGCGCCCCAGGCAGAAATCAAATTAACCGAGGCCCAACGGACTGCATCAGACCAGATTATGGCGCAGTTTGAGCAGCAGAACGTTGTGCTGTTACATGGCATTACGGGCAGCGGAAAAACCGAAGTCTATATCAACCTGATCCAGCAGGCACTGGGTAGTGGCTCGCAGGTGTTGTACTTACTCCCCGAAATTGCCCTGACAACCCAGATCGTCGTTCGACTCCAGCGCGTATTTGGCGATAAGATGGGCATTTACCATTCCAAGTTTTCGGATAATGAACGAGTCGAAGTCTGGAAAGGCGTTGTGTCGGGCCAATATCAGTTTGTAGTGGGCGTGCGCTCGGCAGTGTTCCTCCCCTTCGACAACCTCGGCCTGATCATCGTGGACGAAGAGCACGAAACCAGCTATAAACAGCACGATCCCGCTCCGCGCTACCACGCCCGCGACGTGGCCATCATGCTGGCGCACTGGCAGCAGGCCAAAGTACTGCTGGGCTCGGCCACGCCCTCCATCGAAACGTATTACCAGGCTAAACAGGGACGCTACGGGCTGGTGGAGCTGTTTAAACGCTTCGGCGACGCAACGCTTCCCCAAATTCTACTGGTCGACACCAAGCAGGAGAAACGGCAGAAAACCATGAAGAATGAGTTTTCGTCGGTGCTGCTCGATGCGCTGGGCCAGAATCTGGAGCGTAAAGAGCAAAGTATTCTGTTTCAAAATCGGCGGGGCTACTCGCCCTATATGCAGTGCGAAGACTGCGACTGGACGGCAGAATGCCCGAACTGCGCCGTGAGCCTGACGTATCACCAGCGCGACGCCGAACTACGCTGCCACTACTGCGGCCACAAGGAAAACGTGCCCCGGTTCTGCCCGATCTGTGGGTCAACCAAAGTAAAAACCATAGGTTTTGGCACCGAGAAGCTGGAAGATCAGCTCCAGATTACGTTTCCCGAATCGCGAATCCTGCGCATGGACCTGGATACTACCCGCGCCAAGAACGCGTATCAGCAGATTATCCAGGAATTTGAAAGCGGGAGTGTCGATATGCTCGTCGGCACGCAGATGATCACAAAAGGGCTCGACTTCGACAACGTCAGTTTAGTGGGTATTTTCGACGCGGATCGGCTCATTCACTTCCCCGATTTCCGGGCGACAGAGCGCTCCTTTCAGATGCTGACCCAGGTGAGTGGCCGGGCCGGGCGTCGGGCCGGCCGCCAGGGGACGGTACTGATTCAGACCGCTAATCCCCAGCAGTCGATCCTGCAGAAGATCATCGAAAACGACTATAAAGGCCTGTACACCGAGGAGATTCAGGAGCGGCAGGATTTTAATTACCCGCCCTTCTGCCGCCTGATAAAACTCACCGTTCGGCATACGGACAAGGCCATCAGCCAGCGGGCCGCCGATCGACTGGCCGCCGAATTAATCGATACGCTCGGTAGTAGCCGCGTCTTGGGACCGGAGGAACCCCTGGTAGAGCGTATCCGGAATCAGTTCCTGTTCGATATTCTAATCAAACTGGAGCGCGAGAAAGTCAATATCAAAGCCGTCAAAGCGTTCATTCGGGAACGTATTAACGACATTCTGATTGACAAGGGACTCCGACAGGTAAACATCGTGGCCGACGTTGACTGCCTGTAACGGTTACGCTACGCATAAAAAGGGGGCAGATCGTTACAAAACCATCTGCCCCCTTTGCTTTTACTAGTTGGTAAAGGAATGGCTTACGCCTGTTTGGTCAACTGAATGTTGGCAATCAGTTTAATGTCTTCGCCCAGGGCAAGGCCACCGGTTTCGGTCAGCGCATGATAGGTTAGACCGAACTCTTTCCGGTTCACAACGCCCGTAATTTCGAAACCGATTTTGGTTTGTCCGTAACCGTCTTTCGCCGATCCGCCGAACTCAGCGTTAACCGTAACTTCTTTCGTTACGCCGTGCATTGTCAGGTTTCCGGTTAATTTATACAGATCCCCTTTCGCTTTTTTAAACGAGGTCGACTGAAACGTAATGTACGGATAGTTCGCTACGTCAAAGAAATCGGCTGATTTCAGGTGTGTATCGCGCATTTCCTGGTTGGTATCGATGCTGCTTACGTCCAGAGAAAAATGGATTTCTGCATCGTCAAAATCGTCGTCGTTAGTGGTCGTTGCCGAACCGCTGAACTGATTGAAGGAACCCGTTACGGTCGAGATAACTAGGTGTTTTACTTTGAACTGTACTTCGGAGTGGGTTGGGTCTACTGCCCATTTAACCGCTGCTTCTGTTGTCATGGTAGTTGGCATTAAAGAATGGTACTTAAAAATTAAACTATGGTACTAAAACTAACACTGTTACATAATAGGCAAAAAAATTAGCCGAGGGCTTTAATAAAACCACGTATGGCATCCTGAAGCACCAGTTCCTGCACAGGATCAATTGTGCTTTCTTTACCGACCATCTGAATGGATACCAGTCCGTGCAGAATGGAACAGTACGTATGAAACTTTAGAAAAAAATCGACCTCTGGCTGGTTACTTTCGGCGACAGCCTTCTGTATGACCGATAAGATTACATCACTATACTGTTTTACTTCAGCAACTCGGTTTACGGTTTCGCAGGCCGGTATGCCCAGTCCAAACATCAACTGATAATACTCTCTATTCTTGAGCGCAAACTCCCAGTATGCTTTCGCAATCGCTTCCAGTTGAGCGCTGGGCGTCTTGTGAGCGTCCCGAGCGGTCTGTAACTCTTCGGCCAGACGCGTAAATCCCTGCTTGGTAAATTCCAGCAGGATGGCGTCCTTATTTTCAAAATGGCTGTAGATAACCGGCACGCTGTATTCAATGGCATCCGCAATCCGACGGATCGACAGAGCCGACCAGCCCTCCTGCTCAACGACCTCCCAGGCCGCCTGCAAAATGCTGTTCCGGACTTCCAGCCGTTGCCGTTGTTTGCGTTCTACAATACCCATTTAGCCGTGTGGTTATGTTTTATAACAGTGTTAACTCTGACTGGCATCTTATAGTTCCCAATAGTTTTGACTTGCAGGCCGCCAGTCGGTTCGAAGCTACACATTTGTCTGGTCAGATTCGGTCAGGCGCGCATTGTATCAACTGAGTTAGCTTGTAAGTTGGTATATTTACGGTCGTTTAGTCAGTAGTAGTTGGCAGAGCCGGGCATCGCTGATTTGGCCATGTCCGTAAAATTTCTGTGAAGCCGACTGTAAATTTGCCCATCCGGTTAATTTTGCAACGGCTTTCGGCCCTTTGCCCAATTTTTCCCGTCCCTCATGTCTAAGAAAACCAAGATCGTGGCCACCGTAGGCCCGGCTTCCGAAACAAAAGAACAATTGCTGGCACTAGCCAAAGCCGGGGTAAACGTTTTCCGGCTTAACTTTTCCCACGGCACTCACGAAGATCACCTGATGCGGCTGAACCGTATCCGGGAAATCAACGAAGAACACCAACTAAACCTTTGCATCCTTCAGGATCTGCAGGGGCCTAAAATCCGGATCGGTAACGTCGAGAACAAAGACGGTGTACTGATCGAAGCAGGGAATAAACTTGTCTTTACGAACGACGATGTTCTCGGTACGGCCGAACGGGTCAGTACGCCTTACAAGGATATGTACAAAGACGTTCACCCAGGCGAGCGCATTCTGATGGATGATGGCAAGCTGGAGGTGAAAGTAATCGGTACCGATGGCACCGACGTTATTACGGAAGTAGTATACGGCGGTCCGATGAAGTCGAAGAAAGGCGTTAATCTGCCTAATACGAAAGTGTCGATGCCAGCCGTGACCGAAAAAGACTGGGCTGACCTCGAATTTGGTCTGGAACACGATGCCGAATGGATTGCCCTGTCGTTTGTTCGCGAGGCTTCCGAAATCCTGGAAATTAAGGATTACATCAAATCGAAAGGCAAGAAGAGCCGGGTTATCGCTAAAATCGAAAAGCCCGAAGCGATTCAGAACATTGATGCGATCATTGAAGCCACCGACGGTCTGATGGTTGCCCGTGGTGACCTCGGCGTCGAATTACCGGCCGAAGAGGTGCCGATGATCCAGAAAATGCTGGTGGAAAAGTGTAACCGGGCGGCAAAACCGGTTATCGTAGCGACGCAGATGCTCGAGAGCATGATCGATGCGCCCCGCCCAACCCGCGCCGAAATCAACGATATCGCCAACTCGGTGATAGACGGAGCCGATGCCGTTATGCTCAGCGCCGAAACAGCTTCGGGTAAATACCCAATTCTGGCGGTAGAAAGCATGGCCAACACCATCAAGCAGGTGGAAACGTCGACCAACAATATCTATTTCCGCTACCACGCACAAGTAAACGAATATCCAACCGAAAACGCCATCAACGACAACGTCGTAATGAGTGCGTGCCGGTTAGCCCGCGATACCCAGGCGAAAGCCATCATCGGCATCACAAATTCGGGTTACACCGCTGTTCGTCTGTCGCACCACCGGCCCAAAGCGGATCTGTACGTTTTCTCGAATGACGCGCAACTCCGTAACACGCTGGGCCTGTATTGGGGCGTTCAGGTGATGCCGTACGAACCCAATGTGGAGCAGACCGTTGACCAGACGGTTGAAGGCATCAAGCAAACGCTGATTACGCAGAAAAAACTGGCGTCGGGTGATATCTTCATCAACACGCTCAGTATGCCACTGACCCAGTCGCGCCGTACCAATACGGTAAAACTGAGCACGGTAGATTAGTCTTTTATAGAAGAAAGAAAAAAAGACGCAAGAGGAAAGACGCTGGCGCCAACAGTAAATCGGTCTTTTTTCTTACGTCTTTTTCTCTTTTGTCTCACGTCTTTTCTCTAAAAACACTAAAAAGCCGCGAAACCAAGGGTCATCGCGGCTTTTCTGTTCTCACTGAAAATGGAGACTTTTTGTTAAAGTCTAACTATCGATTAGATAACTAGACTAAAGCAAAAGTGATTATGCTTTTGTTTCTTCTTCCGTCGTTTCGGTTGTTTCTTCGGCCGACGCTGGGGCTTCTTCCGTCGTAGCCTCAAACACTTCGGGCGCATACTGACGCAGGATGTTGTACCAGCTGATCAGCTTTTTGATGTCTGTTGGCCGCACCCGCTCCCGATCGTAGTTAGGCACGACCGAAGTCATAAATTCAGCCAATTCCTCGTTCGAGCCCTTCGGATCGGCCGTCAGGTTCTCGCCGTACTTTTCGTTGATCACCAGCAGGACGTCGCTCAGCGGCATCGACTGCTCATCGTTATCATCTACGTAGATTGAAATATCGTTCAGGACCGATACACGAGCCGTTGGGCCCATCATGGTCTTGGCTTTTTTATCGTCCAGAGATTCCACAATAACACCGGCCCGGCCTGGTTTCAGAATCCGGTATAAGCCGCTGTAACCGGCAACGTTGGCAATCTGTTTTAATGCTTCCATAGGTACGCGTAATAAATTGGTAACGTCTGTTTTGGGCGACGTATTGCTTGATTAGGGGATTACTTGTTTTTAGAATTATACGTTAACGAGCGCGCAAATGTGGCTAACCGGGACGCAAAAAACGCGACTTGTTATTAATATTTCCTTTTAGCCTTTTCATTCTGCCAGAACTCTTCATTCAGTGGCCGGATAAACGACAGAATATCCTCACGACCCACCGCCGTAACAGCCGACGTAACAAATAGCTCTGGAACCTCCTCCCAGCTCTCCAGCAGACGGGCCCGGTAGTTGTCTATTGCCGCCTGCAACTTGGTTGGTCCGAGTTTTTCGGTTTTTGTGAACACAATTACGAACGGAAGGCCCCGGTCGCCCAGGTTCTCCATGAAGTCAAGATCAATTTTCTGCGGTTCGATGCGCGAGTCGACCAGTACGAAAATACAGAGCAGATTGGGCCGCCCGGTCAGGTAACCATCGATCAGAGCCGCGAATTTTTCCCGGTCAGTTTTACTAACCTGCGCGTAGCCATATCCCGGCAAATCAACCAGATACCAGTCATTGTCGATGATAAAGTGATTAATAAGCTGGGTTTTACCCGGTTTACCCGAAATCTTGGCCAGTGAGTTTCGTCCCGTCAGCATGTTAATCAGCGAAGACTTACCGACATTCGAACGGCCGATGAACGCATATTCGGGCCGGTCGGGCTTGGGGCATTTAGCAGGATCGGAGTTGCTGACGAAAAATTCGGATTGTTTGACGGGCATGGCGTTGATGACTAAAACGGCCGCAAAGTTCGTAAAGATTATGCAGAATGGCACGTAACCTGCTTAATCCATTCGTAACAGCCAGCTGCAAAGCCCAGCAAATTAGTCCGATCATTGCTATTATTCAGCCGGTCAGCTAATTTGCCATGGAAAACAAACGACCGCCGGAAACGAAAGCCGTTAGCTGGTACGTTATAAACACAGAAAACCATTTTAAGACCACCGGTTTCCGGTTCGACTATGAAAAAAGTGTTTTGGGTACTAACTCTTCTGATTGCCGGACTCGGCACTGTACCAACCGATGCCGCCCGACGGACGATTGACGTAAACAAAGCCGGTGATAAAAAGCCCACCGCCAGCGCCGAAACAGGAATCAAATTCACCGAAGCCTCCTGGAAGGAAATTCTGCAAAAAGCAAAAGCCGAGAAAAAGGTGATTTTCTTCGACGCTTATGCGAGCTGGTGCGGCCCCTGCAAAATGATGCAGAAAAATGTGTTTACACAGAAAAGCGTGGGCGACCTATACAACAGCAAGTTTATCAACGTAAAGATGGATATGGAAAAAGGGGAAGGACCAAGCCTGTCTGCGGTCTATCCTCTGGAAGCTTATCCCACGCTGATGTTTATCGACGGTAATGGTCGTGTGCTGAAGAAAGTAATTGGTGGGATGTCAGCTGAAGATCTGATTAGCCTCGGCAAGAGCATCCGGTAAGCACTTACTACTCTTATTGTAAAGCCGTTTCCATACCCGGAAGCGGCTTTTTTTGTGCCGTTACATAGGTTAGTCGCCATTTCGCACTTATGTAAACAACCGACAAGCCTGCCAGGATCAGGGAGGCAGTTAGCCACTGGACCTCAACCGGTTTTTCGAGAGTTATCAGTAGCAATACGTTCAGGAGCAGTTGCACGAACGCGTACACACCCGACACCCGCCGATGTGACCAGCCTCCTTTGCGAACCAGTTCCTGAAATAGATGCATCCGGTGCGGCAACAGAATATTCTGGCGCAGGTAGAGCCGTTTCACAATCGTCAGCACAGTATCAACTCCGTACACCGCCAGCAACAGCACAGGCAGGTAAGTTTTGTACTGCAACACAGCAGCCAGAACTCCCTGCAGTACGATAAAGGCCACCGTTATACTGCCAACATCACCCGCAAAGCAGATAGCCCGGCGACGGACGTTAAATCCGGCGAAGACCAGCAGAGCCAGCATTTCAACCTTGAACAGCAACGAATACGTATCGGTAGCTTTCGTTTGACTCAGGTAGAGCAGCGTTCCTAACGTCAGCAGACTATACAAGGCGGTCATCCCATTGACGCCATCCATAAAATTGTACGCGTTCAGCATCGCGACACATACAAACAGCATAACCAGGCTAGAACCATTCTCAAACCCAAATAGGCCGTTCTGATACAGCAACAGCGCGCCGGCAAGCCCCTGCACAAGAAGCCGAATAGGACTGGGAACGGAGCGTAGGTCATCCATAAAGCTTATGCCCGCTACCAATACCGATCCAAGATAGAACCACGGCTTAGCAAAACCTGAGCCGGCAAACACGCCCATAGCTGCCACCCAACAGATTATGCCTCCACCCCGCACAATCGCCCGATCCGTATGCATGCTTCGTTCATTAGGAAGATCGATGATACGAAATTGGCGGGCGAGTCGCAGATAGGCCAGCTCGGCCCCCAGCAGCATCAGTCCAGTTGCGAGCCAGGCAAGGTTCGTCATACAAACAGATCGAGGACCGGGCGAGGATTCCAGCCGAGTTTTTGCCGGGCTGCTTCGTCGGAAAACGTAAGTGAAGATGTAAGTTTGGTAAGCGCAGTTGTATTCATGGGAAAACGCCCACCGATTACGGTATTGATGCCATCGCCCAGACGCGCCAATAGACGAGCTTGGCCTGACGAAATTGACAGCCGAATACGTCGGTTGGCCTGACGAGCCAGTGTATCTTCCAGTTCGCGAACGCTCGGATGGTACCCATCCGTCAGATTATACGTGCCGCCGACGGCAGCCGCCCGTAACAAAATAGCCGCTACATCGTCGGCCCGCACCATGCTTCGACGCGCAGCCCCGTCGCCCAGCCGAACGTAGTACCCCTGTCTGATTGCTCTGGCCAACGCCCCCAGATTACCATTGGGTTGCCGGGCAGCTACGAGTGGTAACCGCAGAACCGTCAGACATACCTCATTCTGATCGGCCCAGGTCCGGACGATCTCTTCGGCTTGCGCTTTGCTTTTGCCGTAGACATCAGTAGGTGCACAGGGCGTTTGCTCATTGAGCAGCCATCCTGCAGAACGGCCATACGCCAGCACAGAACTGATATAAATAAACGACTTGGGTAGTACAGCCTGCCGGTCCAGCGCAGCCAATAATCGACGAGTTCCCAGTACGTTTACCTGTTCGTACTCCCGGCGTTCGGTTTCTGTTCGTGGGGAAGAATGTGCCTTCCCAGCAGCATGAATGACGCACATCGGATTCTGAATCGATAGCTTCGGTTCTTCGCGGGCGAGGTCGCAGTGAATGTGCCGATGGCTGGCGACTGCCCGTCCGAGCGTCGTTATATTATGCCCCCGGCCTAGTTCGGCCAGAATATAGTGTCCCAGAAAACCGGAAGCCCCCGTCAGCACAATATTCATGACCAGGCGGACTTGTAAAATTTGAGTTCAGGTAACCACTGGGTATGAATAGGATTTCCTTTGCTCAAAATACACGATGCCATCGCCTGCATGATAATTCGCCGGCCAAACAGTTGCTTAAAGGCGGGCCGGGGCGTGGTCAGGTAAGGTGTTTCGCGCAACTGCGTGACCAATGACGTAACATCGCCGGGGGCAAACAAAATGCTATTAGGCAGATACTCGGTGACAAACTGAGCAGCATATCCCGCGACGCCAGCAACAATAGGTTTATTGGTAGCGCCATACTCAAATAGTTTTGACGGCAACACCCGCCTGAATGCGTGCAGGTCATTCAGGTGAACAAACAGATAATCGGCCCGCTGGTAATAGGCAATCAGCTCGTTCCGGCTCACCGGTGGGTAACACGTCACATTTGTCAGCCCTTTTCGTTCGATGGATCGCTTCAGTTTTTCCAGGCCGCTCCCCGCCCCAATGACGACAAATCGGAAATCGTCGCCCAGTTCACTGGCGGCCGCCGGAATGATGGTATGCAGCCCCTGTCCATCGCCAATATTACCGGCGTAGAGCAGTACTTTTACCGGCGCTGTCTGCGGGAGCGTAATGGGCTGACTCATAAATTCGTCATCGATACCATTGGTAAAGTAACTATACGTAGCCCGCCGGTATCGGGTGAAATAAGGCTGAAATCCTTCCGATACGAGGTTGATATGAGTTGCATACCCGAACGTGTACCGTTCAACGAGCCAGAGTAACGGAGCCAGTCCCAGACGCAGGCCCGACAGCATGCCGAGTTTTCGCTTCAGAAGTTCCAGTATGGTTTCCCGGAACAGGTCGCGAACGTCCAGAAACAGACCTGCCCGCTGTTTGCGAGCCAGTTTTGCGCCTAGAAACGCCGTAAACAGGCGGGACGATGAAGCAACCACCTGCGAATAAGTTTGCCACTGAGCCAGTTGATGAGCCGCCCAGAAATACGCCCAGAAAGCCATGATCTGTCCCCAGAATCCACTATCATGCGCTGGCACTTTCACCCGGTGAATTATGACCCGGCAGCCCGTTGGCGTTACGTACACCTCTTTTTCGGGCGCCGACTGCCGGAAGGATGCGTAGCGGTTAGGCTGTGTTGTCACAACATGAATCGTATCGCCAGCCCGTAACTGATGACCCAGTTCTTTAACCAGCGCAGTATTCCGAAACGACCCGGCACTCAGATCAGGTTCGAAATAAAATGTCAGATAAAGTAATGTCATGCGATAAGCGTCAGTTTAGTCTCCAGTTTTGTGGAAAACGTTATTTCCAGACACAATCCAGACCGGAGCCGGTTGAATCCTTCCGCTAATTCATAGGTTGTCAACCGCATCGATAACGGTTCGTCTGCCTGGCCCTGTATGCGCCACGGCCCGGCAATAACTCCGTCTGAAACGCGGGTTACCGCTACATCCGGGTGAATGTAATAGCGCGCTATGGCCTTCAAAGTTACGTTCTTACGCTGATTATCAACAAAATCGATGATTTGTATACTATTCGGTAGGGCTATCCACTGCCGCTCGTGGTTGATTTTCAGGTGTCGATACCCATTGTGACGGGCCCGTAACAGGGAATTGGTATGCTCCAGAATCTGCACCCGCGCCCGGCGACCAACTCTGAATACCGACCAGACTTCCGAAGAATTTTGCCCGGCCACCTCGACCGTATTGTGTGCAGCCGTACTCCGTTCCCAGTTCCGGCGGGCACCGGGCTGGTAAGTCGACGTGCCACTATCAACCAGGATCGGCTGCTGGCCAGCGTATAGCACGAATGAGAACGTATCGGCATGGGCGTGTCCCGGCTGGTGGTCGGGGCCAATATCGCCGACGTCGACCACCAGTTTGTAGCGCGGCAGCAGAAACGCCCGGTAGCCGGTGCTGGCCAGGTTTACAACCGATGGTCTGGGTACAGTTGTTACTTCGGGTAACAGCTGAGTAGCTTTCTGACGGAGTTCCCTCGTGGTGGGTGCAGCCCCCCATGCAGCATCGTTCACCATCGGTATGTCGCCATTGGCGAATGTCATGCTTTCCAGCCAGCTCAGCATCTGCCAGGCTTTCTGAATCAGAAGCTGCTGAAACGACCAGTCGGCCCGCCAGTTGGTTGACCGCACAATCAGGATACTGTCCAGCAGCCGGTCGAGGAGTACCTGGTGGTACACGGGGCTTCGTTCTTCGTGACCGCCATCGGCCAGTAGCTGGCTCTGCAGTTCGCTACGGATCAGAGATGTGGCTTTCTGCAACCAGTTGCGCTGCCGAAAATACATCGCTCCCGCCAGCAGGGCAAAGCCGTTTTCCAGCAGGTGATTCCCTGCCAGATGATGTTCCAGCCGATGGTTTAGCAGTTTTACCTGAGCGAATAGGTGTCGGTCGATTAGAGCACTACTGTATTGAAACCGAGACAGAAACTGGATCCAATTCATGATCCGTAACGACGTGGGGTAAGCCTCCAATGCTGTTCGCAGGGCGGGTGTTTGCCGGACAAAATTCAGCATAAGGATCAGCCCCGTTTCCTGTGACATGTCGGGCTGATTGAGAAAATCAAAATAATTCAGCTGATATGTCCAGAGTTTCCCGTTGGCCGCGTACTCCCAGTCGATGGCAAGCGCTTTGCCGCGCTGAAAACAAACCAACTGGTTCAGAAACGTCATGTTGCCTGCTTGCCAGCTCATAGTCTTTTTAGCCTGGGGAACAGTAACAAACGTAGCGGGAGGAGCCTGCGCAGGTAATCGAATCCGGGGTCTCCTGCGCAGCCGGTGCCATAGCAACTCGAGAAGTTGCCGCCTGCGCAAATGCCGGATAGTACGCCAGTAAAGGCCAGCTTTCATAGCATACCAATGGGGATTGGTTCGACAATAGAATCAGCCGATGCAACATCGACCCAGCGTTGTTCGCGCAGACTTTGCAGTGCTGCCAGCATGGTCTGGCTTGTGTTGATCAGTTCAGCAAAAGGAATCAAAGGTTCGCCACCCGTTCTCAGTTGGGCGAGCAACCGCTGCATCTGTACCGTATGGCCTTTGTCCTGCCGCCCGGACTGTTTTGAGAAGCGAGGGAAGCCATACCCTCTGAGCGTTCGAAAATTCTCCAGTACCAGCGTCCGCTCCAGCGAGTAAACCTCCACGCGCTCTTTGGCGTAGGCTTTGCTGCCGTTCGCAAAGTAATTGAGGACACCCGTCGATCCGTTTTCATACTGAAGCAGCAGGCTACCCGAATCCGTCGTTTCGGTTGGCTTCTTCCCCATCGCGTTCATGCAGACGCTGCGAACCCGGCTCCCCGTCAGAAATGTAATCAGATCGACGTAGTGACAGGCCTCACCCAGAATCCGCCCTCCGCCAACGAATCGGTCGTGCACCCAGGACGTATCAGGCACCGCACCCGCGTTCATTGTGGCGACGATATTCATAGGAATGTTTACTGATTGAGGACCACCCAGCAGAGATTTCATTTTTTCGGCCAGGGGCGCAAACCGGCGATTGAATCCCACCATCACCATTCGTCCGGTAGTCTGCTGCGCTGCAATGACCGCACTGAGTTCGGCCTCCGTGATTACTAGTGGTTTCTCGACAAATACGTGTTTGCCAGCCCGCATCGCTTCGATAGCCAGTCGGGCATGGCTGTTATGGCGAGTTGCGATTACACACAAGTCGATGGCGGGCTCGTTCAGCAGTTGTTCGTAGTCGGATGTGCTAAAGGGTACGTCGAATTTTCTGGCCAGCAACGTGGCACTTAACCCGCTCTTACTGGCGATCATGCGCAGATCAGCACCCACTCGTTTCAGCGCTGGCACCAGTACTGCGGTCGAAAAATTCCCCGCACCGATTACGCCCACAACACCTGCTCCAGCCGACGGACGAACGTCCCGAAGCTGCTGAATCGTCGCCCGGTTCGTTGTTCCGGGATACGTCAATAATTGAGCAATGACCGGTTCTGATGGTTGACTGAGCTGGTCGATACGGCTGTATATTTCGTAGTAATTTTCAAGCGGCACCACCGCCGAAATCAGCGATGCTACGTCCAGTTGACCTGTCTGAATAAAGGCCAAAACAGCCTCAAAGTTACGATTGGCCGTCCAGCGCACGTACGGCAGCGGATAATCCATGCCGCGTTGTTCATAACTCTCGTCGTAGCGCCCGGGACCATACGAACAGGCCACCTGAAAGGTCACTTCGTTGCGGTAAAAATCAGTCCGGTTTAACGACAGCCCGGCGGTTCCCACCAGGATAATTCGTCCCTGCCCCCGATTCATCCGGGCGGCCTGCGCCAGTACGTCGTTGCTCTGCGTTGCGGTGGCAACAATAACCCCGTCAGCGCCGGCACCATTCGTCAGTGCCAGTACGGCCTTGACGGGGTCGATCGCATACGGATCCAGAACGGTAACACCCCGCTGCTCGGCCAGTCGCCGTTTGGTGCTGTCGGGCTCTATACCAATCACCCGGCAGCCGTTGATACGTAGCAGATCTGCCGTCAGCAGGCCAACGAGTCCTAAGCCGATTACTACCGCTGTCTCACCCAGTGTCGCTTTCAGCAGGTGAACAGCATGAATACCCACAGCGCCAATCACCGCAAACGCAGCCTCATCGTCCGATATTCCATCGGGCACGGGCGCTACCAGCATGCGGGGTACACAAACAAACTCGGCATGTGGTCCGTTTGACACCACCCGATCGCCAATGCGCAGATCCGCAATCCCCTCGCCAAGGGCAACGACAGTACCGACATTGCAATACCCCAGTGGCAGTGGCTGGTCAAGTTTTCGACGTACCGCCGTTACGGTCGGCCACAAACCATCAGCCCGGACCTTGGCCAGAACCTCCCGCACTCGGTCCGGTTGTTGCCATGCCTTTGTCAGCAGACTACCCCGCCCGAACTCGACCAGCATTCGTTCGGTCCCCATCGACACCAGCGACCGGCGCGTCTGAATCAGCACCTGTCCCCTGCCGCAGGTTGGCACGGGGACTTCTGTGAGCCGGGTTTCGCCCGTGCGAAGATCCTGTATCAGCTGTTTCATCCCTCGTTAGCCTTTACTAGAATATCCACGATCCGGTCGGCGGTATGCCCATCCCATAGGGGCGGTAGCTGACTCGGTTTGACCCGGCCAGCCAGCAGTTCGACCAGCTTCAGCCGGGCGGTTTCCGGGTTCAGGTCGGCCACAAGCTGATTTGTTCCCAGCTCAATAGTAACGGGCCGCTCCGTCCTTTCCCGGAAGGTCAGGCACGGAACCCGCAGATAGGTAGTTTCTTCCTGAATGCCGCCGGAATCGGTCATGACGACAGCTGCGTGTTCCATCAGGTTTAGAAATTCCAGGTAGCCCTGGGGCTCCAGCAGCAGTACGTTTGACGAGGTATCCAGTTGAGTCAGTAACCCCAGTTTATCCAGAT
The DNA here is from genome assembly GCF_013375035.1 of Spirosoma sp. KUDC1026. Lineage (NCBI taxonomy): Bacteria > Pseudomonadati > Bacteroidota > Cytophagia > Cytophagales > Cytophagaceae > Spirosoma > Spirosoma sp. KUDC1026. The sequence goes on along the minus strand of NZ_CP056032.1, from coordinate 2,008,761 downwards.
TAGCCCGCGTGCGAGGATGTACTGGCCACACGACCGTTCGATACTGCGAGGCACAATCGATAAGTTGTAAAATTCGCCCCAGTCCCGTCTGCGTATCCACGTTTGAAGGCCGATGCATGGTTGCCAGGATGTAACTACGGGACTGTAGCCCGAACGCTCTGACACTGTTTACACGGCTGGCTTTGCTGCGATGCTGAATCAGAGAGTCGACCATTACGTTCCCAACGAAATAGACGTTTGCCGGATTGATGCCTTCCCGCCTAAGGTTATCGAGCCCAGCCTGCTCCGTTACGAACAGGCAGTCGGCTAAGGCGTCGGTCAGGATGCGGTTTATCTCTTCGGGCATCGTTCGGTCGCCCGACCGTAGACCGGCTTCAACGTGTGCGATTCGAATGCCCAGCCGATTGGCCGCCAGCGCGCAGGCCAGTGTACTGGTTACGTCGCCGATGACAACGACCCAGTCGGGCTGTTCCTCAATCAGAATCGGCTCAAATCGCTGCATAATCTCGGCGGTCTGCTGCGTTGGCGTTCCTGTACTGACACCCAGATAGTAATCGGGTTCGGGGAGATCAAGCTGCTGAAAAAATACGGCACTCATTCGAACATCATAATGCTGCCCCGTATGCACTAGCTTCGGGGTAATCTGGGAGCGATTCATCAATGCCCGATGCAACGGGGCTGCTTTCATAAAGTTCGGCCGGGTACCGACGACGGTCAGGATGTTCATGAGTGGGCAGGGTACGTACTATTGTCACTGTATCGGCCTCCAGCCGGGCCAGTTCTTCGGCTATCTTAAAGCGGCTGGTGAGCGAACCTGAATTCACCTGCTCGCTAATATGTAGTGTCAGCAATGTCGACAACTCCACTTCCCACCAGTCGCGATTATCGGCCCGAAACGGCTGTAGTGTCGCTCGCTCGTGGCCCACGTCTTTGGGCGAAAAGCGCCACCGTTCTCGATGCTTTCCCTGCCACAGGGTCATACGCCGGAAATCGTCGATATGAGCGATGAGGTCGTTATACTGAAGATTGATCTGTTCACTAACCCCTTCGAACGGTTCTGACCGGGCGGTGAGCATCAGGCTTATCAGGTCATGGCGATCGGTGGTAAACGTGATGGTCAGATTGTCGTCGGGCTCGGCAGGATTCGCGCGTACAATGCCGATGTCGAACCAGTCCGGTAACCCCCGCCAGGCAAGCACATGCATCATCAAATCGATCCAGTGCCCCAGGTTTCCGCAAATTCGGCTTCCTTCTTCGGGCCGACGATACCAGTGATCAAACGGAATCCGGTGACCGTTCACGACGCAACTGAGGCTGAAAGCACCGGTTGTAGGCCCTCCGGTTACGTACGGCCTAAGCAGTTGGATACCCGATGCGTAGGGTCGGTTATACCCCGCATAAAGCCGGGCGGATGATTGCCGTTGGGCGGCCCGTAACTCGGCCAATTGCGCCCGCGTTACGGCAATGGGCTTCTCTAGGTATACATCGACCCCACGGGCTAACAAAGCCACGGCGTAAGGTGTATGCGATGCGTGATTGGACGCGATATAGACCCGCTTCAGTGACGGATTCGCCAACAGCGTAGCAAGGGTCGGAGCTACGCTTCGAAAACGGTAGAATTTGGCCAGGGTTTCGGCCTGCTGCGGGTCGGTATCATAAGCGTCCAGAAAAATGGCACCCTGCCGTTTGCGCAGAAAGAACGCCAGACTAGTAAACGCAAACTGGCCGCACCCGATGAACGACGTATCGGCAGCGTCCTTCTTCTGTCCGAAACGAGGTAAGCGCATCCAGCGCATTCGCCCGATCACCTTGTTTATCGTACGCGACCAGCCGTATAGGCCAGCGTATCGCCACACTTTGGCCAGGCGATACCGGAAGTCTGTAGGTTCATTCATACTGCCTGGCCGGTATAAAGAGTCTGCCATTGTGCTACGTTCGCCATGATATCAAACCGCTGATGGGCCAGCGCATGCGCCCGGTTCCGGTAAGCCCGGTACTGATCATCAGGCATGGTCAAATACGTATCGATTGTCTTTCCGAGCGTTTCCGGATCATTGACAACCCAGTTACCAACCTGCTCCGTTTCGAGCAGTTGCCACGGGGTACCGGTCGATGCAATAACGGGCGTTCCCTGGGCCAGCGACTCCATAACGACGTTGCCGAAATTTTCAGAGTGCGACGGTAAAATCGTGACCTGAGCCCGGGCGTAGAGCATTTCTTTGCGCGCACCCTCCACCTCACCGATGAACAATACCCTATCCATCAGACCGCGTTGCTGTACCTGTTCAATCAGCCGCTGCCGGTAGCCATTTATGTCTTGCCCGGCAATGATTAATTGATAGTCGCTCGCCCAAAACAGCTCCGACTGCGCCACTGCATCAATCAATCGGTCAATCGCTTTGATCGGGTGCAGTCGGCCAATGAACAGTAGATAGGGGTGGATCTTGTGGGACACGTCAATGGCCCCAACTGGCTCAGGCAGTTCCATCATATTCGTTACCGCCCGAACTGTTACAGTCGGCCCCAGTTGCTGTCGAATCTGGGCAACCTCTTCGGCACTGGTCGCGTGAAACGTAACACCCTGACATACCCGTCGAATCAAACTCAGTACCACCCGTTTACGCCAGGGACTGAACCTCAGCGCAACTGGGCTTAACTCACCGTGGGGCGTCCAGACAATCCGTTTCCGAACTAGTTTGGCCAGCCACACAAATACCAGCGAACTGGGATAAAACAAGCTGTTAACGTGGACTACATCAACCTGGCGAATGGTTCTCCAGCCGTACCAAAGGTGCCGCAACGGCAGGTAGAAGTGTGGATTACGGGTGTAAATCACACGGCCGCAGTCGAGCGTTACCCAGCGGTTGAGCGGAGTGGACGTTGGTTGGTCCTGCGAAGTAGCGACAACCGTTACCTGGTACCCAGCGCGGGTTAGCGCTTTGGACTGCCAGTAAATAGAATTACTCGGACCGCCTTTCTGCGCGGGATAAAACCAGTCGGCGGAGATCATGATTTTCATACGGCCACGCTGGTTAGAATTTTTTCACGCAGCACCTGCTGATAAACTGTGCTATACGCGCCGGCCGCGGTTTCGAGGGAATACCGCCGGGCGTTGGCGTAACCAGCCTGAATTAATTCATTCCGGTACCCTTCGTCCTGCATGATCCGCAGAATTCCCGCCCGAATGGACGCAACGTCAAACGGATCAACCAAGTGGGAGGCTGATCCAGCTATCTCGCACATGGGCGACAGGTCGGATGTAACAACAACCCGCCCGACGGCGTTGGCTTCCAGAATAGGCAGGCCAAAGCCTTCGTAAGTCGACACGAACGTAATCAGATCACAGCGTTTATAGAGGGTTACTAGGGTCTGTAAGTCCAGATCAACGTAGTGCTCGTAGTGAATCTGCTTCTGATTCAAATTTGTTAGTTGTTCCTCCGTCAACGGACCCACGATCAGAAGCTCACAGCAAATTCCCTCGAGTGCAGTTATCAATCGATCCAGGTTCTTGTGCGGAGCCGTGCCCACTTGTAGCAGTACCGGACACTCACTACGAAAGGAGACTGGTTGACGGGTAAACAGGGGATGATAGCCGTTTGAAATGACGACCGCTTTTTGCGCAATCGGCCCTACGTACCGAATCAGTTCCTGTCGGGTTTTGTCCGACACAACCGTAACGACCGTTGCCCACCGAACCGGCAAGTAATACCAGAACAGCCAGAAGAATGCGAAACGTAGCGGTCGTCTGCGGTTCTTCTCCAGCGTAACGCAGTCATGAACAGTCAGCACCGTTTGGCGTCGGGGCAGTGCCAGTGCTACGTAGTGAACGTCGCCGGTAATATGCACCAGTCCGGCTCCGGCAGCAGCCTTTCTGGCTACCTGCATATTACGCCAGAGCGTTTGCCAGCTTCTGCCAATATGCGGCAACTGCACACGTTTTGTAGTATATCCCAGCTGCTCCACTACCCGGCGAACAGCGCTGAACTGCTCTTCGATACTGTATCCAGTACCAGTGCTTCGGAAGACATACGTAATGGTCATAGTGAAATCCTGACGCGTTTAAAAAGCCAGAAAAGCAGCGCAATGAAAATCAGATTATTGACCAGACTCCCCCAGGTCGACAGCAGGTCAGTTTCCATCGTCAGGCAACCGATGAACAGAACCGGCAGCCACAGTACGGCCGATGGTACCCGCTCTGCTACCCGAAAAACGGCCTGAAAAATACCGCTCAGCACTAGCCCGTATAGCCACGAAAAGGCAATACCACTATAGCCAAAATTGACGTACCCCTCGCCCACCGGCGAGAGATTGATGCTGGTATTCTGCGACTGCGGCAGACTCGTGAAGCGTCGGATATTTTCGTAGCCCCCCGTCTGCGGTTTTTCCGGCCAGAGCAGCCGGGGTACGAATGGATACAGAAACGTCAGCAGTACTTCACCGCTGGCGAACGCTTCGTGAGTCGGCACTTTTGCCATTGCGCTACCAATCATTCGCCCCTGGTTGAAGCGGGCCAGCGACAGGTACAGGTGCGGCAGGTTCCAGATTTTTTCGGGCTGGGTCAGGCGATCGATCAGCAGCTCACCCAGCAAGGCTGGATTGCTGCTACGTTCACCCCGCTGATAGCCCCAGGTATTTCGGCGGTACTCGCCCTTCACCGACTGAATAATCAGCAAAAGCGTACAGACAAGAATGACAGTAGCTGACTTTAGCTGTGGCGACAGGGGCGTTTGCTGGCCTGCGGCAAAAAACAGCAGTAGCAGCATCAGCCAGAAAAACAGATCGCCGAACATTCCTTCCCGGACTGTGTACAGCAGTAACGCGCCAGACACAATACCCAGAATGACCTCTTTGAATGGGCTGTTGGCGTAATAGGCGTAAAAAACGCTGATGAACAGGCAGTAAGATGGCAGCGCTCCCACAATCGTCGGGGCGTCCGGGAAAGCAGTTTTTACCGTAAATCCACCCAGTCCAATGAGCAGCAACACCAACGCCACCCGGCTCTTATCCTGAAGATATTCCCTGGCGGCCTGAATGTATCCCTGGTGATTCAGTTTCTGTTCGGACCACCGCCGGGTCAGGCCAATGTAAAAAGCGATATAGGCGGGCAATGCGTAGCCAAGGTATTCCGCTGACTCAACCGGCATGGATGCGGGAAAGACCCAATACGTAATCGTCGGCACCAGCAGTAATTCGAGGGCAGCAATGAAGGCAATGACCTCCAAGATGGCGATTTTCTGCCCTACCCTAGCCAGCAAAACTACTCCGGCGTACCAGGTTGCGGCTACGGACAGCGCTTCGGGAAGCGTTGCGCCAACGAGTTGCCAGCATAGCCCGCCAGCTAATAAACTACCTCCCCACCGTTTCATAAGCTGTCGACGATGAAGATTGCAGACCAGTGATACGCAGCAGTTGGCTGACTCGTTGATCGATGGTGTGGTATTTCTGAAAGTGCTGGTACTGCTGCTCAGCGAGTTCGTAACGCTCGTCAGGACGGCTCAGGTAGTAGCGGATTTTATCGATAGCATCGGTTATGGTGCCGAAGGTAACGCGCTCCGTCGGTATGCCTGAATAGTCGTCCAGCGTCGGTTTGTGATCACACAGTTGAAAAGCGCCGATACCGTTAATCTCAAAGTATTTCTGGTTGGCCGACGTCACCTCAGCGTAGTGGAGATTATTGAAAACAATCCGGGCACCATACAACAGTTGGTTCTTTTCTTCACCGACCAGGTAGCGCCCCCGGAAGGCCGATTTCACAGCTGCGTTCAGATACGGCCCTTCCATTCCGAACACGACAACGTTGATACCCGCCCGGATTAACTGCTCAACCATCCGGGCGCGGTAAGCATATAAACCGCCGTAAACCAATACGTCCATATTGGTAGTACGCTCAGCATCGGCTTTGCTGATTGTGGGCTTCCGGTGTATTCGCGGATTAAAGCCTTCGGGCAGATAATACGCGGGTAGTCCGGCCTTGTCGCGCAGGGCACTGACTACGTATGGCTCCTTGGAAAAATAGCAATCGTAATCCGATGCGATGATCTGCTGCTTTTCCAGATTAGTCAGCGCATCGGGATTAATCTGCGCAATGGTAACACCGGGCAGTTGTCGTTTCAATTGGTCGACCAACACCGGGTGCATCGTCCGGTATATGACCAGCACCAGATCCGGCCGATTTGCCACAATCCGAGTAGCTATCCGTTCGGCAACCAACCGGTCATACGTTTCGTTAAACCGGGCGGCCCAGTACGTAAGTTTAGCAGGCAGAAATACTTCGGCGGCCGGATCGACAATGAGCGTCGTATGACCAAGCACCTGCAACGCATCACTCAGGTGATACTCCAGCGAATCGAACGCCGGGCTCCCAACAAGAATCACATGCATGGTCCGTCGGGGTTATAGTCGCCAGTAAGTCAGTCCGTCATCTGTCGGCACGCTGTACATCCCTTTCAGGTCCAGAAGAATGGGCGCCCCATTCATCAGCCCCCGGAAGTAATCGAGCGCCAGCGTCCTGTACTCGTCGTGCCCCACCGCTACAATCACGGCATCATACTTATTCGAGGGGGTATCCATGAGCGTCATCCGGTATTCGGCGGCTACCTCATTGGGCGACGCGTGCGGATCGATCAGGTGAACATTAATGGCGTATTTCATCAGCTCCCGCACCAGATCAGCCACGCGTGAATTGCGGATATCGGACACGTTCTCCTTAAAGGTCAGGCCCATTACCAGCACCTTCGTCTGGCGCGGATTTTTGCCATGCTGCAGAAGCATCTGAACGAGTTTCGTAGCGACGAAGGCCGGCATACCATCGTTGATCCGGCGGCCGGAGTTAATAACCTGTGGGTCGTACCCCAGTTGACGGGCCTTGTAGAGCAGATAGTACGGGTCGATGCCAATGCAGTGGCCGCCCACCAGGCCGGGTGTGAACGGCAGGAAATTCCACTTGGTAGCGGCCGCTTTGATGACTTCCTGCGTATCGATATTCATCCGGTCGAAGATGATAGCCAACTCATTCATGAGGGAGATATTCAGATCCCGCTGCGTGTTTTCGATTACTTTGGCGGCTTCGGCTACCTTGATGGTTGGCGCCGTGTAAATCCCAGCGGTGATGATGTTTCCGTAAACCTGGGCGATGGTTTGCGCAGCTTCGGCATCATTCCCCGATACAATTTTCAGAATGTTGGGCAAGGTCCGGACTTTGTCGCCGGGATTGATCCGTTCGGGTGAATAGCCCAGTTTGAAATCCGGCCCCAGCTTCAACCCCGATTGTTGTTCCAGAATAGGCAGACAATCATCCTCCGTGCAGCCGGGGTACACAGTCGACTCATAAACGACATAATCGCCCGGCTTGAGCGCCCGCCCAATGGCCTCAGAGGCACGTACCAGTGGTTTCAGATCGGGCACTTTATAATCATCAACCGGCGTAGGGACGGCCACAACGAAAAAATGAGCCCGTTTCAGATCAGCCGGATCAGCCGTGAACGTAATATCCACACCAGCAAACGCTTCTTCTGGCATCTCCCGCGATGGGTCTTCTCCTCGTTGAAGCATCGCGACCCGGTCAGCGCTGATGTCGAATCCAATGACCTGGAATTTCTTCGCAAACTCCAGCGCAATCGGCAGGCCAACGTAGCCCAGGCCGATGACAGCCAGTTGTTTGTCTTTATGTTGTAACGCGTCGAACAAAATTTCTGTCGAGTTATGGGTTGGTGGGCATTAGAAGAATCCAGCAGAAAAGCTGGCAATTTATTCAAGGAGCATTCGCCATCGGCTAAACAAATCAGCTCCCTGAGCCAGCAGGTAGATACTACCGAGACTCAGACCAACGAGGGCAAATACCAGCACAATTACGGTTCGTTTGGGCGCCACGCGCTTACTTGGAATCTGCGCAGGTTCGAGCACTTTGAAAACCGGTGTTCGCTCCTGCACTTTCAGTCTTGCCTGCTCAAACTGCCGCGCCAGTTCAGTATAAACCGTCTGCGCAATGGTCAGTTCGGCTTCCATACGTTGTTTATCCATCGTAGCCGCCTGGATAACCAGGTGCCGGTGCTGGTCGTTGTAGCGAAAAACATTGTATTGCGCCGACTGATACCGCTGCCGGGCTCTGATCAGCTGCTGTTCATAAAACTGTAAATCCTGGCGCGCCTTCTCAGTACGGTAACTCGTTACGTACTTCGTCAGGTAATCCATTGCCAGTTGCGCTACGCTGGCCGCTACGTAGGCGTCCGGCATGTTGGCCGTGATGGTGATTACCCCCGATCGGGTATCGAGTTTAGCGCTAACCCGTTCACTGATTTCCTCCGCCAGACTTTGCTGTTTCTGGGTCAACCGGATCAATTTGCCCGACGTTCGTACTGGTGGTAGCTGATTAGTTTGAAACCAGTTTTTCCATTCCCAGTTCACCGCTGTTTCATCCAGCAGTTTGGTCAACGTTGCAGTCTGGCCATCGTCCGTCGTAACTGGTTGCCCAAGCAGATAAAGAATGAACGGCGTACTCTGGAGCACGTTTGGATAGAGGTCCGGCCGGATTGCGTCCATTCCTTCCGTGTCCGATAAGTCGAGACCACTAAACGCAGCCACCGATGCCAGCCGCCTGAACATGTCGCCCGAATTGTTTCCCATTTCAGGCATGATCCGGGCCGTCGATACAAACTCAACCGGACTTACGAACGCAACCGCTACGCCTAGTATCGCCAAAGTACTACTCCAGATTGCCAACCAAATCCGACCCCGCCAAAGCGTACGCAGCACGACTGGCGACGATAATGCTAACCCGAAAAAAGACGGAGATTTTGTTGATGTGGATGGCAGTGTCAGCATAGTTGTGAGTCAATTACTAAAGAGCCGGATTGCCGACAAAAGAACAGCAGCCCCCGACGCCATCACCGACAGCAACGCGACTCGTTCGGCGGGGGAACTTCGGTTTGTCTCTTTGGGCGATTCCACCGGCACGACAATTTCGGCCCCACGGTCGGGGCGCGGGTATGAACGGATACCCAGAAAGGAATGAGTCGGCTGTATTTTGCCGTTTGCGCCAACCAGGTAGGTCTTCCGCTTTAGCGCCTTCTTCGTGAACCCACCAGCTTCGTCGATGTACCGGCGTGTCGATTTTCCCGGCCGAAACTCTACCGTTGCGGGATTGAGCACTTCACCCCGGATACGTACCAGTTCAACTTTGCGCGGAATGATAAGCGCGTCGCCGTCTTCCAGCAGGAGATTGCCGCCACTATCCGGATACTGCATAATTCGGCGGATGTCCAGTGAAATCAGTTCGCCCTTCCGGCTGAAGCGGGCGGCCTGTAGAAACGCTTCGGGACGTACCCCACCCGCCCGGCTGATTAAATCCGTAATCCGGTCGTTCTTCTGCCGAATGGCATACGGCCCCGGATAAAATACTTCACCGGTAACAGTTACCCCCTTCTGGGCTTCGTACCGGGGCGAATGTCGGACAAAAACCTGGTCGAAGGGATGCAGTAGCAACCGGGCGTCGGTACTGTTCAGCCGTAGTTGGGGGTCGATGTCGCAGACAATCAACTGCACCGATTGGTTTTTATCTAACCCTGCCGTATCGTTCTTAACCCGCCGAGCAATTTCTAGTCTAGACGAACTGGCCGATTCGGTAAAACCACCCGCCAGCACAACCAGGTTAGCCACCGTCATACTGTCGGCAAAGTCGAACGTTCCGGCTTTGTTGATGGCCCCCTGCACCGTAATGGTCCGTTGCTCGCGCAGGTCGCCGATGGTACTGACAACCAACTCATCATCGCGTTGCAGTGATACGTCGGCGACTTCGTTACGCATCAGTTTACCAATGTCTATTGACAGCAGTTCCGGATCGAGGTTTTCGCGGAAGCGCCGGATCGCGGCCCGGTGCAGAAATGCATCTTCGCGCAGCCCCTCAGCGGTTTTAATCAGCTGGCGGACCGTTGTGTTCTGCGACAGCGCATAAGCGCCCGGCCGGAACACGGCCCCACTAATACGCACTTTGTTGGTAATACGGTCCGAGATGGTTCCGACTATGTACCGATCGCCGGTTTTAGGCACAAACTGATCAATCTCAGCTGCCGTAATGTTGATCAGTTGCTGCTCCGTTGAGGTATTACGCTGTAATGTAAGAGCGGCCGTGTAGGCCCGTTCGGCAAATCCACCCGCGAAGGCTAATACCTGCTGTAAGGTTTCACCAGTTCGAATTTCGTACAGGCCGGGCTGTTTGACTTCTCCCCCCAACTCAATCCGGTTCTCGTAGTGATTGATAAAGATGAGGTCCTGATCCTGCAATCGTATGTTACTTCGCTGGTCGGCCCGCAGCAGAAAATCGTACACGTCCAGCGTCCGGATTATCCGATTTCCGCGCAGAATATTGATCGACCGAAAGGAACCCCGCTCCGGGTCTGGTCCACCGGCGGCATAGAGTGCGTTGAATACCGTTGCCAGCGACGACAGCGTATACGTACCCGGTCGCACGACCTGCCCCATCAACGTCACTTTGATACTCCGAACGCTACCTAATGTGAGTTGAGCGTTAATCCCACTACCTGCCGAGTTGAGGCCCTGATAGAGCGTTCGTAGCCGGGAGATAATTCGCCGTTCGGCCTGCTCTATGGTTAGTCCGTTAACATAAATGGGACTGATATTTTCTATAAGGATAGTTCCTTCGGGTGTGACGCGGGGGCGATACGTCTGCTGGGCATTACCAAAAACAGTAATGATCAGTTCGTCGTCGGGCCCGATGATGTAATTACGGGGTGTTGCCAGTCGCAGGTTTGGCTCAAATGATAACGTAGCGTTCGTAAATAACGACGCGCCAAAGACGGTCGACGATTTTGTACTGGCCGGCGGAGCGGGCGTTGGCGGCTGCTCCCGCAATGGAGCCGGCTTGGAAGTTTGTTCCGTCTTTACCGCAACTGGCTGGAGTTGGCGAATCCGCTGCCGCATGGCCGTAATATCAGCCGTTGTAAAGCCGCGGGTTTTCGCCAACTCTTCCAGTTGCGTTTCGGTCATGCCGCTGGCCTGCGCCTGCTGCACAAACTGTTGCACCTGCTCATTAGTCAGCGTGGAGGGCGTTTGCCCCCACGCTCTTTCAGACTGGCTGTTCAAGTAAGTAAATACAACCAGCCAGAGAAACAAGCTTTCGCCTTTCCTGACTAACACGGTACAGATATATGATAAAGTTACGGTGGGCCGTCCGTTATGAAACGGCTCACAAATGTAACTAGACAATTACTTAAGCAATAGTACCAATTAGTAAATAACCACTAGACAAATTAATAGTTCTCCAATTTTTTATTTCACATAATTCCCCCAAAACGAAATTATCAATATCGTCATTTAATTTCTCTAAACTACGTATAGTAAACTACATAGTATATAGATTCTTATCTCTATATCTTGTTCACCCATAGCTAGTACCCACCCAATCAAGAATAAGTAATATTACTTACATTCGCTGCATAAGCGTTGGCAGGATCATGTTCTTCCAGCTAACAAATGTCCCAGCCGTAATATGAACTCGTGCCTGGCGGACCAGCCACAGGTAAAACGTAAGATTATGCAGGCTCGCAATCTGTCCACCCAGCAGTTCATCAGACTTAAACAGATGACGCAAATAGGCTTTCGTGTAAAACGTACTGGCATAGCCACCCAGTCCTGCATCAATCGGGCTGAAGTCGCGGCTCCATTTTTCGTTTTTAATATTCATAATACCTTCTGTCGTAAACAGCAGTCCGTGCCGGGCATTCCGGGTAGGCATGACGCAGTCGAACATATCTACGCCCAGCGCAATCGCTTCCAGAATGTTGGCAGGGGTACCCACGCCCATTAGATAACGCGGCTTGTCGAGGGGCAGAATACCGTTAACCAGTTCAATCATGGCATACATTTCTTCGGCGGGCTCCCCAACGGCCAGCCCGCCAATAGCATTCCCCTCCCGCTCCTTGCTGGCAATAACCTCGGCCGACTGTCGACGTAGGTCTGAGTACGTGCTACCCTGCACAATCGGGAACAACGTTTGTCGGTAGCCATACAGCCCCTCGGTGCTATCAAAGCGCTCAATGCAGCGATTCAGCCAGCGGTGGGTCATCTCCATCGACGAACGTGCGTATCCGTACTCGCAGGGGTAGGGCGTACATTCATCGAATGCCATGATAATGTCGGCCCCAATGATCCGCTGCGTATCCATTACGCCTTCCGGCGTAAACGTATGTTTGGACCCATCGGTATGCGCCTTGAACGTAACGCCTTCCTCTTTAATCTTGCGCGTATTCGACAGCGAATACACCTGGTATCCGCCCGAATCGGTTAGAATAGGGCGACGCCAGCCGTTGAATGCATGCAGTCCGCCCGCCTGTTTCAGTACGTCGAGGCCGGGCCGCAGGTACAAATGATACGTATTACCGAGAATAATTTCGGCGTTTACATCCGTCTCCAGCTCGCGTTGGTGGACGGCTTTCACCGTACCCGCCGTACCGACGGGCATAAAAATCGGTGTCTGAATAGGCCCATGATCCGTCGTCAGCGTTCCGGTACGGGCCTTCGACTGCGTATCCTGAGCAGTAATCGAAAATGTCATTCTACAAAGATAATAGGTATCGAACGGAACAAGGAGGAATGGAGAAAGGAACAAGTTATAAGGCAAAAAGAAGAGGTTTCACCTTTTTAGCTTCATTCACTGCTCATTTCTTTCTCCTGACTACTCCTTGTTCCGTTCTCCGTTCCTCCTTTCTCCTCCTCTTTTCCCTATCTTTGCAAACCATTCACCCAACGCATCTTGTGATTACCACATTACTGATAAGCTGGCTTGTCGTCGTCAGTATTCAGCTCATTTACATTTTATTTGTCTTTTCCCGAACCGCTTTTTACCGGGCAAATTCGTCAGCTTCTCCGACTACGTCGGCAGGGATTACGGTGGTGGTTTGCGCTCATAACGAACGAGAAAATCTGGAAGAACTTATCCCGCAGCTTGTAGCCCAGAAGTATCCTACGTTTGAGGTGCTGATTATGGATGATCGCTCCACCGACGGCACGAATCTTCTTCTGGAGCAACTAACGGCGGAGTACCCTCATCTCCAGTCCATCCGAATCGACAAGGAGCACGAGCACGTAACGCCCAAAAAATATGCGCTGACCATTGGCCTGAAAAAGGCGCGGTACCCTTCGGTTCTGCTGACCGACGCCGATTGTCGACCAGCATCAACCGATTGGCTGGCTATCATGGTCGACGGCCTGGTCAATGCAGACAAGCACTTAGTCCTCGGCTTTTCGCCCTACGAAAAGCGCCCAGGCCTGCTCAACCTGCTGATCCGCTCAGAGACTCTATTTACAGCCGTGCAGTATTTTTCGCTGGCACTGGCGGGTAAACCCTACATGGGCGTTGGTCGAAACCTGGCTTATCGGACGCAATTGTTCTTTGCCAACAAAGGTTTTTATACGCACAAGAACGTACTGGGCGGAGACGATGACCTGTTCGTCAACGAAGTAGCAACTCGCCGGAACACGACAATTTGTCTGAACCCGGCGACTTTTACCTGGTCGAAGCCAAAAGAAACCTGGGCCGACTGGCAGCACCAGAAACGACGTCATCTGAACGTTGGAAGGTATTACAAAACCGGCCATAAAATTCGACTAGGTCTACTAACGGGATCACACGTATTGACCTGGTTGTTAGGCCTTGTGGTCGGCGGTATTCTTTTGATCAAGGAAATCATTCATCAGCCATTTACCGAAGCTGAGTGGTTTCTTTTGCTGACAGCCAGTGGTGCGTTTGGGGTGCGTCTTCTACTTTTCTGGGGCATTGTCGGCCGAATCAGTTATCGGCTGGCCCATACAGTTCACGCAGCCAGTATGCCCTTTATGGATTTGTTGCTGGGCGTATATTATGGCCTGGCGGGGATTAAAACATTATTTACCCGACGTAGTAAACGGTATTACTGGCGGTAATCTGAGATTAACATGAACATCGACATTCTGCTTAAATATTTTCCGGATCTGACTGCTGAGCAGAAAGAGCGTTTTGCCGCACTGGACGGCCTCTACCGCGACTGGAACGCCAAAATCAACGTGATCTCGCGTCAGGACATTGACGCTCTTTACGAAAAGCACATCCTGCACTCGCTTAGCATTGCCAAAATCGTTCAGTTCAAACCCGGTACCGAAATCCTGGACGTAGGGACCGGCGGGGGATTTCCGGGCATTCCGCTGGCCATCCTCTTCCCCATGGCCGACTTTCACCTGGTAGACAGCATCGGCAAGAAGATCAAAGTCGTGGAAGCCGTTGCCGAAGCGCTCGACCTCAGCAATGTCAAAGCCGAACAGGTACGGGTTGAGCAGTTGAACACCACTTACGATTTCGTTGTAAGCCGGGCCGTTACCCGTCTGAAACCATTTCTAGGCTGGGTACGCTATAAAATCCACAAAGCCGGTAACAACGACCGACCCAACGGTGTTTTGTACCTCAAAGGGGGTGACCTAACCGAAGAACTGGCCGAAGTACCCGATCGGTACCGCGCCTATGACCTCTCCGATTATTTCGATGAACCTTTTTTTGAAACCAAGAAAGTGATCTACGTCCCTAAAAAATAATTTCCATTCACAGATACAGCCATGGCCCAGATATTCCGTAGCAGCAGCTTCAAAGACCCTCTTACCCGCGACGAGGTCGAATTCAACGAGAAAGGCGTTACGTTCCGCATCCGCAAGCTCATCGGCGGCACCGACAATTTCGTTTTCTTTTCGGACATCTCCGGCGTCGAGATCGACAATGGCGTTTTCTTCTCAACGATCCGGGTCATTCCCCGCGCCCGGCAGGAGATCGTCATCAATAATTTCACAAAGAGCGATGCCCGTAAGGTAAAGGAATTGATCCTGCAAAACGTACCGCACAACCGTCCGGACGCTTTCCGCTAAAATTTTTCTCATTGATCGTCACCGAGTTGACATCATAAACGCAAATTTTTTCGGTCAACCACTTGCGTAGTGCCTTTCGACCGACTACTTTTGCATCACGATTCGACAGGATCACAGTCCCGAATAGCTCAGTCGGTTAGAGCATCTGACTGTTAATCAGAGGGTCGCTGGTTCGAGCCCAGCTTCGGGAGCCCTAAAGATCAAGCACTTACAATAATTTTGTAAGTGCTTTTTTTGTGTACTTGCAATACAAGTTGCGATACATTCTCTTCCAATCAATTATTTCCTGATTAAAAGCCGATTGCTTAAACACTGTTTAAAGTAAACAGCTGTAACAGATAGACTTTTCAGAGAAGTATGATAATCAACTGGAAACAATACAAGACGTATAAAGACGCTTGTGACTGTACTGGTGTAATTTACCTTCATGAGTGGGATGGCAAACCCTTCTATTGGGGGAAGGCTGATAAGAGCTTTTTTGGAGGTGGTTCAAGAAAACACGAAGCAGGTAAGCGGACCGGGCGATATAACTCCGGGTATAAACACTGGATTGAGGGTTGTTTGCAGCACGGCGCAAAGCTGTACATAGGCGAGCTAAGCAGTGAAGATGTGAGCTGGATTGATGATATTGAGAGACAACTCATAGCTACCTATCCAAGTACGATGGCCCAACGTACTTATCCGTTTAGACAAATCGAGCTTATACACGAGGGTGACGTACCTGATTCTATTTTAATAAGTAAATCTCCATTGATAGTAACGGGGTGGAAGTAAAAGGCATTTTCCTGTAATGGTGTGACATGGTGTTGTAACCCCACTTTGGGATTGGACTCAAAGAAGACAGTAGGCCATCAAGATGCCGAACCCCTGATTTTTCACTACTTTGCTTCATTATTTGAACTACATAGTATTACCCGATTATGGCTCTAGCTGCCAAAGACCAATTTAAAGAACTACTTCGCGAACTCTTTCAACTGAACCATACCGACTTAGATTTTGGCATCTATCGCATTCTGAACCTTAAAGCTGCCGAGGTTACGCAGTTCCTCGATGTAGAACTCGACGCGGTTGTTGAATCTGTTCGTAATAAAATTGCCGGACGCGAAGCTACTGATGCTACAACCACTCTGAACGAAGCGCAGCAACAACTAGCTACGCAGTTCGGTATTAACTTCGACCTTCCCGACGACCTGGAAACTAAAGCCAATCAGTACGGGCAGTTGCCGATATTTCAGGAACCCTACCAGAAGTTTTTACAGGCTAAACAGCAGTTGGCAAACGTGCAGGTATCTGCCGATACAGAACGTGACATCTATAATCGACTATACCAGTTTTTTGAACGGTATTACGAAGAAGGCGACTTTATTACCAAACCCCGCGCTGGGCGTGACAGCTACCTGATTCCTTATAACGGTGAAGAAGTAAAACTGTATTGGGCCAATTATGACCAATACTACATTAAGACCGGCGAGAGCTTTCGCAACTATGTCTTTACCAATACGGCTACCGACCCGGCACACCAGCGTACCGTTGAGTTTCGCCTTCGCGATGCTGAGAGTTCGCTCAATAACAATAAAGAAGAAAAGGGACGGTTGTTTATTCCGGTGGGCTTACCTGATGCCGATACTTGGTTTACTTTCTCTAATAACCGCCTGACGATCTGGTTTGAATATCGGCTTCCAACACCCGAAGACATCGCGGCTTGGGAAATAAAACCGGCCCAGCGCACCGCCGATAAGGGCGTTGTAGTAAAACTCTTGACCCTGCTGCCTGACCGAATCGGCCAAACCGCCGACGTTGAGCTGATTACGCTTTTCCAAACCAATCGGAAGCGGGGTAAAGATTCTGTTTCCACGTTCCAGTATCACTTGGAGCGGTTTATGGCCGTGAACAAGTTTGACTATTTCATCCATAAAGACCTGAGGGGGTTTCTACGGCGGGAACTTGATTTCTTCCTGAAAAACGAAGTTCTGGCCGTTAACTTCCTTGACCCCAGGTGGACTGATGCCGACGTACAAACCAGCATCAGCCTGAACGTAACACTGGCATCAACCATCCGTCAACTGGCCCTGACCATCATTGAGTTTCTGGGCGAACTGGAAGAGTTTCAGAAACGGCTTTTTGAGAAGCGTAAGTTTGTAGTGCAGGCCGATTACTGCCTTACCCTCGACCGTATTCCCGACCCGGTACGCGATGCCGTGTTGAGCCATGTGCTAACCGACCCCGACCAGAAGCAGCAAGCCGACTGGCAAACGCTGGGCTTTATTGATAAAGATACTGTCCTTAACCAGGATTACCTGCTCGCCAACGACAAACTGGTGCTGGATACGGCTTATTTACCCGACGCCCTAAAATGGAAATTATTGGCTGCCTTGGATAACCTCGATGCCCAAACCAATGGCCTGCTACTAAACTCCGAAAATTGGCAAGCCCTCAACTTCCTGAAACCTAAATACCGCAATCAGGTTAAGTGCATTTATATCGACCCGCCGTATAATACCGGCGAGAATGATTTTCCCTATAAAGACAGCTTTCAGCACTCAAGTTGGTTGAGTATGATGCACGACCGACTGGTTGCCGCTCGTGACTCCCTAACGCCTGATGGGGTCCTGTTTGTGAGCTTGAACGACAAGAAAGAAGAGTTTAAAGAATCGCACCGGCTCTATTTGTTACTTGATGCTGTATTTGGGGAGAAGAATTACGTGGAGGTCATCATCTGGACGAAGAACACCACACACAACGATTCTAAGACGTATTCCCGTAATCACGAATACGTATTTTGTTATGCCAAAAACCGGGCTTTAGTTGAACAAATCCCGAATATGTTCCGGCAGCAAAAGCCAGGCTTTGATGAAGTTGTTGAGCTCATAAACCGGTTAAATTCAGACTATCCGTCTGTAGAAACAATTCGTCAGGAATTGAAAAATCTGTACAAAACACATGTACAGGAACTCAAAGATGCCGCTGAAACCGCTGGAATAGATTGGGAAGATGCAAAGGGCGAAGATGATTGGAAAGCCATTTACAACTACAAATATGCTGAATACCGCCTAATAGATGATGAATATGTAAGTGAGATAGAAGCTGAATCAAAGAAAGCTGTGATCAGACCCTTCACAAGTACTGACGCATCTTGGCCTAATTCAAGTTCGCTGACAGCAGATCACAGAAACCCTCATAGTCCAGAATACAGATTTTACAAACCATTGCACCCTAAAACTAACCAGCCATGTGCTTGCCCGCAACGCGGTTGGCTGTGGCGGCAAAATAAAATTCCCGGCAATGACGCTCAATCTTTTGAGTCGATGTTGGATAAACACATGATTTTGTTTGGGAATGATGAAACTACCGTACCAAGAATTAAAAAATTCTTGCATAAGACTGAAACCGATGTTGCGAAGTCTGTTCTGCCTGATAATACAGATGGTGCAAAACAGTTGGCTGATCTTTTTGGGGAAAGGGGGCTTTTCGCCAATCCGAAACCTACTACTCTGATTCGGCGGTTTGTGGAGCAAACTACGTTTGAAGGTGAAACTGTGATGGATTTCTTTGCCGGGTCAGGGACAACGGCTGATGCCGTATTGAGTCTGCAACATGTAGATAATAAGTCCCGTCCTTACGTTCTGGTTGAAATGGGCGATTATTTTGACAAAACGTTGATTCGGCGCGTAAAAAAAGTAATCTATTCCGATACTTGGCGCAATGGAAAACCTATTGGCGTAGGGAGTAGCCACCTGTTTCAATACATGCGGTTGGAGCAGTACGAAGATACATTGAACAACATTGAGTTCAGCGATGCCGCCGTGCAGGAAGGTAGTGAGCTATCATTTTTGGATAAAATCCGGTATTCACTCGATTACGGCACCCGCACATCGGGCAGTTTACTTAACCCCGACAAATTCATGCGCCCATTCTCATACACGCTGCGGGTAGTGCGGCAAAACGAAATCCGCGACGATCAACCCATCGACCTCATCACGACGTTTAACTACCTGCTGGGGTTACGTGTGGTACGGTATCATGTAGCCGAACATCAGTCCCGCGAATACCGGGTTGTGGTGGGGCAAAAGGGCCTTCAACCCTACCTCATCATCTGGCGCGACGTGATAGAAGGAAAGCCCGAAGAGGGAGCCACCGACTTCACTGCCGAACGCGATTGGGTACTGTCCCAGCCCTGGTATGATACCACCGCACTAATTTATGCTAACGCCGACAACGGTTTTGGAGCGCAAGCTATCGAAACTGAATTTGTCCGGTTGCTTTGGGACAGCGCCGTTTAACGCCCCTCCTATGCTTAATCAACAGTTACTGTTAGTCCAATTCCTGCTGGCGGAATTTGGCTTCCGCGATTTTGCCGACCTGCGTAAATCGTTCAGCGAGTACGAACTGCGGTCCGACGAGTCTGAATCATCGCTTATTTTTCAGAACCTTATGGTGCGTCCGGGGCGGGTAGTGCCACCTACTTTGCTCCAACAATACGACGAAAATTTAATTCGGCATCTGGCCCACATCAACGAGGGCCGGAGTGCCCCTATAAGCCTGAAATACTACCAGTATTTCTCAGCTCTTTTTGCCGAACATTACCTGAATCAGTACTACGCCGATAAAGCCGACTGGCTGGCGCGGCTCAATCGGTTCCGCCAGCAATCACCCAATCGAGAACTGCGCAAAGTACCCGCCTTTGTTGCGGATGAGTTGAATAAACTGGCGTTTTGGAATGCCACCGGTTCGGGCAAAACGTACCTGCTGCACCTCAACATATTGCAGGTTCGGCATTACATCAGGCTTTATACTCTCCCCATTAAAAATCTGATTCTGCTCACACCATCCGAGGAACTTAGCCAGCAACACCTGCGCGAGATGGCTCAGAGTAATTTGCTGGCTACGCCTTACGCCGAGGACAAAGATGGACCCGGCGTAAAAGTGATTGAACTCTCGAAATTGAAGTTAGAAAAAACCTTCTCCGGTGGCGTAACTATTCCGGTTGCTGAGTTCGAGGAACAGAACGCCCTTTTTGTTGATGAAGGCCATAAGGGAAGCAAAACCGAAGACAGTGTTTGGCGGGAAGTACGCAACCGAATTAGTCGGCAGGGGTTCGCTTTTGAGTACAGTGCTACGTTTGGGCAAATTACAGACAGGGACCTGTTGGCTGAATACAGCCGTTGCATTGCCTTTGATTACAGCTACGGCCGGTTTTATGCTGATGGATACGGTAAATCATACTGGATTCATAACCTTACCGACAACGACCTAACGGGCGAAACCGTAAAACGGCAATACCTATTACAAAACTTACTGCTGTTTGCCCAGCAAAAACTGCATTACTACAGGCAACCTGAGCAGATGCAAACCTACCAACTCGAAAACCCGTTACTGGTGTTTGTAGGTAGTTCGGTTGTTCCCAAAACGAGTGCCAGTACCTCTGAAAAACGAGAGAATGAAGATGTTATAAGTGACGTAAAAACAGTACTGGATTTCTTTCTCGACTTTACTACTAACCGAGGTCAGTATGTAAGCTGGATAACAGCTTTACGAAACAATGGTGGACTATTCCCTGGCGATTACCGAAGTAGATTAGATTACCTACTTAACGAATTTCCGACTGATGCGGAGGTTTATAATCTAATTATCAGCCGGGTCTTCAACGCTCCCTCTGCCGAACCTCTGGAACTCTATACTCTTCGGAACAACAATGCCGAAATCGGGCTTCGCCTACGCGGGTCCGACCATTATTTCGGTCTGATTTACATAGGTGATGTCAGCACGTTCAAATCATCGCTTGGAGAAGGTTATGAAATTAAGCGTGATGTAGTTATCAGCCAAAGCCTGTTTGGAGCCTTGTCCGACCAGTCGAGTAACCCAATCAATCTGCTCATTGGTGCACGAAAATTTATAGAAGGTTGGAATAACTTTAGGGTGTCGGGTATTGGGTTAATCAATTTCGGTCGGGCCAAAGGCGCTCAGATCATTCAATTGTTTGGCCGGGGGGTCCGGTTGCGGGGCAAAGACGGTTCATTGAAACGGTCGCAGGGTCAACCCGATGCCCCCAATACCATTCACATCAACGAAACACTCAACATCTTCGGTCTGCGAGCTGATTACATGCGCCGGTTCAACGAGGACTTGCACAAGGAAGGCATTAGCACCACAGTCGAAACGATTACATTCCCAACCGTAATTACGCACGATTTAGCCAAATTACAGTTGTTAACGCTGCAACGAAATGAGAGCATACCTGCTTTTCATACCCAGCCTGTGTTTATGCTGGAAGCTGATAGCACAATGACTGCAATATCTCTCGATTTTGCCAGTAAACGGTTTTCGGCGGTTGGTAACGCCGTTAGGCAAACTACCAGTATAGGCAGGCCCTTTTCGTTGCATCCGTTCGCTGGCTGGGTTGACTGGTCGTTGATCTATCGTCAGTTGCAACAGGTCCGGCGCGAGAAGCAGTACACAAACCTGCACATTCAGCGCGAGAGCCTACCCAGTCTGTTCGCAAATATTCGGCACCAAGTAATTGCCGATGAGGAATTACAAATCCAATCGGTGGCCAGCATCGACCGATTACAAAAACTGACCTTTTCGCTGTGTAAAAAGTATATGGAAAATTTCTATAAACGGCGATTACGGGCGTATGAAGGTCGGTATCTACAAACGGCTGTTTTAGACGAAACTAATGGCAATCTCAACGGTTTATCGTGGTCGGTGGAGGTAATGACAACTGACGCATTAGGTAATGAATTGGCGGGGATAGACCTGACGCTGAAACGTATTAATAATCTGTTGGCACAACCTGGATATCCATCCCGAATGGAAACCGACGCAACGCTTAAAAATGGCTGGTTAGAAGCACATTTGTATCAACCGCTATTAGCCGATGAAAGTCAGCAGCAGGCGTTGACCGCTAATAGTATTCCGGTCGTCGAACGTGTCACGCCCGCCGGTCTCAATAAAGGCGAATTGCGGTTTATAGACCATTTACGGTTATTCATTGGTAACAAAGACACGAATGGATATAGTGATTATGATTTCTACTTGTTACGAAATCTGAGCCGGGGTAAAGGGTTTGGTTTCTACTTTGAAGCGTCAGGTGGCTTCTTCCCTGACTTTATGCTATGGATAAAAGAAAAGACCGGCACCAAACAGTACCTAACGTTCATTGACCCCCACGGCCTACGTAATGAAGAACACGCCTGGTCAAGTGACAAAATACAGTTGTATCAGAAGTTAACGGAGTTACAAACTGAAATTGGCAATGCTGATTTGCGGTTAAACTCATTTATCCTCGACCCCAACGGCGACTTACAGGCGGCTGGTTTAGATCGCTGGCAACGACCCGGTAATGAATCTCTGCAAGAATATGCAGCCCAAAATCATGTGTACGAAATACCCATCAGCGGAAATGTATCGTCAAAGGGAGGGTATATTGACAAAATAGTTAAAGCAATCCTTAATTGATGCAGTTCACTAACAAAGAAGGCACTTATAACAACTGTTTTCGTTGTTCAGCTAAAGTAACTTTAGATGGTGTTGGGGAATTGAGAAAAGTTGAGAGTCGTGCCAACTTTGTAATCACCAAACGATAAAGTCAAGACCAAACAGTTCTCTAAACTGATCGACCCTCAATGGACCGCAACTTCTCCCTTTTTTGATCTCAAACGCAAGCTTAAATACGATTTACATCAAATGGTGAATATCATTTGATGGTTGCTAAGAACGGGCGCTCGATAGCGTAATTCACCCGAAGAATGGCCGAACTGGTAGGCTGTTTGTTATTTTGAGCGATGAAATCAGGATGGTACCTTATAGCAAATTGATTTGATGTTGAATCAACTGTGGGGTAGTCCTGCATAGCCGGACACTTTATTTAACGTGAATTATGGATAAATGCGTTTTTGAACTGGGATCACAATAGATGGCTTACGGTCATGAAAACAATAAGCGATCAAACCTGCCAAGACATTGATCTGGCTATTAAGCGCACTCCGATGGCGAGTGTGTTCGAGGTCGAAGACCGATGTTAGCAAGGCATTGACCGATTCGATTAAGCCGCGCTTGCGTAAGTTGAGTTTATCACTCAAGGGCATCAAGGTGTTCTTCATCCGGCGTCGAAGCTTGGTTACTAAATGAAGACCTCGCTGGTAAAACTCGGCAAACAGTTTAGTCAAATACCCCCGGTCGCCAAAGCACTGTCCCTGCAAATCCGCCAGTAGCTCTGGCAATAAGCTGGCGTTGTTGTCCGAGACATTACCAGGCGTAATGATAAAATTGATTAACTCGCCGTACTGATTAATATATATTCCGGCATAAAGTAAGCCAGTCATTCCGGCCCAATCCGGCCGGGTATTCCGGCACAAAATGGGCCATCGTGGATAAGTGAGCCAAGACCCCTAGTTTGGCCCTGACGTGAACGAACATCACTCACGTTTGTAGTCAAGCATGGCTAACTCTCGCTTACCTATGTTTCAACTCCGTCGGATTCTTCAACTCCGCCAGCAGGGCTTCAGCCAGCGCCGGATTGCTTCGGCTTTAGCCATTTCCCGAACCACCGTCGAACACTATTTGCGTATAGTCGAAGCGCATTTTTCGGACTTGGCTCAGGCTTTGAGCTGGCAGGATGATCAACTTCACCGCCTGTTCACTCATCGTGTACCCCAACCAGAGGCCGATCGGCTGGGTGATCTCTACCAACGATTTGAGAACTACGAAGCCCAATTGGCCAAGCCGGGTGTGACCCGCCATCACTTATGGCTAGCTTATAAGCAGGCTAACCCCAATGCCATCCAGTACTCCCAATTTTGTGAGCGCTACCGGACCTGGCGACTCAACCAGCAGACGGTGATGCACCTGGAGCACAAAGCTGGGGAGACGCTTTTCGTCGATTATGCCGGTAAAAAGCTAGCCCTGGTCGATCCAACTACCGGTCAGCCTCAGCCAGTCGAGCTTTTTGTCGCCGTGCTGGCCTGTTCCCAACTCACTTTTGCTAAAGCGGTTGCCAGTCAGCGAAAAGCCGATTTCCTACAAGCCTTATCCGATGCGCTAACCTACTTTGGTGGTGTCCCCGAGGCCATTGTGCCCGATAACCTGAAAGCCGCCGTGACCAAAGCCAACCGCTATGAGCCTGATCTGAACGAGTCGATTGAAGACTTTGCGGCTCATTACAGTACCTGTATCTATCCAGCCCGTAGTGGCAAGCCGCGCGATAAAGCGCTGGTGGAGAAGACCATCTCCATTCTCTATAGTCGGGTATATGTTCCCCTACAAGAACAGAGCTTTCACTCTTTGAAGGAACTGAACCAAGCTATTGCTCAACAAGTAGAAGTCCACAACCGGCAGTGCTTTCAGGGTAAGCCCTACTCAAGACGTCAGCGTTTTGAGACCCTGGAAGAAGCCACGCTGATGCCTTTGCCGCTACAGCCTTACCGGTCCAAAGCCTTTCGCATGGCCAAAGTGCATCCCAACTGTCATGTACTGTTAGGGGAAGACAAGCACTATTATAGCGTACCCTACCGGCATGTGGGCCAGAGCGTTAAGCTGGTTTACACCGCTCAGACCGTGGAGATTTACCATGATCATCAGCGGATTGCGCTTCATGAGCGCCAACCCGAGGCCTATCAGTACACCACCCGTCGCGAACACCTGCCCAGCCAACAACAATGGCTGAGCCAGTGGTCTGCGGAGTACTTTATCGATCAGGCCAGCCAGATCGGTCCCCATACTCGACTGGCCATTCAGGAACTGCTCCACACGCGGAGCTATCCCCAACAGGCCTTCCGTTCCTGTGCCGGCGTACTATCGCTGGTAGCCAAGGTTGGCCAGCAACGCCTGGAGGGGGCCTGTGAGCGGGCGTTAACGTATGGGGCTGTCTCCTACAAGTTGATCCGTAGCATCCTGGAGCGCAATTTAGATAAGACTACCTCAACGGAGGTAACCCATAAGCCTCTGCCAACTCATGAGAACATCCGGGGAGCCGATGTCTATCAATAATAAAGGGGTAAAGGGGATAAAAAGAGCTAACCATTAAACCATCAACTCATGAATACACAAGCAACCCTCGAGCGCATGCGTCAATTAAAATTACAGGGCATGGCCACCCACTGGGAAACCCTTCTGCGTCTA
Source organism: Spirosoma sp. KUDC1026 (assembly GCF_013375035.1). Classification (NCBI taxonomy): domain Bacteria; kingdom Pseudomonadati; phylum Bacteroidota; class Cytophagia; order Cytophagales; family Cytophagaceae; genus Spirosoma; species Spirosoma sp. KUDC1026. The sequence continues at coordinate 1,983,741 of NZ_CP056032.1, read as the reverse complement.
CCGGTTAATCAGTGGCCGCCCACCGACCATCTCCTGGCTTCGCTGCTGGATGCCGAACACGAATACCGGCAGGAACGCAAAACGCGAACTGCCATTACCCAGGCTCGTTTTCGGTATCAGGCCAGCCTGGAAGAAGTTATTTACACGCCTGATCGGCAGTTGGACAAAAGTATGGTACTTCGCCTGGGCGACCTCTCTTTTGTACGACGGGGCGAAAACATTCTCATCACCGGTGCCACTGGTTGTGGCAAAAGCTATCTGGCTACATGTCTGGGCTACCAGGCTTGTCAACGAGGGCTGCGGGTGGGCTACTTCTCTATGCCTAAACTTATGGAACGACTGCATCTGGCTCGAGCGGATGGCTCCTATACTCGGGAGCTTGCCCGTCTGGAGCGGTTGCAGTTATTGATCCTGGACGATTGGGGCCTATCGAGTCTAGACATGAATGCCAAACTGGCTTTGCTGCAACTCATTGAAGATCGCCATGGCCGGTCGGCTACGATCATTACCTCGCAGTTACCGGTGTCTAAGTGGTATGAGTACCTAGCTGAACCAACGCTGGCCGATGCAATCTTGGATCGACTCGTGCATCAGGCACACCGCATTGAGTTGCAAGGCGAGTCAATGCGCAGGCGCATCAAAAAAACGAATGATTTAACCGGATCCTGATTATTTTTATGCCCTCTTCGCCCCTTATCCACCGTGGCCCACTTTAGCCGTTTTGGCTGGCACAGTATCTCCGGAATATATATTAATGACTAAATGCGCTTTTAGCCCAAAGAACCAGCCCATAGAGGACTTCCCACGGGCGGCCAGGCCAGCAAAGACCTTATTGGCCTGGATGCGATGGTTATCACAGACGGCCAGCGGTTTACTATCGACAATGTAGAAGCCGGTTCGCTGGCCTTGGGCACAAAGCCATTTTAAGAGTACAAAAAGTCCAGGTAGTAAGCGAGGCATACGGGCCACGAATCGCTCGTAACTGATCAACTTGGGAAAATAACTCCTTAGTTGAGCCTCTACCCAGTCTTGGTAATAGTACTGAAAGCATTTGGCCCCTGAATGATGATAGAAGATTGTGATCGCTAACATCTCACTGTCGGTTAACTCGCCCTGTCGAATAGTGGGCAAGGTGCCTTGCTGCATTTGCCACTGGGTCAGGACATTGCAAAAATCATCACAGGTGATGAAGATCTCAATTAATTTAAGGGCCTTATCTTCGCGAAGCATAGGAGCAGGTGATTGAGTTTTGTTACTTGGCAGTGCAAATCTCGCTATCACTTGCTCACTATGTACTTACTATCAGTCAGTTAAATGGGGAGTTATCCATAATTCACGTTATTTATGAGAGTTTGACAAAATTGGTTTTCAAATCAATTGGAGATCAATAGTCCGATCCTGAATACAACCGACGCACGTTATAACATCTGTTCTTAGTTACGTCTGTCCAAAAACTCTGGTTTTCACTGAGCAGTCAGCAGCAATGCTTTTACCTCAGCCACCTGGCTTTTGGGGACCGCCATTGCCCGTAGCAGAATCCGGTGACGACCACGAACTAACTTGACTCGGCCCAGTGGCAGCCAGGCCCATGTCTTCTCGTACACTTCCTTGCGGAGAATTCGATCGGGACTGGGTTTTAAAGGCGGGTCGAAACCTCCTGGCAGAGTTTGTTGTACCATCGTCTGACCGACCGTGGCACTCAGTATTGTGCCGTGGGCTGACTCCGGGCAAGTATATTGCAGACTTAGTTGATACGTCCCTGGCCGTTGCACATCAACTTCCCACCAAATTGAATCGGCGGGAGACTGCCAGTTTACCAGCCAGTCATTTGCCCAACCGCTACCTTGTTTGTAATGGATTTCACCCGAAAAGTGGGCTTCCGGGGCCTGCAATAGCACCCGCCGAGCGGCCACCGGCACGGGTCGGAAACGAGTTACTGCCTGAGACGCATCACGAAACCAGTGCTCGTAGGCCGCTTGCAGCCGCTGCACTAGCTGGGCATGTCCGGGTGCTATATCTGTCGTTTGTGAAGGGTCACGGAGCATATCATACAGTTGAGTCTGTCCTTTTTGTAGAACAAGGCGATACTGAGCGGTGCGTACCCCCCCCGGCTCCATAGGCAGTTGGTTCCCGCTCATGCCAGCTACGTGCGTAAACAGCAATCGATCGGGTAGCGTATCCGTCTTATTGACTAAAAAGTTCACCAGACTACGGCCATCAATCGGGTGGGATGGCTTGAAGCGTAGCTTGCATAAATCGACTAGGGTCGGCATTAAGTCGATGTGGGCCGCATTAGGTCGTATCCAAGTTTCAGGACGAATTTTTCCTGGCCATCGCACAAACAACGGTACGCGCACCCCTCCCTCGTCAACCGACCCTTTGATGCCCTTCATGTCACCATTGAAGCGTCGGCCATTAGGGCCGTTGTCGGTCGCAAAGACAACAATTGTGTTTGATGCCAAATCGAGTTGGTCTAACCTGGCTAGCAGACGCCCCACATTGTCGTCAATATTTTCGACCATGCCGTAAATACTGGCATCTTCGTCGGTGAGGCCTTTTGCTTTATACTTATCAAAATAACGGTCGGGTACCTGGTGAGGGCTATGGGGAGCGTTGAAGGGAACGTAGCAAAAGAAGGGCTGAGATTTATGGTTACTCATAAACGCCAGGGCGGCATCCGTCAGGACATCAGTGATGAATCCTTTCGTAGCCACCATGCGGTCATTGTGCTGCAGATCAGTATCGAAGTAATTATTCCAGTGGCCAGCACAAAACCCTAAAAACTCATCAAAACCCTGACCATTAGGATCTTCCGGAGCGTGCTCTCCGTTGTGCCATTTACCAAAACAGCCGGTAGCGTACCCGTTCTGGCGGAAAACTTCGGCCAGCGTGAGTTCCTCGCTACGCATGCGTTCCCAGCCCTGAGTTACGGAAACGGTACCCGTACGAAGGTGGTAGCGGCCTGTTAGCAAACTGGCACGAGTGGGCGCACAAAGTGGACTAACAAAAAAGCGGTCGAACTGCGCACCGCTATGAGCCAGCCGGTCGAGGTTAGGCGTTTCAAGAAAGCGGTTGCCATGAAGACTCAAATCGCCCCACCCCTGATCATCGGTCAATATAAACAACACATTAGGCTTCGTGGCGGTTACCGACAGGGTAATTGCCGACCGCCGGGCAACCCAGGCGCCAAGAATCAGCGCAGCTATTCCAATCCAGAAAGTAGGTTTCATGACAAGATGGTATCCATTAACCTGAACCAATTATCGACGGTTTGACTAGTCTTTGTTCCAACTGAGGTACGATAACCATCTACGAATCCCCTTCGATACACTACAGGATGTAAGCTACAGATTTGGGGTCAGTCCCGAACATAGGGCCCGTCACTCCCCCTTTACACCGCCACTTGCGAGAGCCTGTAGTAGACTCGAAATTCAGATACAGTTCATTACAAAAGCCCTTAACGCTCAATTCATACAGCGTTAAGGGCTTTTAAACCGGAACCTACTCCAGCTTAGTACCAGTGTGGGATAGTTTATCCATTGGACGGTAAGATATACGCCCGCTCACTGGCTATAGTACAGGCTTCAGAACGAGACTAAACCAGCTTATAAAACCGTCACCTCAACGGATAATCGTTCAGCTTGTCGGTTCGGATATAGGCCTTTAAGGTGCCTATTTCCTGCCCTTCGCTTGGTCCGGACGGTTTTATCGTATAGTCACCTACTGCGGCCGGTACGATGAACGTCTCCGCGTAATGAACGACAAAAGGTTCGAACGCGCCTGAGGGGCTTTCGATCGTGGCTTCGTCACCTTCGATCAGGTTGATCACGTTGACGACACCGTTTGTGTGGTGGGAAACTTCTTTTGAAAACCAGTGCCGACGGGTTTCAATGAACGAAGCCTCATCGAGTCCCGTACGCTCTTCCCGCCAGCCGTCCCCGCTGCCAACCTCCTGAATTTGATTGAGCAGGTGCTCCTTTGTCCACTGCGTCGTCCGGTCCCACTGGATGTTATTCTTTCCGTGTTCAAGAGAGATGGGCCGAGGCTTTCCGTCTAATCCCGTCCGGCCCCAGTCCCACAGTTTGAAGGTAAAATTGAAGGGCGTCGCACTGATTTCAAGGACAACGCTGTTGGCCCCCGAGCAGTGAACTGTCCCAGCGGGAATCAGCGCGTGGTCGTGCTTTTTAATCGGCCATTTCTCGACGTATTGTTCCGCGTCGAAATCAACCCCGCTGTCCTGCGCCTTTTCCAGATCACCGATCATCTTGTCGGGATTGATATTTTCTTTCAGACCCAGATAAACGCAGGCATCCTCTTTCGCTTCCAGAAAATAATAGCTTTCATTCTGGGTGTAGGGCATACCAAACTTCTCCCGCATGTACGCCTGCAGGGGATGGACCTGCAAACTCAAATTGCCGCCCTCGATGGTATCCAGAAAATCAAACCGGATGGGAAACTCGGCACCGAATGCAGCGAAGACTTTTTCCCCCAGCAGTTCCTGTGGATGAGAGAACACCACGTCGATGGAAGGAATCTCAAACGTTTCACCGTCGAAGTTGTACAGCAGACTATTCTCCTCGGGTACGCAGTCGAATCCCCAGGCGTAGTTGACGGCCGACCGGTCCAGGTCGCACACTTCCTTCAACCATTGGCCACCCCACGGACCGGGATCAAAGAACGGAACAACCCGGAAGGGCCGCTGAACGGTGAGCGCCATGGCGTTGCGCAGGGCTGTTCCGCTGATGAGCTTGGGCGTTTCTTCCTGCGTCGTGTCCACTACGTAATCCCAGCGTTCCATGTACTGCTTTTTGTGGCGATCCAGCACCTTCCAGTCCACGTAGAATGCTCGCTTGTACTGGTACGCGAACCCCGCGTCCTGATTTTGCCCCCCCAGATTGCTCACCCGATTTTTTCGGAACCGAAGTTGAATTTCCCACCGGGGCATATCAGCATACAGCAGTAGGTCGGGCTGATCGACGAACAGTGCGGCTCCGATGCCAACAACCAGTACCACGCCGTCTGTAACGGCCTGAATCCTTTGCTGGCAGATCGCCAATTTGTCTTCGTCGTAAAAGCGGGCCAGTTCAAAAGGGCAAACGTAGCCAAATACCGGATCGTCCGTTACGTAGTCGTCGACCAGCGCGTCAATCTCGCCCGGGTTGCGCAGGGCCTGCCCGGTTTCAACGACCGTTAACCGGTCCGATAATGAACCCAGGCCAGCGATAACTTCATCAGTGTAGACACCCAGATAGGTGTCTACGGCCACAATAGTTTTGGCCTGGCCTAGAGACCGAATTCGGTCCTGTAGGGTGGCGACAATGGCCTCCCAACCCGTAATACACGTTTCTCCGGCTATGCGAATAGCCGGGAGTTTGTCAAAAGTCGATGGTGTTAAAACGTTCATAATTCACGGTTGTATGCTAAATGAGCGGCTCCTAACAGAGCTGCCGAATCAGTTAGTAAGCCAGGTACTACGGCCACGTTGCCCCACGTAGCCCAGGTATTTTGGTTCAGGCGGTGCTGGATTGGGGGAATAATAACGTCGCGGCTGGCCATCACCCCGCCACCCAGAACGAGTACTTCCGGGTCGTAAGCCTGCACCAGATTGTAGGCGCAGGTGGCCCATACGTCAATGCTTTCGTCCCGCAAGGTAGTCGCCAGCGCATCGCCCTGGGCAGCACAACGAAAAACGGCCTCGAAATCGACGGTGTCATACCGGCAAAGCAGACTTTGGGCGTATGTTTTGTGAGCAGTTGCCCGCTGGCCCAAACTCCAGGTTGACGCTTCGGCCTCCGCACAGCCAACCGCCCCGCAATTGCAGCGGTTTCCCTGGGTGTTCTGAACAAAATGCCCGCCCAGAATGCCCGCCTGAAAGTGTTTACCCCGTAACAGGCGGCCTTCGATAACCGCCGATGTGCCAACTCCGGTACCGAGCGTCATCAGTACTACGTTATCGTAGCCTTGTCCGCTGCCGTACTGCCATTCGCCCAGCAGGGCCGCCCGGGTATCGTTTTCCAGATAAAGGGGTATGCCCCATGTCTCCCTGGCCCAGCCAGCCAGATCAAGTTGAGGGGCGTCGCTGTATTTGTCGTTGATGGATAAGACGCGTTTCAGAATCGGGTCAACAATGCCCGGCACCGCTACGCCCATGCCGACTAGATCGGACGCTGACAGACCGGCGGTTTCCAGCATCCGATCTAGTGTTGCCTTGATCTGCGGTAGCCGGGTTTGCAGCCCCTGCCCCGATTGCGAGGCCATCCGGTCCGTCAGCAAAACGCTGCCCGCTCTGACCAGTCCCAGCTTGATACGGGTACCTCCCAGGTCGATGGCGATGACCGCTTTATTTTCCATATACGCTTATTTTCTCGTTTCTCGTTCGCGTTCCAACAGGCTCAGTCGCGCGTACAACTCAGCGATACAAGCTTCGTCCAGTAACCATTTCGGCTTTGTCAGTTCAGCTGGTTTGGGCGTCCAGCTGTGGGTGACCAGGCCGTACTGATCCCGGGAATTCTGCCACGCGTAGTCGAGACTTTCTTTGATTTTTGCTACGTATTGGTAGTCGCCATTGACGCGGTAGAGGGCATCGTAGCCCCTGAAAAGTACCGTAACAAACCACGGCAAATCAATCTGGATAGCCATGGAGGCCGGGTGCGGCTGCTTGTTGAAATGCACGAATGCACGCTTCGCTAGCTCTTCTGCCTGGATTAAATACTGCTTATCGCCGGTAAACTCATAAAGCAATACGGCCGCTTCGAGCATGGAGCCGGAATTATACGTGTAAAAGACCCGGTTTAGCGCCCCCGTTGTTTTGCGATCATTGGCATACACGCCGGTCGAGTCGAGCAGGTTCGTGTGCATCCAGTCGTAAAACTTCTTGCCCCACTGTAAGTAGTAGGGGTCCTTGGTGCCCTGGTAAATCTTTAGCGCCGTGAGCGTAGCCATCCCATTGGAGCAGGCTGGTTTCTGGTCGCGGTGCCCTTCCAGCCACGTTACGCCACCGCCCAGTTCGTCGCCCCATCCACTTAAAATGAAGGTAAATACTTCCTTCGCTCGCTTCAAATAAAGCGGATTCTTGGTGTTCAGGTACGCTTCCATGTAATCAATGCCCACCAGCCCGTTGTCGTCGTAATAGCGGTCCGACTTTTCAAACTGAACCGGGAAAGCCTGGTAGCCAACGGGCGAGCGGCTCGAATCGCGGTAGGCTTCGATGCCGGTCACCAGACTATCCAGATACAGCCGTTGTACCCTCTGTTCGGAAGGCACTTTCAGCAATACGTTGGTCGCTGAGAACAGGCCGGAAAACGGCCAGAGAAAGCTTACCGCTTTTTCCTTGACACCACCTCCCTGCATGTACGTCAGCGTGTCGTTGCGGCTGGATGGGTAATTTTCCGAGAACAGCTTGTAGGCCGGCACGCGGTACCGCTGCCAGACATTGCTGTAAGTTTCTCTGGCCCTGCTCAGGTAAACAGCCGACGCTTTAGGCGACTGCCCTACTGCCGTCGGCAAGGCGAAAACCCAGCTGACCAGAGCCACACAGACAAGCTGTTTTATGATTGAGGAAGTCAACGTCATTACTTGTTTCTGTTTAGGTTGTGTACGGGCGTAGTGACCGACAGCGTCCAGCTACTGAGCCGAAGGCGGGGGCGTTTGACTGCCCCATTGTGTGTTGGGTTGGCTGCCCATCACGAAGGTCAGCTTCCCACCCTTCATCAGCTCATCCCGGTACAACCAGCAATTCGACAAGGGTTTTCCGTTGAAGGTAGCCGACTGCACGTATACGTTTTGGGCCGAGTTATTCTTGGCTTCGATCCGTAGCTGCTTCCCGTCGCCCAGCCGAATGGTGGCCTGATCAAAGGCCGGACTACCCAGCTCGACAATAGGCCTCAGATCGGTGAAGCCTTTGACGTCGAACAGGCCCAGCGCGGCCATGACATACCACGACCCCAGTTGGCCCTGATCCTCATCCTGCCCGTAGCCGTAGCCGTGAATGGGCTCCGTGCCGTAGAACTCATCGCAGATGGCACGGGTCCACTTCTGGGTCAGCCAGGGTTTGCCGGAGAAGTTGAATAGCCAGCTGATGTGCAGGTTAGGCTGGTTGCCGTGGTTGTAAATCGACTTGATACCGGCGAACGCATCGATCTCCTTACCGCCCCCAAAACCATTTTTCTGCGCAGCCGTGAAGATGCCGTCGAGCCGGTTGTTGAACTCTTCTTTACCAATGGTATCGATCAGGGCCTGCGGATTCTGCGGGACGAAAAAGGTGTATTGCACGGCATTGCCCTCCTGAAAGCCGCGCCAGGGTTCGTAGGGATCAAACTTGTCGATGAATGAGCCATCCGCTTTTTTAGGACGAACCAGTTTCTCCTTCGGTTCGAAGAGAAGCTTCCAGCCATTTGAGAGTTTTAGTAATTGCTGGTAATCGGCCTGCTTGTTCATAGCTTTCGCCAATTGAGCGGCAGCAAACGTACTGAAACTGTACTCCAGCGCGTGGGAAGCGGCAAAATGAGAGCCGGTCGAATCGGTTTTGTCTTCGTCGAGGTAAGGTACGTATCCCCGCTTGACAAAGGCCTCTACGTCCAGTTTGCCAGAGCCAACGGGCCGATTGTGTCCACTCAGCTCGTTAGCCTTGATGGCTTCGTACGCCAGATTCGTATCATAGTCTCGTATGCCCGCCTGATAAGCTCCGGCAATGGCCAGCCCAACAAAGTTTGTTCCCACGCCCGACACGAAGTTGCTGTTGGCGATACCGTCGCCAAACCAGCCCCGTTCTTTGTAGATCGCCAGCTGGGTCTGCACAAAGTCATTGTACCGCTCCGGATAGGAAAGCGCCCACAATTGGGTCAGATTCCAGTACGCGCCCCAGATGGCGTCGGTATTGTAAAAATTATAGCTGAATTTCCCGTTTTTGTCGCGGGGTAACTGACCGATTGATCCGTCGTGCCGGGGGAAGGAGCCGTTTACATCGTTGGCTACCCCACGCCCTAGTAAGGCGTGAAACAAACCAGTATAGAATTTAACCTTGTTGGTTTCGTTGCCCTCAACGGCAATCTTGCCCAGTTCGGTCTGCCAGGTGTTCTGCGCCTGTTGTCGGGCTTTTTCGAAAGATAGCCCCGCTGCCTCGGCCTCCAGATTCGCCTTCGCGTTGGCCATGGAGGTATACGATAAGCCTACCTTCAGCTCAATTGCCTCGTTACTACCGGTGGTGTATTCCAGGAATAACCCAGCTCCTTTTCCAATAGCCGCATTGCTTTTTGCTTGCACGCCCGCATCGGTAAAAGACCCAACCGAACGGGGCTTTTTGCTTACCTCACCCCAGATGTACATAGAGACCTGCCCGTTCGGATCGTAGGTTTTTACGTATTTGGGGTACGTTGTGACGAATCCCTCAAAGTGGGTATCGTCGGTCATGCGGACCTCCGCTTTTCGCACCTCCCCACTTTCGCCCTGCACACTGCCAATATCTAAAATAACCCGCGACTGATCGTTTTTGGGAAACGTGTACCGGTGAAAACCGACGTGCTTAGTTGCGGTCAGTTCGGCGGTAATCCCGTAATCGTCCAGTAATACTTTGTAGTAACCCGGTTCGGCCACCTGATTTTTTCGATCAAAGTTGGACCGGTAACCACTGTTCGGTTTGTCCAGCTCGCCGGGTTTTACCTTCAGCTCGCCGGTAGTTGGCATGAAGTTCACCCCGCCTACCTGCCACTCGTGGAAATGAACGAAGCCTTCGATGGAGTTATGCCGGGTGTCGTACCCAACCGCTTCCCAACCTTGGTTATTGCCGTAGTGGCCGTTGGTAGACGGAGCCAGCTTGGCCATGCCGTGGGGTACGGCCGCTGGCGTATAGAAAAACCACCGGCTGTGGGCCGTTCCAATATTGGGATCGACGTAGCGGAGAACACTTGGCCGCTTTACGGCGCAGGAGGTCAGCAGCGACGTGAGAACAAAGCCACTTAAAAGGGTAACGTAAGTCAGTTGTTTCATACAGAATTATATTGAATGGGGGCAGTTTACGGGTTACCGATATTTTGATAATAGCGCCTGAATACGTTGCATCCAGGCTACGTCGACTCCTTCAATGTTGGCGTATCGACCGGCCCCATTCAGAGTAGCAAATTGATAGTACCCATGCGTGCCGGGATCTCTCAGGACTGTGTTGATGGCATCAATGTTTCCCTGCGCGTAACCCAGCCACGACGTGTTTTTGTCTGATTCATACAGCTTAATCATTGCCTGTGAGCCCCAGCCGCACCAGGCTGGGTTGATCCGGAGATCGCTGGTGTTGAAGATATAGACGTTGTGGGTTTTGTCCCAGAGTGTCCGGTTCATGGCGTTGCCCAGGGTCTGCGCTTTAACCAGATAGGATGCGTCTTTCATAACCTCTCCGTAGAGCAGAAACGCTTCAACCATAATGGCGTTGTCGTAGGTGAATTTTTCGGTAAACCGTTTGCCTGCCCGGTCAATCTGCCAGACGAAAAGGCCGGTGCTGCTTTCGTATAACTTGGTTGATAACCACTTGTCAACGGCGGATGCCCACTCCCGATAAACCGACTCCCCCGTAATGGCGTACAAGCGCGTGAATAGCTGCATGGCTAAGCCGTTCGACTGGGTCGGTTTCACCGTTTTGGCGGTATTCCACCAAAAGCCGCCGTCGAACGTATTGTCCCAGGTACCGCTCTTGATGAGCCAGTTGGCGCAGGCTTTGGCTTTGTCGAGATAAGCCGCTTTCTGGGCTCCAGTACTGACTTCGTAGGCCTCCAGATAAACAATTCCCGACAAGGCGTTATCATCGATATACTTCAGCGTGTCGGCCCCTTTTTCGCTGCCGTCAATACGCACGAAGCCAAAGTAACCACCGTTAGGCTTAGCGTCATCCCAGAAGTGACTCATCCAGTTGAAGCTGTCGTTCATGTATGTTGCGTGACTCGTTTCACCCAATTTGACCATGGCGGCATCCGCGTAAATCTGGCTGACATTGTACCATTCAAACGCCGATGTTGGGTCGGTGGTCGCGTTAACCCGGTAGCTCTTATAAGGCGTCAGTAAATTAGCCAGCACATACTCATGCGTTTTCTTGGCCGCCGTTAGGTAACGCGACACCGTTGGGACGGGCGTAGTCGGCTTCGTCGTGTCGGGCCTGACAACCGGCGACGGTTGCTGCTTATCCTCACAAGCTGTAATGAGCGTGAGGGCCACAACGGCTAAAAGTACACTGAAAAGAAAGCGCTTCATAACTGGAAGAGTAAGCCTATGCTACAAGTGGCGGTACCCGTAGCATAGGTTATGTTCAAATAGATCATCGGCAGGCCCATGAAGCCTGGTTAAGCCTACCGCAGCACCGTTACCTGGTGCGTGTAGGGTGCATTCGCCCGAAGCAACAGGTCTACTTTGACCTTCTTCCCATCGGCGGCCGGGTCGAACTTGTAGGTGTTGTCCCACTGTGAATTGGAAACCGGTTGAACGTAGTAATACGAGGCCGGTGCTCCGGCGGGGCTATTGTTATTGACGGTCGAACTGCCCATGTATTCGAGGCCACTGGCCGTTCGAATCACGAATTTGTACCGCTCATCCCGACCCCAGGAGAACGGGTAAAACTCAACCGGGATGCTGGCGGCCGTCCAGGCACCATTGCCCGCGTAGGTCAGGGTACCGATCTCTTTGTTGTAAGCCGACATAAACAACCCCACCGACTGTATTTCTGTAGCCTGTGCCGTGGCAATGTTGAAATCGTACCGTAGGCGATACGTTTTAGCCGGACCGGTCAGGGTTGTGGGCGTATTGCCTTCCCGGATGGTGTCGCTGGCAACGTAGAATCGTTTTCCGTTGCCGGTTAGTTTATCCGTCAGATAGTAGGTACCTTCCTTTAAGGACGTGTATCCTTCAAAGACGCCGTCCTCTGTTTTTCTGAGCCGGATTCCTTTGGCTAGATCGTCACCCCCTTCGGTTGCGGTACCCGTTAGGTATAAACTGTCAGGTAGTTCGGCGAACCCAGCGGGCCGGGTCATGGTCAGGACGCGGTTGACCGTGCTCACCTGACGATTAAAGGCAATTGAAGCCAGTACGGTCCATTTGACGCTCCCCGTGGAAGAAGCCGCTATACCGCCCAGGGCCGCGATTTTCTTCAGGTCGTTATGGCTCAGGGTTAGCTGCGGCTGTACGCCCAGTCCATCGGAGACTGTCTTGTAAAACGGTTTACTGAAATCGCCATCGGGCTTATCGAAGGCCACTTCGTACAACACCCCTTCTGCGGCTTGCGTCGGCTCCCACTTGAACTGCACACTGGCCGGTGTGCTCGGCTCCAGCCTGACACTCGTATTATTTTCGGGCGCCGTCAGCGTACTGACCGGCGTTACCGCAGGGTTCAGCTCCCGGACCGTCTGGGTACAGGAAGTAATTGACAGCATGGCTACTAAAGCCACACCACCATAGGTCAATAGATTTTTCATCGGGCGTGCTGATTAGAACGGTTAGTAACCCGGGTTTTGGGTCAATGCCTTGTTTAGATTCAACTCGGAAGCGGGTATCGGCCACAGGTAGTTTTTGGCCGGATCAAACTGACGCCGTTGCGCCCGGATGTAGCCGTTGTCAACCGTTGGATCGCCGAATCGGGCACCGTGTGCGTAGCCGTTGAGGACAACCTCAGCGATCTTCCACCGCCGGATGTCGTCAATCCGCAGTCCCTCCATGGCAAACTCCGCCCGGCGCTCCCGACGGATAACCTGCGTCAGATCGCCACTAGTCGGAAAGCTTAACGCGGCTGCATCCGTGAAGCCCGCCCGTTGCCGAAGGGGCCGGATAGTTTTGTCCCAAACGTCCGCATTCATCTGCCCTAAACTCTGCTTCGCTTCCGCGTACATCAGTAGGACATCGGCGTACCGAATCAGGTGCAGGTTCAACCCCGACGCAAAATTGGCCAGGCCGTTGGGATCGTAATATTTACGCCAGTAGTAGCCCGTGGGCGATCCCTGCCCGTTGAGAGCGTACTCGTTCAGGGCGGGCCGGACGGGGTCCGAGCCGGGTTTGATGTAGATGGTCTGGGTTGTGCCATCCGCGTTCCGCCAAACGTACTGATCGTAGACAACAGTAGCGGTCAGCCTGGGATCACGATTGGCGTATGGGTTAGCTTCCGTATAGCCCGAACCAGCCTCGGTAATCGCTTTGCCGTTGAGCATCACGTATGCATTGACCAGTTCCTGAGTTGGAGCCAGGCTGTTCGTTCTGGCCCCAACCGACCGGGGAGCAAAATCGAAATACTCAGACCAAGTGCGTAAGCTGGGGACGTATTGCAGCGCCAGAATCGATTCGTTACTGGTTTTGTTGACCGTAGGACTGCTAAACAAATCGCTGTAGCTGGCCGCTAATCCGTACTGTCCATTGGTAGTCTGATCGTTGATCAACTTTTCGCAGAGCGCCACCACGTCCGCCATGCGATTGCCTTCGTAGAGTAAAACTCTGGCCTGCAACGCAATGGCCGCACCTTTCGTGATCCGACCATTGTCGGCGGGGGCATACGCGTCTCTGGAGGGCAGCACGGCCTCGGCCGCCGTCAGTTCGTCCGTGACAAATTTCAGGACCGTAGCACGCGGTGAGCGGGCAATGGTTTTGGCTTCATCCGGCGATATGTCGCGATCAAGAATAGGCACATCACCGTACCATTTCATGAGGTTGAAATGGTGCCAGGCCCGCACGAAACGTACTTCGCCTTTCATTCTGGCCAAGACATCCGCCGGAAGCGTCGTGTTCTGATCGACGTTCGTCAGGAAGATGTTGCAGGACTTGATGCCCTGATAATAAAACGACCAGTCATTCTGGAATTTGGGCAGCGTCGAGGTGAAACTGCCGCTCGCGATGGCTTCCGGATTGCCCGCGGCCGATCCCTGGGCGGTGTAGGCATTGTCCGACAGCGCTTCGTTATAAAAGTATAACGTGCTGGTGTACATGCCGCTGTAGATGTTGTTCAGCGCATTGTTCACGTTCTCGCCCGCCGTCCAGAAGTTGAGTTCCGTGAAGCGATCGACCGGGGCTATATCTAAAGGTCCGCACCCGGCGACGGCGAGAAACACCACGCACAGGCTACTTATCTTCTTGATGAAATTCATGAGTATCGATTAGTAAAGGGTTAAAGGCTGAGGTCAAGCCCAAACCCGTAAAAAATGGGTAAAGGGTAGGAACGAGCGCTGTTTGACGCTGCATTCAAGTTCAAATTATTATTGAACTCAGACGTTTCCGGATCAATGAATTTGAGCTGGGAGAGCGTTAGCAGATTCTGACCAATCAACGACACCCGCAAGCGTTGCACGCCGAGTTTCTTGGTTACTTCAGCCGGGATCGTGTAGCCAATCTGCACGTTTCTCAGCCGGGCGTAGGCACCATTATATCGGTACACATCCGAGCCGTAGCGCCAGTTATTCGTGTTTGACGGTGAGCCAATTGCCGCCAGTCGGGGGTAGCGAGCATCGGGATTCGTGGGCGTCCAGAAATCCGTCTGGTGCTCGTACATGGTTGCCCCGTAATTGTAGTGGAAAGGCTCAACCTCCTCACCCCGCAGCATCACATCGCGCTTGCCCACGCCTTGTATAAACAGGTTCAGATCGAACCCTTTTACCGCTAATCGGTAGTTGAAGCCAAACGTGTAGCGGGGGAACGGATTACCTAGGACGATCTTATCGCTGTCGTCGATTTTACCGTCCCCGTTGAAGTCAGTAAACTTCAGGTCGCCGGGTCCCACGTCAACGCCATCTGGTTTGGGTGAGTTATCAACGTCAGCCTGATTCTGGAAGTAACCGTTTGTTTTGTACCCCCAGTACTGCGTAATAGGCTGGCCTACTTTCCGGATAAAACCGAACGCATCCACGTTGGCGATCTGCTGATCCGCGCCATACGTCAGGGCCAGCAGGGTATTTTTGTTGTCGGCCAGATTGACGCTGAAGCTCTGCTTAACGGCTTTCGTATTCAGGTTGTAGGTCGCACTAACCTCCCAGCCTTTGTTACGGACCTTAGCTACGTTGTAATCGGGGAATCCCGCGCCAAACAAGAGTGGAATATCCTGCCGACTGTACAAAATGTCGCTGGTTACCTTGTTAAAGTAATCAACCGAAAGAGTCAGCTTGTTCTGGAGGAAACTAGCATCCGTTCCCACGTTCAGAATTGCCGATTTTTCCCAGGTCAGATCAGAATTGCCCAGATTGAAGCCAGCCCCACCCACAACGGTATTGTTGAAGCCGTAGGCGTTGGCATAGTTGAAAAAGTTCGTCTGGTACTGGTAGGCGTTTACGTTTTGGTTACCCACCAGACCGTACGAGGCCCGTACCTTCAGGTTGTTCACGACGTTCTTAGCCGATTCCAGGAAAGATTCTTCACTAAGCAGCCAGGAGCCCGCCAGCGACGGAAAAAAGCCCCACCGCCGGCCCGAAGCAAACTTAGACGACCCATCCTGCCGGAAGTTCCCTTCCAGGTAATACCGGTCTTTGAACGAATAGTTTACCCGGCCAAAGACGGAGCTGATGCGCGTCTCGTTGGTTCTGGCGTTGCTGTTGTAGGAGGCAACCGGGTCAAGGATCGTTCCGGTAGTAGGCGTGCCCAGCGCCGGATCAGTCAGGGTTTTCTGTAGCTGAAACTCATTGGAACGGTAGTATTCGTCGGAAGCCCCCAGCAACACCTTGATGCTGTGGTCGCCCAGGCGCTTGGTGTAGTCCGCAAACAGCTGCGTATTGAGCAGTGAATTCTTGAAGCTGTTGTCGTAAACCGTGCGGTCGTTTCCGTACACCCCGGCTGGATAGTTGTTGACCTGTAACCGACGGAAGAAAGCATTATTGGCGTTCAGCGTTCCTCCGAATATGCCCGTCAGTTTGAGGTCTTTCGTGATGCTGAGTTCCGCGTTCAGGTTGCCAAAAAACTGATCGTTGTCGGACTTATACGAGCCGCCTTGTTCCAATACGCTTTTCACGTTGTACTGGGAAGCCACCGGGTTGGTCAGGTAGTTGCCGTCTGCATCCTGGAAACTGTAATTCAGGGGTACCCGATCGGCATCAGCAAAAATGACCCAGTCGGCGTTACTGTGCGACTTGTTGCTCGATTTAACGTAGTTCAGAATCGTGTTGACCCTCAGCTTGCCAATAACGGAGAGCTGATTCAGGCGGATGTTGTATTTCTTGTAGCCGTACGACGGTCCAACAAAATTGCTGCGCTGATCCTGAAGCCCGGCCGAAATCAGATAGCTACTATTGGCTCCCCCGCCCGTGATCGAAACATTGTGTAATTGCTGGGGCGCATTCTGCAAAATAGACTGACGTTCCCAATCGCCATTACCCTGTGCTCTCAGCGCCTGAATATCATCCGGCGTGTAGATCGGTGGCAATCCCGAGTTGATCAGCGACAGATTTTTGTAATACGCGTTGTCCCAGGCGTTGACTTTGCGTAACCCGACGTAAGGCACCTGCATACCGTAGCTACCGTTGTAGGTGATGGTGGCTTTCTGATTCAGCTTACCGCTTTTCGTCGTAACTAAAAGTACGCCATTGGCCGAACGAGAGCCATAAATGGCAGCCGAACCCGCGTCTTTCAAGACAGATACACTGGCAATGTCATTGGGGTTGAGCAGGTTGATGTCCCCGCCGATGATGCCGTCAATAACAATGAGCGGTGTGTTATCGCCCAGCGTGCCCAGCCCGCGAATGTTGATGTTTACCCCACTGCCCGGACTGAAGTTCGTCTGCTGAATAATCAGGTTCGGCGACTCACCCTGCAGCGCCTGTAATACGTTCGTTACGGGTTTGCTTTCAATACTCTGGGACTTGATCTGATCGACCGCGCCGGTAACCGACAGTTTGCTCTGCTGGCCATAGCCAACGACCACAACCTCATCGAGCGACTGACCGGCGTCTACCTTTAGCGTAACATTGATGGTTCGCTCCTGCCCAATGACGACGGTTTGCTTGGTAAAGCCAATGAACGAGAAGGCGAGGCTGCGCCCCACGTAATTATCAGGTACGGACAATCTGTACCGACCATTTTCATCGGTTGTCGTGCCAACCGTAGTACCCACCACGCTCACGGTTGTACCCGGCAGAGGCTTCTGCTGCTCATCGAGCACCTGACCGGTAAGCTCTATGTTGAGCGGGTTAATCAATGCGCGGACCGCTAACGGAGCCGCTGATCCGTAGCTGTAATTCAGCCCGAGAAGAAGCAACACGAGAAGCAATCGTGGTCCGACCGACCCAATCGATTGGCCTACTCGATGACGTATTAGACAATTCATAAGGGTATTACTGGTTTAGGAAATTCGATAAATGTTAAAAAGGTGTTCAGTTGAAAGAGTATAGGGTTTAGGCGTTGTCAATGTGCTTATCTGGGTGAGGTGGAGGTGGCTTTCCAATAGGCTTCAATGGCCTCCAGGGAGCGTCCTTTGGTTTCCGGAATCAGTTTCCAGGTGAGCCACAATGCCGGGGAGCAGCATAATGCAAACAGCCAGAAGGTCCAGGCAGAGCCTACGCCTTCGAGCAAGGCTGGCGTCAACTGACCGACCAGGAAATTGCCAATCCAGAGCGATAGCGTAGCTAGTGCCATCGCTTTCCCCCGAATGGCATTCGGAAATATTTCGCCAACGACAACCCAGCACACGGGCCCGAACGAAAACGCGAAGCAGGCGATAAAGGCCAGAATAAAGAGCAGTATCCAGGGGCCGGACGTAACTCCTAACTGAAAGAGCGCCCCGATGATCAGCAGTGAAAGCACCGCCCCACCGACACCTACGTACAGTAGTGGTTTACGTCCCCATTTGTCGACGGTGAAAATGGCGACGAACGTAAAGGCGACATTGACCAGCCCAATGGTAACCTGTCCCCCCAAGGCACTATTGAGTGTAAAACCAGCCTGCTCCAGAATTCTGGGACCGTAGTAGATCACGGCGTTGATGCCGCACACCTGCGATAGGAACGGCAGGAGCAAACCGATCCACAAGGGCCGCCGGTACAGGGGCGTAAACAATTCGCTCAGATTGCCTCCTCCATCCTCGCCCGGCGCTTTAAAGGCTTCAATCTCTTTTTGAGCGGAAGCAGGACCGTCTATTCGGGTGAGTATGGCCCGTGCTTTTTGCTCTTGACCGCGCAGCAACAACCATCTGGGTGATTCGGGCACAACCAACAGGGCTAGTAGGAATATACCGGCCGGTACAGCGCCTAACCCCAGCATACCCCGCCACACATGGTCCGAAAATATGGATCTGACGCTTGCGTTTTCGAAAGAATCGCTCGCGTGGTTTGCTAAGTAGGCATTGGAGAAATAAGCCAGCACAATGCCAATGGTCAGGGCTAATTGATACAGCGACACCATGGTACCCCGAAAGCGGGAAGGGGCAAACTCAGAGATGTAAAGCGGAGAAACCATCGAGGCCACCCCTATCCCCAGGCCACCCACCAACCGGAAGGCGATCAGCGTAGTGAACGTGACGGAGAACATACACCCAATGGCTGATGCCAGAAACAACACCGCCGAGATGATCTGGACTAATTTGCGACCATACGTATCGCTCAATTTACCCGAGACGCTGACGCCAATGATACACCCCAGTAAGGCACAGCTCACAAACCAGCCTTCCTGCACCGCGTTCAGATCAAAGTCCCCTTTGACCAGGCCCACCGTACCTGAGATAACGGCGGTGTCAAAACCGAACAGAAAACCGCCGAGCGCTGCTACCAGGCAGACTAGGTACAGGTAGGTGTTATTTACTTTGTTTACAGATTGATTTGGTAGGGTAACCATGCTTATTTAGGTCGGAAAGGGTTAGGATGTACACTCATTTTCAGGAGTGTTGGAAGAGGCATAAACAGAACATATATTTTATTTGTCTATATGTATAGACATACTAATAAATACAAAAAAACGATCTGGTAATCAACTGACTACCTAGCTATACTTGGGCAATAGATTGGTAATAAAAAAGCAGATTACTTACGGGCTATATCAATGGCATAGGTGAAACGATCCGCTCGATAATAGCCCATGTTGTATTCAACCGGCCGGTCACCCGGATCACACACAATCCGTTTGCGCAACAGAATCGGGTCGCCGGGCTCGGTGTGCAAAACGGTCGCGAGGTATTCGTCGGCCAACGTAGCGCTGATCTCTTCCTTGGAAAGAACAACTACGGTATGATGATCCTTTTCCAGCATTTCGTAGAGAGGCTTGGTAAAATCCTCATCGCCCGTAAGGCCAACGCGGGGGTGGAAATACGAGATAAAATAGACAATGGGTCCTGCGTCCAGTCCTCTCAGGCGCTCTAGTTTTAATACTTTCGAGTCGGTGCTGATCCCAAACACCTCCGCGGTATCCTGATCAGCAAGCGTCCAACTCGCTCTAATTTCGTAGTTCTGAAAATCAACGCCCTTATCGTGCATTTCGAGCGTGAAGCTCGACCAGTTATTAAGTTTCGTCGTAATGCGATTTTTGGCAACTTTAGTCCCTACGCCCTTTTTACGAATCAGGAGCTGCTCATGAACAAGCTTGTTGATAGCTTGTCTGACCGTATTCCGGGCAATACCAAGGCGCTTAGCGAGATCTATTTCATTCGGGAAAAGCTTTCCCTGCTGATACTCTTCGCTCTCGATCAACTCCCTCATAATGGTTTCCACTTGCATGTGCAGGGGTATGGGGCTACTGTGATCGATAGTAAACAACTGCATTTCCTTGTCTAAATGTCTATACATACTACACTACAAAGATTGATAGATTCTTATAATTCCACAAGCTATACTTATAATTTTTTGTGAAAAAATTATAAGTATAGCTTGTGAGGGTGCGCTTCTGGGCTTTGCTAAAGTCAGAGATAGCCAATGTTGAGTAGAGTTGGTTAGCTATAAAGATTTTGTTGGGGGATTGATAAAGATTGGGTAGGAACTGGGTTATGTTGAGCGATTATACATAAGCCTAAAAGGGTAAGTTGGCAACCGACTTCGACTGGATCGAAGAGCGAAGCATCCACAGAATATCGATTTTCGAACCGTATGTGGTATTGAATACGGGTACCGGTAATAGTTTTGATATTCCGTAAAGCATAGTAAGGTAGAAACGTACAGATAATCCCGTGGAGGTGTCATCGGAGTGCAAGCGTCATGAGACTAATTTGAGTCATTCTACCAGGTTTGTCATGCGAATGCATGAACAGATTTGTCGCACTGCTGCCCAGATCAACGGCCCCCGATTGAAGTCCGTTGATCTGGGCAGCAGTGCATGACAAAAAATAAGTCATCAATTTGCTTTAAGTACCTTCACCGTCTGGCTTTGGGTGGGCGTGCTCACCTCCAGCAGAAACAGACCGCCCGCCTGACCCGCCACCGACAACTCATGCCGCTGTGTAGCCTCTGCGCTCGGTACCAGCTGCTGGCTCACCACCCGACCCTGGGGCGTCAGCAGTTGCAGTTGCAAAGCTTGCCCCTCAGCGCCCGTTACCTCAAAGCTTACCTGATCGTTCTGGATCGGGTTGCCCAGCACCTTCACTGATAGAGTAGAACCAGCCTCCTCGTACGCTAGCCGCGCGGGAGCGCCCGTAGGAGGGGTACCCCATACAATTTGATTGCTAACTAGCACCACCAACCGGCTATTTTGAGCGCGATCCTGGGGCTGCTCCTGGTAGGAGTAGTCGTTGGCCTGGTTGAAGCGCCCCCCGTCGGGCTTGCTGATCCGGTAGCGGATCGCGCCCGTAGAGGCACCGGGGGCCAACTGACCGCCCTGATTGTAGCTAATCTCCAGATACGTGTCTGCGCCGTTGACGGCCGCAGGTAGCTTCACCAGTCGCGTGCTGATGTTGCCTTCATCGACTTTCACCTGCAAGCGCTCGTTGCCGTCCGAGGTGAAGTAATAACGCGCTTTCAGGTCACTGTAGTTGATAGCCACCGTACCCTCATTGCGTACTTCCAGCACCGTGTTGATCTGGGTGGCGTCCGGCCCGTTGCGGCTCTCGGTCAGCGCCCGAACCGATCGCACCTGAGCCCCTGAACCCGGCTCGATGCCCGCGATGAGCACCCCGTCATAGTAGGCCGTGATGCGCTGGGTCGCCCTCAGCTGGTCTCGCACCGGGTTGTAGGAGTAGTCGTCGGGCTCAAACAGGGCACCGTAGTCACTCTTGGCAAAGTAGGCCTGGATCGGCCCCGTGTTGGCCCCCGCGGCCAGGTTCCCCGCCCCGGCCGTGAAGCTCACCTCCACGTAGCCGCTGGCCCCCGGCTGGGCCGGGCTCAGCGGCACGTAGCGCAGCCGCACGTTCTGGCCCCCCACCTGGGCGTAGTTGACATTGAGGTTGCCCAGCGTGCCCCCGTTTTCGACCGTCACGTAGTAGCGCAGGGTGAGCCGGGCGAGGGGCAGGGCGCTGCTGCCCTGGTTCTGTAGTACCAGCAGGGGCTGGATGGCGTTGTTGTCGGCGTAGTTGTCCACGTCCCGGTGCAGCACCGTCAGCCGGCCCTGGACGGTCACCGTAGCCGAGGTGGCCGGGCTGGTGCAGCCCTGGGTGCTGGTGCAGGTAGCGGAGTAGACAAACTGTCCTACCCGCTCGGTCGAGACCACAATGGGGCTGCTAGTGCCCGAGGTGTTATTAGGACCCGTCCAGTTGATGGTACCGGAGCAGCCACTCACCACCAGGTTGACGTTGCCCGAGTTGACGTCAACGGTGACGCTGGACTGCCCGCCGGGGTAGCTCTGCCCGGTTTGGGTGAGCACACTAGGTGCCGCCGGTAGCGGGTAGATGGTGATGGACTGAGAGGCTGTAGCCGAGCAGCCCGTGCTGGTGATGGTACCCGTCACGGAGTAGACACTGGTACCGGTAGCCGTCACGGGAATGGACGTAGTAGTGGCCCCTGTGTTCCAGACGTAGCGGTCGGCTCCTTGCGCCGACAGGGTGATGATCGTACCCGCGCAGCCGGTCAGGGCCGAGGGCACGATGCTGACGGCAGGCGGGGTGTTGACCGTCACCACGATACTGCCGTTGCTGACACAGCCCTGCTCGCTGGTTGCCTGCACGTAGTAGGTACCGCTAGCAGCGACGGCGGTGGGTGTTGCCACCGCCTGGGTGCGCGCGTCATCCGTAAAGAAGCGGATCGTGGCTGCAATGTCGCTGGTTACGTAGCGGGTGAGGTCGACGGTAGTGGGGGCGCAAACTGCGGGCGGGGTGGTGATAGTAAGCACGGGTGTGGGGTTGACCGTCACCGTGGCCGAGCCGTTCATTGTTCGCTGACATCCCGTAGTAGCCTCAATGGCCTGCACGGTGTAGGTACCTCCCGTTGATTGCGCGCCAAAGCTGATGGCACTGCCCGTACCCGCTACGGGGTTTCCCACCGGTGTGGTTCCTCGCAGTAACTGGTAGTTGACCCCCGGTTGAGAGCCAGCCAGACCCACAGCAGGGGCCGGGCTGCCTACACAGTAGGTACCACCGCCGGTAACCGCGTAAGGCTCAAGTAGTAAGACGTTCACCGTGGCCGAGCCAGTCATGGTCTGTTGGCAACCCGTAGTGGCGTTAGTGGCCTGCACGGTATAGGTACCCCCTGTTACTGGTTCTTGAAAGCGGATGGCGCTACCTGTGCCGGCTACCGGAGTACCCAGGGGCATAGTTCCCCGTAGCAATTGGTAATTGACGCCGGTCTGCGAGCCAGCCAGCCCCACAGTAGGCTCGGTGCCACCAGCGCAGAAAATTCCGCCCCCAGTCACCGCATACTGGGTAGGCAGCGGATTGACCGTCAGGTTGAAGGCCGTAGAGGTAAGGCTGTTGCAGGCACCGGTGACGACCGCCACGTAACTGCCCGAATTAGCCGTGGTCGTGTTCGGCAGGGTGAGCGTAGCCGAGGTTTGTCCGCTCACGATGCTACCATTCCGGTACCATTGATAACCGCTGACCGTGCCGCTGGTACTAACCGAGGTGGTTACTGTTGAGCCGACGCAAACCGAAGAACCACTGGCTGGTTGCCGGGTGATGGCGACATCGGTACCACCAGGGGTTCCCTGCAATTCATAAGCTCCGGCATCGGGCTGACCAACCCGTGGCTGGTTGTTGGCATCCGTTGGCGGCATCATAATACCCGGTTGAGTAGTCGAACTAACGCCGGCATTGAGTGCCGGGCTGCAGCCATTGATGGCTAACGTACTGACCAGCCCCCCGGCATTGCGTTGCAGGCTACCTAATACTATGGTTTGACTGCTTTTATCACTGTCCTGTGTAAATACGGAGCCTGCCCCTGTGGTCGTGACATTCCCACCCAACGACGAATACTCTGTTCCACTCAAATTAGAATTAACGAATAATGAATTTATAATGCGGACAGTAGCGCCATTTATACCAAATGAGAATAGCCTATTATTGTTAAACGTGCAGTTAATAATATCCGATTGTCCAGTCAAGGTGTAGACAGAACCACCCAAATCTGCGGAGTTGGAGTTGAATGTGCAATTAATAAAAGACGCCGGGCCGGCTTCATAAGTTGCTCCACCCCGCTCGGCAGAGTTATCAGCAAACGTACACCGTAAAAAACTGACAATCTCCGGGTTAGCTACTATCGAATTAGTTTGACTTAATCCTGATTTAAAAGCCCCACCCGACGAATTGTTTTGCGTACCTGGTGAACTGTTCGTCCGAAATTCACAGTCAGTCAGCGTAGCCAACCCATTCACCACATGCACCCCCCCGCCGTGTCGCCCGTCGCGGGTAGTGCAGTTACGGACCAGACAACGGAGCATGGTTAGCGCCACGCCATTATCGGTCAATACCGCTCCGCCCCCCCGGTAGAAATCTCCCTCGTTCCCCACGCCATTCTGAAGGATGAGGTTGATGAGGGTAAATTTTTTGGTGGCCGTAGTGGCTTTAAAAAGCCGGAAGTCGGCAATACCGGTAGTCGCATTCCGCTGAATGATAGTTCCCCCTGTAGCCGTAACTGGCGTCAGCGAAGCCGCACTACTAATCGTACACGACTGGGTAATATCGGGCAGAGCCGCCGTTAGGGTGATCGGCCCGGCCGTGGTGATGTTAATGGTATACTCGGCTCCGGACGCATTGCCGCTGGTGATCGCAGCCCGTAAACTGCCGGCCCCCGCATCGTTATTGGTCGTCACCGTATACTGAGCCATAGCACGTCCCTGTAGCAACTGGCTGCCTAGCAACAGTAACCAGATAAAGTAGTAGCCAGGCAGGAAACGAACTGCCCCGACAGTGGTTCTGCGTAGCCAAGTTAATTTGAATGATTTGACGCGTTGTCTGGAATCCAGCCAGCGTGGAGTGCCAGCGGAGTAGCTGGCTGACGGTAGAAGAAAAAGCATACGTAGAAGTTGGGTTAGCAAACCACCAGAACCCATTTCTGGTGGTCGTTCTTGAAAACAAATGTCTGTTGGAAAGAGGGTTAGCAACGAACGATATCGAACCATTATGAGCGGTATCGAACCATTTTCAGCAAGCAGACAAGTTTAGCTGGCTTATTGGGCCAGGTAGACGACCCCAGAAAATGGTAGGATTGGTACAGCCCTCCCTGGAGCCAAGCAAGCCTTTATGTACGATGAACCCAGGGGTAATTCAGGTGGTGGTTTACCCTCCTAATAGACGCGGGCAGTAGTGGGTATTGCTATACATGACTAGGTACGTATATTTGACTATTCTACCCCTGTCATGCTTTTTTTTTACCGAGTTGCGGGAAGTTGTTTGTTACTGTTGGGGTTGACGGCCGGGTTGGGTAAGGCGCAGTTGCTCATGCCCCGACTGCTGCGGCAGTTTGACGAAAAGCCGGGGTTAAGTCTGACCGCTCTGGGCATGACTCAGGATACCCAGGGGCACTTATGGATGGCTACGATCAATGGTATTGTTCGTTATCAGGGCGGGCAATTTCGGGTGTTTCACGATCCGGTGTTGAAAGAAGGCGATTACTATTATCAATTGGTGTCGTCAGTCGACGGACGTATCTGGCTCAAACAAGGCTCCGGCCTTTCACTCGCCTACGTTGATACCCGGCAGCAGCGCATCGTCCGGTTGCCCGACAGCACCCGCGTGGTGCGCGATTATTTGGCCCGATACGGATCACACTATTTATTCACGGATGCTCAGGCCAGTCTCTGGATCGGTTTGAAAGATCATGGCCTGCTGAAGCTCAACCCCCGCACCCTGGCCGTGAAGCACATCGTCGATCAGGGATTGGACATCCGCAGTATCACCCAGGACCGTCAGGGCGTAATTTATTTTGCCACCTCAAAACAAGGCTTATTTGCCTACAACCCGCAGACGGAGCAGTTGACCAACTACCGACACGACGACAAAAACACCACCTCGCTGAGCAGCAATGCCGCCTACGGAGTGCAGGCCCGGCCCGACGGTAGTATTCTGGTCGGCCAGATCAACGAAGCCAGTGTCTTTTCCCCGGCCACCGGTCAGTTTCGACGCCTGGGGCTGACTATTCAGCGAACCCCGGAAACCAAGACGCCAGGCGCGCCCTACATCTACGAGTTCAAACTCGATGCCCGGGGGAATGCCTATTTCAGCACGGGAGTGGCTACGTACTGCTATACCGCTCAGGGAACCCTACAGCAACTTGGTTTCGGCTCCCCCACCCACTTTGTCGAAGGGCTTTACGTTGATACTGCCAACCGACTGTGGGTAAGCACCAGCGCTAAACTGTATGCGTATGATTTGAATCAGACCCGGGTTTCTCCCTCGCTGCTGTTCCTGCGGCTGACCATTAATGGAACTCTGCTTAAGGACAATACAAGTGCTACCCAGAATCTGACCTACGATACCGGAGGACACCCTACGCTGACGGTACGCGAAAATGAACCCTTTACCATGCAGTTTACCCCGGTGGCAAAAATAGCGTCGGGAACACTGCGCTGGCGACTCAATGGCTATGACAACGACTGGATTTCGTCGCAGGATGTAACGGGCTATGCCGCCTATCAGTTGCCCGCCGGCACGTATACGTTTACTGTCAACCAGGGCTACAACACGGGTAAATGGGAGCCAACGGTGTCAACGCTGACGATCGTGGTGGTAGCCCCCTTCTGGAAAACGCCCGCTTTCCTGGCGCTGATGGGGCTGGTGGTGGGCGGGCTGGGCTACTATCTGATCCGAGCCTACAGGCGACGACGACAACTGGCTCAGCAGTTGGCCCGCGAGCAGCAGGAAGCGGCCAGTCTGCGACAGCTCGACGAGCTGAAAACCCGGTTCTTTAGTAACGTTACCCACGAGTTCCGCACGCCCCTTACTATCATTCTTAACGCCACCGAGCAACTAACGGCCAAGACCCCGGCCCACGTCGAACAGCCCGAAGTAGCCACCATCCAACGCCACGCACATCAGTTACTGAGGCTCATCACCGAAACCCTCGATATGGCCCGCCTGGACGCGGGTAAGCTGGAATCCCATCTCCAGCTGGGCAATCCAGTCTGGTTTGCCGGGCAGGTGGTGGCTCAGTTTGCCGGACTGGCTGCGCAGCGGGGTCTTGATCTCACCTACAATGATGGCCCGGCCACTCAGTCATTACCCGTTCCTGATTTCACCCCAACTACGTCGTCCACCAGCGACGATTTAGTTAGTTTCGATAGCGAGAAGTGGGAGAAAATCATCTACAATCTGCTGGCCAACGCGCTAAAGTTTACTCCCCCTGGGGGCAGCGTACGGGTCAGGGGTCATATCCGGGCGGATACGTTCTTCGTCTTGTCCATTAGCGATACCGGTATTGGTATCCCGGCCGACCAGCAGGAGCACATTTTTGAGCGCTTTCACCAGGTAGATTCCCGGGCAACGCGGGCCTACTCGGGTACCGGTATTGGCCTGGCGCTGGTGCGGGAATTAACCATCTGGCTGGGTGGGGAGGTAACGGTCACCAGCCAGCCCGGTCAGGGCAGTACGTTTACCGTTCAACTGCCGTTGACGATCCCGAGTGGAGCCGATTCAACGCTAGCCGCGTCCCCGTCATTTATGATTCCCCCTATGCCGGAGGCCGTCCGTAACTCAGCCACTGCCGAAGCCCCTGAATTCACTTCCGCTGGTGTAACGTCTAAACCACTCATCCTGGTGGTGGAAGACAACGAAGACCTGCGGGCGCAGGTGGCCGACTATCTATCAGGTACCTACCAGGTGGTCCTGGCGGAGAACGGCCGGCTGGGGTGGGAACAGGCGCTGGCCAGCGTACCTGATTTAATCATAAGCGACGTGATGATGCCCGAGCTGGACGGGTACGAATTGCTGGAGCGGCTGAAGAACGATGAGCGTACCAGCCACATTCCCGTAATACTACTCACGGCCCGATCGGCGTCTGAAAGCCGAATGCGGGGCCTGCAAACCGGGGCGGACGAGTATCTGGTCAAACCTTTTAGCTTGGCGGAGCTGCTGCTGCGAATTGGCAACGGGCTGCGTACCCGTCAGAACTGGCAAAAACGATTCCTGTCCGCCCCCTCCCCGGTCCGGTTACCAACCGAGCCGGTGTTGAACCGGGAGGAAGCCTTTTTGGATCGACTACGCCAGGCTATTATGGCGCATCTGGCGGCCGAGTCGATTGACGTAGACTGGCTAGCTGCCCAGGCCCACATGAGTCGAACCCAACTGAACCGTAAACTCTCCGCCCTGACGAGTCTAAGTCCCAACCGTTTTATTCAGCGGGTTCGCCTGGAGCGGGGGGCCGAGCTGTTAGCAAGTGGGACCTTGACCGTCGCCGAGGTCGCCTATCAAATCGGTTACCAATCCCCGTCTCACTTTACCAAAGTGTTTCAGGAGCATTTTGGCTACCCGCCAGTGAAACTGAAGAGTTGATCTGTTGAGTGAACAAGGATGCGGCCTCCGCACTGTGGTGGGTGATGAGCACCAGGTTACCCGGTTATCTGTATCGAATTTTCCCTGACCCCAGCGTTCTCCGATCAATATACGGCCATTCGTTTCGCGCCAAACGAACCTTCACTTCGTTGTCCGTTCGTATTTTTGCCCTCCATGACTAGAACGTACCTCTCCCTCTGGCTGGTGTTCCTATCCGTATGCGTCGCACAGGCGCAGGACCTGGCCCAGCGTTACCCTCTTATTCCTTACCCCACCTCGCTCACGCCCGCCCAGGGGCAGTTTACACTGACCGCGCAGACGGCTTTGCTAGTGCCGGACAAACTCTTTGCCAACGAAGCTACTATTTTGCAATCGCTGGTAGAGCCCAGCCTGGGGAAACGATTACCGACCAAGGGAAGCGGTTCTACGATTGAGCTACGGTATGATGCGAGCCTGACCGCACCCGAAGCTTATAAACTGACCATTACGCCCCGGCAGGTTACGCTGTCGGCCAAAGAGCCGGCCGGCATGTTCCGCGCGATTCAGACGATTCGGCAACTGCTGCCCGTTTCCATCGAGCAGACGAGTGGGAAAACGGTTTCGTCGTTGGCTTTGCCAGCGGTTCAGATTCAGGACCAGCCAGCTTACAGCTGGCGGGGAATGCACCTGGACGTATCACGGCATTTTTTCTCGATGGATTACCTGCATACGTTCGTCGACTGGCTGGCGCTCTACAAATTCAACAAGTTTCACCTCCACCTGACCGATGACCAGGGCTGGCGGCTAGAAATTAAAGCCTATCCTAAACTGACCAGCGAAGGCGCCTGGCGGACGTTCAACAACCAGGATTCGGTCGTACTGAAGCGGTCGATTACGAACCCGGATTTCGACCTGCCGAAGCAGCATCTGCGCCAGCAGAACGGACAGACGCAATACGGCGGTTTTTACACCCAGACTCAGATGCGCGACCTGATCGCGTATGCGGCTACGAAGCACATCGAGATCATTCCTGAAATCGACATGCCCGGCCACCTGACGGCCGCCATCAAGGCCTATCCGTTTCTGAGCTGTACAGGTCAGGAAGGCTGGGGGAAAACCTTTTCAGTCCCCGTTTGCCCCTGTAACGAGCCAACGTATCAATTTACCGAAGCTGTCCTGAGCGAGGTTATCGCGCTGTTCCCCAGTAAATACGTTCACATTGGCGCCGATGAGGTGGAGAAAACGACCTGGGCGCAGTCGTCCGCCTGTCAGGAACTGATGAAGCGGGAAGGCCTTAAAAACGTGGAGGAATTGCAGAGCTATTTCGTGCGTCGGGTAGAGAAATTTGTTCAGTCGAAGGGCAGGAAACTGCTGGTCTGGGACGATGCCCTCGAAGGTGGTCTCGACAAATCGGCAACGGTGATGTACTGGCGTAGCTGGGTAAAAGATGCTCCGGCAAAAGCGGCCAAAAACGGGAATGAGATCGTGATGACGCCGGTCAGTACGTTGTATTTCGACAGCCCGCCGGGCATTCAGTCGGTCGAAAACGTGTATAATCTGAACGTAGTGCCCGAAGGCATTACCCCCGAGCAACGCAAGCTGTTCATGGGCGCGCAGGCCAACATCTGGACGGAGTATATTCCCAGCCAGAACCGGGTCGAGTACATGATGATGCCCCGCATGACCGCCCTGTCGGAGGTTGTCTGGACCGCCAAAAAAGACTTTGCTTCGTACCAGCAACGGCTGTTACAGCACTTCCTGCGCCTGGAAGCGCTGGGTATCCATTACCGGCTCCCGGATCTGACCGGCTTTGCGGAGGAAAATGTGTTTGTCGACAAAGCCGCGCTACGTATCAAAAAATCGCTGCCCAGCTATACGCTTCGCTACACGACCGACGGTTCTCAGCCAACTGCCAGTTCGACCGAGCTGAAAGACGAACTGGTTATTTCGAAGCCCCAGACGATCAACGTAGCGGCCTTTACACCATCGGGCCTACACGGCTCGGGCCTACGCGGTGATGTGTACACACTCCGCTACCAGCAGCAGACCTACGCTGAACCGGTTGTACTCAACAGTCCTAAACCGGGCCTGCAGTGCAGCTATTACAAACAGGCGTTCAAGGAAACCAAACTGATGAAACAGCAGACGCCCGATAGCACCTACACGATTAACAACATCGTTGTGCCGAAGTCGGTTAATGCGCCCAGCTTTGGTATTCAGTTCCGGGGCTATCTGAACGTACCGGAAACGGGCGTTTACAGCTTCTTCTACACCTGCGACGATGGCGGGATTCTGCGCATTGCCGACCGGATGGTCGTAGACAACGATGGCAACCATTTCCCCATCGAAAAGAGCGGGCAGGTGGCCCTGTCGAAAGGCGCTCACCCGTTCGAAGCTGATTTCATTGAAGGGGGTGGTGGGTTCACGCTGAAGCTGCAATACAGCCTGAACGGTTCGGCGCCGGCCAATATACCGGACAGCTGGTTCGTTCGTTAACTTTCCGTATGCCTGTACGTCTCATTTTTTTTCTGAACCTGTGTGTCGCCCTTGTGACTACGTCGGTTGCTCATGCGCAATCGACTGGTTCAAAGGCGGATACACTCCAGCGCGACTGGTCGTACCTGGATCCCCAAACGGACTCGGTAGCGGGTATCAGCCTGCATAAAGCCTATGATCTTCTGAAGGGAAAAACGTCGACGCCCGTCGTCGTTGGCGTGCTGGATTCCGGCGTCGACCCGACGCACGAGGATCTGAAGAATGTGCTTTGGGTGAACCCTAAAGAGGTGGCCGGCAATCAGACCGACGACGACAAGAACGGCTACGTCGATGACGTCAACGGCTGGAATTTCATGGGTGGTCCCGGCGGTGATACGTATGAGTTTGGTCAGCCCGAGATTACCCAGACTTATTTGAATCTGCGCGCCAGATATGACCGTTTATTGCCAGAGCAGGTAAAACCTGCCGACCGGCGGCAGTACGATACGTACCAGAACGCCAAAAAGCAGTTCTTACAGCGTTATCAGGCCGGACAGGCCAAACGGACGATCTTTACCGATACGACCCGCTTTTGGCAGATCGCGCGGGCGATTCAGCAGCAGTTGCCCGATTCGGCCACCACGCAGCAGGCGATTCGTGGCGTCTCGCTCCCGACTGATAGTCTGGCCCCTGTTGTGCGCAATTTACTGGCAGACACGTATTTCCCGCAGTACGGTCCGTTTGGGGCCTATCTGACGATCCTTCGACTCAACTGGAGTCGCTTTCGGTTCATTGTCAACAACGATACGGACATTGCCTTTAACCCCGATTACCATCCGCAGCAATCCGTTGGCGATAATCCAGCCGATCTTACCGAACGCTACTACGGCAGTCCGACGATGAAACTCCCTAAAGGATCAGACCTGGCGGTTCATGGCAGTCACGTAGCAGGTATTATTGGGGCGCAGCGCAGCAATGGATTGGGTATCGACGGCATTGCCGACAACGTCCGGATCATGTCGGTGGCAGTTGTACCGGCCAATGGCGACGAGCGGGATAAGGACGTAGCAAACGGTATTCGTTACGCCGTTGAGAACGGCGCGAAAGTCATAAACATGAGTTTTGGCAAACGGCTCTCGCCATTCAAGGAGCAGGTTGATGCGGCTGTCCGATTTGCCGAAGAGCGTGATGTCCTGATTGTACTGGCAGCGGGTAATAATGGGCAGAATACGGATACGCTCCGCACCTACCCCTCGGCTCGTTATGCGGATGGAAACGTTGCTCGTAATGTACTGGTTGTGGGTAATAGTGCACCGCCATTGACGGACAAACTGGTGAGCCGTTCGTCGAACTACGGTACGCAGACGGTCGATTTATTTGCCCCCGGTACCGAAATTTTATCGACCATCCCCGGAAACCGCTATGCCCGCTTCTCGGGCACCAGCATGGCGGCACCCTGCGCAGCGGGCGTAGCAGCTTTGATCCGGTCGTATTTTCCATCACTGACGGCGGTTCAGGTACGCACGCTGCTTATGGAGAGCAGTTACAAACCGACGCTGCTGGTCAACAAACCCGGCCGGGCGAACCTGCGCGTTCCATTCGGTAGCCTCAGCCGCTCCGGCGGTCTGTTGAATGCTTACGAGGCCGTTAAACTAGCGCAGCGGCTGACCGCCCGAAAGTAGGTCTATAGATGGTTTGGATGGTTTTTTGACCGGATTACAGGATTTTCAAGTGAGTTAAAATCCTGTAATCCGGTCAAAAAACTTGCTTAACATCCATTTACCACTCGCACTCCTGCTTATCGCACCAGAACTTACCCGTTTCTGACTGGTCAATTTCTTCCGCCAGCCACACGATAGTTTCGGCGCCCTGTTCGACAGAACGATGCGCTTCTGGGCCACCCAGGCTGGTACGTACCCAACCCGGATCGGCCGCGTTGACGGCGATGTTGTCGCTTTTAAGGGCAGCCGCAAACTGCTTGGTTACGGCGTTCAGAGCCGCTTTCGAAATGCTGTAGGCCGGTGATTCGTCGTCCATTCGGCTGATCGATCCCAGGCTGCTTGATACGTTGATAATCCGACCGCCGTCCGGGCTTTTCTTAAGAAAAGGCAGAAAATCCTGAATTACCATAATCGGGCCGCTCACATTCGATTTCAGGGTCCGGTCCAGCAATTCGGGGTTAAGCTTCAGGATGTTTTCACCGTGGTCTTCCAGAATAGCCGCGTTGTTGATCAGCACATCCAGGTGATCCGCCTTTTGCGAGAACGTACCACAGGCCGTTTTAATACTGACCGGATCGGTTACGTCAAGCTGAATAAACGTGGCTTCGTAGCCAGCATTGCAAAGTTCTTCGGAAGCCTCGCGACCTTTTGCTATGTCGCGGGAGCCGATGAACACGGCGAAACCACGCTGTGCCAGTTGGCGAGCGGTTTCCTTGCCGATTCCTTTATTAGCTCCGGTAATCAGAGCCGTCAGTTTGTGTTCAGTTTTCATAGTAATACAGCTACTCAGCCAACCCCTAAAATGTTTAATCGATTGACTTCTTTACCCATGATTTGTTACTCACCTTTGTCGTAGGTCCGGTATCTTAGCCAATGCAATCATTTCCCAAAACTGCCTGTCAGTTACTTATCGTCTTTCTTGTTTCGGGTAGTCTGACGCTGGGGCAGCACAAAAAAGGCAGCCCGTCAGCAAAAAGCGTATCCAGCCGGAAAACTACGTCATCAACGCGAAAGCCTTCCCCTAAGAAGGCTGTCACTTCTGGTAAAAAGGCGACACTGATGACGCCCAAACCCGTCCCACCAAGGACAGCTCCGGTTCGAGTGGCCACGACGCCAACAGCAGTCGTACGCCCCGCCAGTAAATACCATATTGGGGTTCGGGCCGGGGTGACGTATCCGATTTACGCGGGACGGATCGAGGGGGTTACACCAATGGGCAGCTTTGTGGGTGGTGTTATGCTAACCATAGGCACTGGCCGCTTTTCGTTTCAACCCGAACTGAATTACGCCCGTTACGCTACGCGCAATGTGTCGGCGCTGGGGAATCGACTGGTGGGGGCTTCGGACGTTGTGGAGATTCCGCTGTTCCTAAAAATTGCATCCGCACCTATAAATAGAAGCCGCTTTTTCCTGAACGTTGGTCCCTACGTAGCCTACATTACCAGCGCCAGCCTGAACGGCCGGAAAACGTCGCTTGATGGCACTGGGGCAGACCGGTTTACCAGTGGCTTGGCGGCAGGTGCGGGCATGAGTCTCAAAACAGGCCCTGGTCACGCAACGGCGGAGATCCGGTCTTACTTTCCCTTCGGGGATAACAATCAACCCTTTATCGGTACGTTATTGACCTTTCCTACACAGCTTACGATTGGCTATACATTTCCGTTGGGACAGCGTTAGGTATTAACTCAGCGCTGGGCGGCTGCGTGCTTTTCGAGCAGCTGCAATGTGTGTTCCAGCGCCTTTGTATCACCCCACTCTTCGTGGCCGGGCACAACAATCTTGGCGGTCCCGAATTGTTTCAATACGTTCCGGACGGAGTTGCCCCATTCGTTCAGGTTAGCTTCGGAAACGTTGCCCATACCAAAGGCACCCACACTTTTAACTAGACATCCACCGTGCAGAATCTGTTGCTTGGGCAGCCAGACAACAATGTTATCGCTGGTGTGCCCTTCGCCTGGAAAATAGCAACGTACCGGTTCGTCGCCAACCTTGAATGTTGTATCGGCTGGCAGAATAGCGTTGGGAGATTCATATCCTTCTTTAACCGACTTCTGCGCGGTCAGTGGCGTACTGATTACCCGGATACCTGCTTTCTTCAGTTCACTGATTCCACCAACACGGTCGTCGTGGGCGTGCGTAACAATACACAGACGGATGGGCTGGTGCAGGCTATCGACAACCCACTGAATCAACTGGCGGGTATTGTCGGTATCGTCCTTTGTATCCCAGCCTGTATCGACAAGCAGAACGCCAGCGTTAGTTCTGACGATTAATCCGTTAGAGGGCGTTGCTGTGTTTTTATATACCCCATAGGTCGTATGCACGTACACCTGGTCGTTGAGAGGAGTAACCTTGAGCGGTGGCTTTTTTACAGCCTGCGCCTGAACCAGTATACAACTAAGAAAAGAAAAGAGGAAAACACTTAGCGTGCGCATAAGTCAGCTGGTAGGAATGCTACGTAAAAGTACTACATACTATCGGATACATAACGGGGCCGCAGTCATTGACTGCGGCCCCAGTAGCTGTTCGTTCTGAGTATCTTACAGGTAT
The DNA here is from genome assembly GCF_013375035.1 of Spirosoma sp. KUDC1026. Taxonomy (NCBI): domain Bacteria; kingdom Pseudomonadati; phylum Bacteroidota; class Cytophagia; order Cytophagales; family Cytophagaceae; genus Spirosoma; species Spirosoma sp. KUDC1026. Next base: position 1,949,256 of record NZ_CP056032.1, on the reverse strand, counting down.
TGACGCGTTCGTTCCCAGAGCCAGGCGGCTTTCTCGTCGGTAATGTCCCGGTTGCGGGTGCGTTTTGGCGCACTGTCGGCAAAGTAGCCGCCGTTATTGGAAGCCCCGATTGACTTGAGCGGAGCCGACGCCAGAAAGACTGACGTTTGTGCTCCCTTCTCCGGCGTTCGCATGAAGGGTCGGGCCAGTGCCAGTGCCTGACCAACGAACCCTAGCGTGTCACTGCCAAAGTTTGTTCGAACGGCGCCCGGATGAGCCGAATAGGCCGTAATACCCGTTCCCGCCGTCTGTTTCGCCAACTCTTTGGCAAAGAGCAGATTGGCAAGTTTATCATCGCAGTAAGCCAGCATAGGCGACAGATTGTCCAGCTTCCGGAAGAACCGGGCTGTACGTCCGCCAATGTAAGCCGCCGACGACAGACTGATGACCCGGGCATCGCCAGTGGCAGCACCAGCCGCTTTGAGCGAATCCATGAGCCCGTTCGTCAGAATGAAGTGGCCTACATGACTGGCAAAAAACGACTTCTCAACGCCTTCCTCAACGAATTCAATGCTTTTGGGCGTGTACCCCGCATTGTTGATCAATACGTCAATTTTAGGGTACGCCGAACAGATTGCCTTGGCAACCTGCCGAACAGATTCAGCGTCGGCCAGATCGGCCAGGAACAAATCGACTTTTACGGCCGGGTTTGCCTGCTGCACGCTAGTCTGCGCCTGTTTACCCCGGTCTGCGTTGCGGCACACCAGAACCAGGTCAAATGATCGTTGCGCAAGCGCTTTGGCGGTGGCCAGTCCCAGTCCCGAATTGGCACCGGTGATCACGGCGGTCTTAATTCCCATGTGTTACTTGGTTGGTAGTGATGCGTAATGCTATAGGCAACTACTTATGAATGACTTTGGTTTACCCCTACCTGCCAGCCGTTTCCTGATTAATTCAACACGATGGCCTTTAAAACAGCAACTTCCAGCCGTTGAAAAACAGGTCTTCGCCGGGTTGCCCCGACCAGTGCTGGTCAGTTTCAACCTCTTTGGTTGCGGCAGAAACCGTATCTTTTTGTTTGATCATTACTGAGACGCCTTCTTTTGCTAAAGACCGGCACAGGTCTTTCGTAGCGTCACTTCCTTTACCCACTAAATAGCAGAGTGTTTCGTCTTTCTTTTTCATGGCTCTTTCTATTTTTGCTTGCACATACAATAAAATCAAACAAATTTTTTTAGGCGTCACCCAGTGCCTGAGCGGCTTTGAGAACCTGTGTTGCCAACTGGCATACGTTCTCTTCACCGACCAGCTGCGCACAACGATCACCTACCCGATCCCAGGCGCTGGCAATGTCCAGCCGAAGCGCCTGACCGTCGTTGGTTGGATAAACCAGCGTTTTCTTACCTTCCGATTCGCGCCGAACCAAATGTTTCTGTTCCAGCTTTTCCACCAACCGCGTTACGGTCGATGGCGTCAGATACAGCGCCGAACTCAATTCTGTAGGCGTCACGCCCGGCTGATCGACAACGAGGCAAAGCAGATACGCGTGTGAATACGACAACCCAAACCGACCAAACTCCTCATCCCCAATGGCCGTAACGGCCCGCGACAACGCATTGGCCGAAAACAGCAGACAGGCGTTGAAGCGCGAAGTAGCCTTCTGGCACTCCCCTGTCTTTACCATGGTTTCGTCGCTCATTATCTACTCGGTTGTTAATGAGACAAAGGTATAACGCCATATTTGTATGTGCAAACAAAATCTAAAAATTTGACCTATTTTTTCAGAGAAACGGCCCGACTCTGCCCGATCAGACTGTTTTATATGCCCTCGACTTTGACTAATTCACCGGACAAACAGGCGCTAATGCCATGAACAGCCAATCATTTACTACAGGGCAAGTCAGTATGTTCGTCTGTTGCTGACCTTTTTGACAGGTAACAAGTGACAGGATTTCACCTGGTTCATTACCTGTCCTAATCTACCCAAATCATGTTTTTTGCCGACTCAGCCTTCGTCAGTAAAGCGTTGATGAAGAAACTTACCCTTCTGATTGCCTTACTTACCTCCTCAGTTACATTGGCCCAAACGCCCATTGACCTGTCTGGTTACCAGAAAAAAAGTGGCACGAACGTAGTTAGACAAAAAAACAGCCTGGAAGTAAGCTGGCCAACAACCGCTCAGGAGAAAGCCAGGCTGATCCTAAACCTTGATCCAGCTCAACCGCTGTTTACAAGTCTCCAGGTGACTAAACAGGGAGCCTGGAAAGAAATTGCCAGTGCGCTCGATCCGGCCTTTGTGCTCACCATCGGCAAGCGCGATTTGATTTCGCAAAACGGCTGGAACATCTTTTTCGATAAGACCAACAAGAAACCTCACCAGTCCTACGCCGTTGAACTGACCAAACGAAGTGCCAGTGTACAGACGGTTGGTTCCCGAACGGTTATTCGGGTTGGCGATGTGCAGGCCGCAACATTCAGTGGGGCTCTTGAAATCACCGTTTATACCGGTACGCCCCTGGTTAACGTAGCCGCCGTGATGGCAACGGAGGTCGATTCGACAGCCATTCTGTACGATGCCGGTTTAGTGACCAAAAAACCGGTCTGGAACCGTATCGCCTGGTCGGATACGGAGAACCAGATGCAGGGTGTTCCCGCCGATCTGAATCAGCTTAACAAGGCGCAGGCGGTCAAGTACCGGACCATTATTGGTCAGAGTCAGGCTGGTAGTCTGGCCGTGTTTCCGGCTCCGCATCAATATTTCTACCCGCTCGATGAAGCGTTCAACCTCGACTTTACCTGGTACGGCAAAAATTACCGGAGCCTGGTACCCGAGTTTGGGATTGGTATCCGGCAGGACCTGATGGGCGATAAACGGTGGGTGCCGTGGGTGAATGCCCCGCCTAAGACGCAGCAACGGCTCAACTTTTTCTGCCTGCTGAGCGCCGATCAGCCCGCCCCGGCGCTGGAAGCCGTAAAAAAGTTTACCCACGGTGACTCGTACAAGCCCGTACCGGGCTACAAAACCATGTCGAGCCATTTTCATAACGAGTTTGTCATGAACGTGATTCTGGCGGGTAAGCCGGTGCCGGAGAATCCCAATTTCGTCAAGGTCTTCAAGAACGCGGGTGTTAACATTGTCCACCTGGCCGAGTTCCACTACACCGCCCACCCGAAAGGACCTGACAGCCTGCGACTCCGGGAAATGAAGGCGCTGCACGATATGTGCCAGCGGTATTCAACGGCCGATTTCCTGTTACTGCCGGGAGAAGAGCCCAACGAATTTTTTGGTGGTCACTGGCTGAGTTTTTTCCCCCGCCCCGTCACCTGGATTATGGACAGAAAAGCCGACAAGCCCTTTGTAACAGACGATCCCCAGTACGGGAAAGTATACCGAGTTGGCGATAAGACTGATATGCTCAACCTGCTGAAGGCCGAAAACGGCCTGGCCTGGACGGCCCATGCCCGCACGAAAGGCTCAACCGGCTACCCTGATAAATACAAAGAAGAAGCCTTTTTTACGTCGGATCATTTCTTCGGAGCTGCCTGGAAAAACATCCCCGCAGACTTATCGGAACCCCGCCTGAGCCGACGGGTGCTGGACCTGATGGACGATATGGCCAACTGGGGGCACAAGAAACACGCCATTGCCGAAGCTGACATTTTCACGATGGAACCGGAGAATGAGACCTACGCTCACCTGAATGTCAACTACCTGCAACTGGACAGGCTGCCGGATTACAAGCAAGGCTGGCAACCCGTGCTGGACGCTATGCGGCAGGGCAAGTTTTTTGTCTCAACGGGCGAGGTGCTGCTCCCCATATTTACCGTCAATGGAAAAGGTGCTGGTGAAACCGCTACGTTACCCGGTAATGGCGAAACCACCGTTACGTTGGCCGTGGACTGGACCTACCCCTTAACGTTTGCCGAAATTATTTCCGGTGATGGTAAGCAGGTCTTCCGGGAGCGGATCGACCTGACAAATACGTTGCCGTTCGGCAAGCAGACGTTTGCCTTCAAGACGAATCTTAAAAACCGGAAATGGGTACGCGTTGAGGTCTGGGACGCGGCCGTAAACGGCGCTTTCACCCAGCAGGTATGGCTCGCGGACTAAAACGCTAACCCCATTCAACAGAAAGAGCACCGTAATGGCACACGGTGCTCTTTCCGCTCAGATTCAACTGCACAACGCCCGTGCGCAGAACTGAACTCTTATCTCAAGGTGCTTGATCGGCCAGTTGGCAGTCTTTATTTCAACGGCAAGTGCACTTCGGCCATCATACAGCGGGCGGAGCCGCCCCCGTTGGCTTCGATAGTGGCCAGGTCAAAATGGAATAATGTGCTGTAATCGTCGAGTAGGTCGATCTGCTTTGGCGTCAGTGAATTAAAGGCCAGAGTAGACAGGATAAGCAGCTTCCGGCCCTGCTGGGTACGAATCAATAACATATTCCCGGCAAAACTGGCCATCTGCTCTGGCGAGATTTCTACCACACGTTTCCCGAGGCTCTCCAACTCCTGCCGAACCATCAACCGTTCGTCGAGATCGGCGATGGCTGCCAGACAGATAATCGCTAAATTTTCCGTGATACTCATCAGGACATTTGTATGATAAATCGCCTGTCCGTTGGCGTCTACGGCGTGAAAAGCCACCGTCCGGTATCCCGTCTGACGGCCAAACTCAGCCAGTACGTCGGGGTGCGTGCGGGGCGACAGGCAGGCAAAGGCGACCCGGTTCATGCGGTCGAGCACCAGACTACCCGTTCCCTCCAGAAACTTACCTTCCTGCTCAAAATACGTCAGGTCAATAATCTGTTCCACCTGGAAGCGATTTTCCAGCTCGCTGATCAGCTCCGTTCGCCGTTCCAGCCGTCGGTTTTCGGCCTGCATGGGGTACAGAATCACTTTGCCGCTGGCATGAAACGACACCCAGTTATTCGGAAAAATGGAATCGGGAGTGTGCGGAACTGGCGTATCATCAACGACTATCACGTCAACCCCGCTGGCCTGTAGCTGGCGAACCATATCATCGAACTCCCGCAGCGCAGTCGATTGGGCAGATTCCTGTTCCTGCGTAGTCAGTTGTTTCGTCTGAAACGCGTTCGTTGCGGCCGTTTCGGGGTTGAATCCGAACTGCACCGGACGAATCATTAGAATGTGGGAGGTAGCCTGCGACTGCATAGTAGTAGAAATTTTAGGGCAAATTACCATCAAAACACCAAACAACGTAGTGTGTTGTTTCTGTCCGACGTTTTTTCTCCCCTTGTCGATCAGGGTAGTTTTTCCTCAAACGTCGTCCCGCAGTAAAGGCAGGCTCATGCAGTGCGAACCACCCCGCGCCCGGCTCAGCTCAGCCGAAGGGAGCAGAATCAACGTATTTTGAATAGTATCGGGCGATGACTCCCCCCGGTCGAAACGTTCCAGTAGTTTGGCCGCGCCCACTACATCGAACCCGGCTTCCCGGAACGCATCGGCGGTTTTCTGGTTGCGGTCATACCCGACCACAACGCCATCGTTCAGGGCCAGCAGATTGCAGGAATCTGTCCACTGCTCACGGGCGCCAAACGGAAATTCGTTGTTCCCCGAATAGATAAACTGGATTGGCTCGGTAGCCCCCAGATCGTTCCGGCTGATGTCCGTCAGCAAATCTTCCAGGTTATCAATTTCAATGGGCTTGTGCTCCAGTCCTTTGATGAATTGCATAATTTTCAGGTCTTCGGACAAGTCGCGGGGCGCAAAAAAATGCAGGACGTCGCGTTTTTTGGCTTCGTCACCCGTCCGGGCCAGCGAGCCAAGCAGTACCCATACATTTCGCTTCACCTGCGTAAAAATCGTGTCGATGTGCATGTAATCCCGCTTCTTCGGAATCTTGATAATAGTGACTTTATCGACCAGATTCTTACCAAAAACCAGCTTCATCACCTGCTGAGCGGCATACAAGGTCGTCCGCTCGCTGACGCCAATCATCAGGTGCCGTTTGGCAATCATCATTACGTCACCGCCTTCCAGGGTAGAACGTGTTACGTCCCGATTCGCATCGGCGTCGGGTAGCAGAAAGGCGTATTCGTTGTCCTGAATTTCCAGAATTCGATCCTGGTACGTAGCAAACAACGGGTGATTGAAGAAAATATACTGCGCCAGCAAAGCCTCGCGGGTCCGGGCCTGTTTGGCGGGTTTGTTCAGCAGAATATGGTCGTTGATAACGATGCCAATGTCACGGGTGAAGATGAAATTGGGCAGGGGCGAAAACAACATCGTCTGATCGGGCAATGAACCCGAAATCATAATCTTCGCCAATTCGGTTGGTTCGTAGGCGCTCAACTGCTGCTGCGTACGAAACGGGGTGCGCTCAATACCGCAGATGGCCGCAATCAACTGCCCTCTGATGGACTCATCGGTCAATACATCGGCCAGCAACGACTGAACATCCACTACCTTATCCGAACGAAAATAATCAGTATGATCGGGCTTGAAGAACGACCGGTCGGATTCGGGTCCCAGATGAGTAACCTTCCCCCGGATTTTTTCCGGATCCAGAAAATATAACAGAATCTTAACGTAGTAGTCGTACTCATCCCGGCGCATCATGTCCAGATGCACGATGTCCTCAAAAAGCCAGTCCTGCGCTTTGGACGGCACTACCTTGCCAAGCCCCCGGTCCGGGCTGTGAATAAGCAACCGACGAAGCCGGCCAATTTCCGAAGAAACTTTAATTGCCTCATTGGCTGGCTGTTGGTTGGCTATCTCCCCTTTTTCGACCGCAAACATTTCATTTTTCATACCAGAAACGACCTAAATCATGGCCGGGCTCCAGCGCACAAGGTACATTTTTGGTACTGGAAATGAAATTACCAGCAACCTGGGCCCAACAACATTAAGCGAACGTCAACTTTTAAACCCCCGTTTTTGTTATGCCAACAGACTAGCAATTAATTCATCTGTTACCTTTGCTGTTTAAATAAGGCTGCATACGAGACAACCTATCATGTTATCCATCAGGAATTTAAAAGCCTCCATCGGCGACAAAGAAATACTTAAGGGCCTCAATCTGGAAGTTAATGCCGGTGAGGTTCACGCAATTATGGGCCCGAACGGCGCGGGTAAAAGTACCCTGGCTTCTGTACTGGCAGGTCGTGAAGACTATGACGTAACGGACGGAAGCGTACTATTTGACGGACAGGATCTGCTGGACATGGCCCCCGAAGAGCGGGCCGCCGAAGGTATTTTCCTGGCCTTTCAGTACCCCGTTGAAATTCCTGGTGTCAGCACGACGAACTTTTTGAAAACGGCCATGAACGAAATCCGTAAACATCGGGGGCAGGAGCCACTCGACGCGGTGCAGTTTCTGAAGCTGATGAAAGAGAAGATGAAGCTGGTTAACATTGATCAGTCTTTGTTGAGCCGCTCCCTGAACGAAGGATTTTCGGGCGGTGAGAAAAAACGGAACGAAATTTTCCAGATGGCCATGCTCGAACCGAAACTGGCGATTTTGGACGAAACAGATTCAGGTCTGGATATTGATGCCCTGCGTATCGTAGCGGAAGGCGTCAACAAACTTCGCTCACCAGAACGCTCAACGATCGTTGTTACACACTATCAGCGGTTGCTGGATTACATTGTTCCCGATTACGTCCACGTTCTCTACAAAGGCCGCATCGTTAAGTCGGGTCCGAAAGAACTGGCGCTCGAACTGGAAGAGAAAGGGTACGACTGGATTAAAGCGGAAGCCGAAGCTGTCTAATTGCTGATTCTTTTGCGGACGTACTGTTTTTCGCAGTAACCGAATGCCTAACGTCGCAATGACACCGGTATAAACCGTACCAGATACATTTAACATGACTCCTTCTTTTTCATCATATACCGACTTCAAAGAGCAGTTGCTGGCGGCCTTCCGCACCAACGAGGAGCTGATGAACGGCGAAAGCAAAACTCCGCTTCACCAGCTTCGCCGGGCAGCCCTGCAAAAATTTGAGCAGTTAGGTTTTCCAACCATTCGTCACGAAGAATGGAAATACTCGAACGTCACGAACTTTCTGAAGGAAACGTTTGAGCTGGGGAATGCATCGTCCGTAACGCCGGACGATCTGACCTCGCTCCAGATTCCCAGTCTGGAAGGCAACGTCCTGACGTTCGTGAATGGCATCTATAAAGCCGAGCTATCGCGCATTATCAGCCCAGCCGAACAGGTTCAGATCACGAATTTCGCCGACGCGCTGAAGAACAACTCGGAGCTGCTGGGAACGAACTTTGCCCACTACGCCGATTACCAGGAGAATGCATTCACGGCGCTCAACACGGCACTCGCCAGCGACGGGGTGATAATCCAGGTGCCCGCTAACGCAACGGTCGAGCAGCCCATCATCCTGCGTTTCATTACCGATGCCCGTGAAAGCAACGTAGCGTCGCAGCCCCGGAACCTGATTCTGGTTGGCAAAAACGCTGAAGTTACCGTTGCCGAGTCGTTCCGAACGCTCGGTGACCAAGCCAGCTTCGTCAATATCGTTACCGAAATCGTGGTTGAACGCGATGCCCGGATGCAGTATTACAAGGTGCAGGACGAAACGGAAAAGGCCTACCACATTGGTACCACGCAGGTGCAGCAGGCCGACAACAGTCATTTCTATTCGGCTACAGTTACCCTGAACGGTAATTTCGTTCGCAATAATCTGAACATCGTCCTGAACGGCCAATACGCCGAAGCATTCATGTACGGTCTGTACATGCCAAACGGACGCCAGCACGTTGACAACCACACACTGGTTGACCACGCGATGCCTAACTCCTACAGCAGCGAACTCTACAAAGGTATTCTTGACGACAACGGTACGGGTGTTTTCAACGGTAAGATATTCGTGCGGCCCGATGCGCAGAAAACCAATGCGTACCAGTCCTGTAAGAACGTAGTCCTGTCGCCGGGTGCGTCGATGAACACCAAGCCGCAGCTGGAAATTTACGCTGACGACGTAAAGTGTTCACACGGTACTACGACCGGCCAGCTCAACGACGAAGCCTTGTTCTACATGCGGTCGCGGGGTATTCCGAAGGATGAAGCCCGTACGCTGTTGCTGTACGCGTTCGCCCAGGACGTATTGAGTCAGATTAAAATTGAGCCAATCCGTGATTACCTCAACCAGGTAGTCACTCAGAAACTGACTAAATAAAAATAATTCTTTCAGTGAAGCGCCGGATGTAACAACCCGGCGCTTTTTTTTGCACCTTTCCCCAGCCCCCGTTGTTATTTTATAGATAATCTCCCACAACGTATGCAATCGGCTTTAGATACTACCTTCGATATACAGCAGATCCGTCAGGACTTTCCGGTACTTCATCAGGAAATTAACGGACGTCCTCTGGTTTACTTTGATAATGCCGCAACAACCCAGAAACCGCTGTCGGTGATTAGCGCCCTGACAACGTACTACGAGGGGTATAACGCTAATATTCACCGGGGTATTCACCATCTGGCTGAGCAGGCTACGGCGGCCTTCGAAGCATCGCGTCGGGCGGTTCAGTCATTCATCAACGCCAAACAATGGCAGGAAGTCATCTTCACGTATGGCACTACGGATGGCATTAACCTGGTCGCTCAGACCTATGGCCGCCGGTTCCTGAAAGAAGGCGACGAGATCATTATCTCGGGGATGGAGCACCATTCCAACATCGTCCCCTGGCAGATGCTCTGCGAAGAAAGAGGCTGCATCCTGAAAGTCATTCCCGTTGATGACAACGGCGAGTTGATTATGGAGGAGTACGAGAAGATGCTGTCGGAACGGACGAAATTCGTCTCGGTTGTCTACGTATCGAACTCCCTTGGTACGATCAACCCGGTCGAAACAATTATTCAAAAAGCCCACGCCGTTGGCGCAGTTGTCTTGATTGACGGCGCGCAGGCCAGCTCCCATCTGGATATCGACGTGCAGGCGCTGGACGCTGACTTCTTCGTGCTTTCGTCGCACAAACTCTACGGCCCAACCGGTATGGGCGTACTGTACGGTAAACTGGACCTGCTGGATAAAATGCCACCCTACCGCGGGGGTGGGGAAATGATTAAGGAGGTAACGTTTGAGAAAACGACCTATAACGATTCGCCCTACAAGTTTGAAGCGGGTACGCCCAATATTGCGGACGTTATCGCCGTTAAAGCCGCATTGGAGTTTATTAACGGACTGAGCAAAGAAGCTATCTCTGCTCACGAAAACGATCTGTTGCAGTACGCGACCGAGCGGCTCAGCGATTTTGAGGGGCTACGCATCATTGGTCAGGCGAAGCAAAAAATTGGTTTGGTATCGTGGGTGATGGACGGTATTCACCACCAGGACATCGGCGTTATTCTGGATCAGCAGGGCATCGCCGTTCGGACGGGACACCACTGCACCCAGCCGCTGATGCAACGCTTCGGTATTGCCGGAACTACACGGGCTTCTTTTGCGGTTTATAACACCAAGGATGAAGTCGACCGGATGATTCAGGGTCTGCGTCGGGTTCAGAAGATGATGCTTTGATTTTAACCTTACGACTATGTCTCCTGACGAAATTCTATTGGACAAGAACCAAGTCCTCGCCAGCCTTAGTAAGCTACCAGACAGGGTATCTTCGGAAGATCTGATTGAACGTATTTTGTTCATCAAATTAATCGAAAGTAGGTTACTTGAAGCGGCCGAAATTTCTAACGAGCAGGTCATGCAGGAGTTAAAAGATCTAAAGCAAAAGAAACTGGCCGCGTTAAAGAAAAGCGAATGATTGCCTGGAAAGAATCAGCAAGAGAAGAAGTCCGGGAAATTTATGAGTACTTATTTGATCTGTTAATTGCGGTAGCCGATGAATGGTCAGACGAGTTAGAAAAGAAACTAAGCCTGATAGCTCAATTTCCAGAAATGGGGCGAATTGTACCAGACTTCTATATTTCATTCATTCGCGAAGTGTTTGTGGGTAGGTATAGATTGGTTTATAGTACATAGGAAGAGACGCTAAAAATACTTGCCGTTCGTCCGATGGAACGGCCTCTAGGCAGCTTATAAGAATGACGATTAACGAGAAACAGGACGAGATTATCGAGGAGTTTGATCTATTTGAGGATCAGCTTGATAAGACGCAATATATTATTGATCTGGGTAAGAAATTGCCCCCCATGCCCGAGTTGGCCAAGACGGACGAGCATCGAATCATGGGCTGCCAGTCGAAGGTCTGGGTTGATGCCGAACTAAAAGGCAATCAATTGTACTTTTACGGAGACAGCGAACCGACCGCCCAGATTTCAAAAGGGCTCATTGGTCTGTTGATTCGTGTTCTGTCGGGCGAAAGTCCCGAAGCCATTGCCAACGCCGATCTGTATTTTATTCCACGGGTAGGCATGGGCAATCTGATTACGTCGCTGCGGGCTGGTGGGCTGGCGTCGATGATTGAACGAATGAAAGCTTACGGTCGGCAGTACGCCAACCAGTCAACAACCGCATAGCCAGGTACTATACGTAACAACCATGACGGACGAAGAATTAAAAGAACAGGTTGTGCTCGCCCTGAAAGGGGTGTATGACCCGGAAATCCCGGTCGATGTCTACGAACTGGGGTTGATTTATGACATCAAGATATTCCCGGTCAACAACGTGTATATCCTGATGACGCTTACTTCACCTTCCTGTCCATCGGCGGGTTCGATCCCAGCGGAGATCGAAGAAAAGGTACGGGCTATCGATGGTGTCAACGACGTTAGTGTTGAACTGACTTTTGATCCACCCTACTCTACCGAACTGATGTCGGAAGTAGCAAAACTAGAACTTGGGTTTATGTAACCCCAGACGTTGCACTTATATAGTAACTTATAAACTTCAACTATTTCACTTATGTATCCTCCACATTTGCTGGTTCCCATGCGGGAAGACCTGACGAGCGTCGGATTTGAAGAATTAACAACGGCGGATGACGTTGTCAACACCATGGAGAACGCCGAAGGCACCATGCTGGTTGTGGTAAACTCGGTCTGCGGTTGTGCAGCCGGTGCAGCCCGTCCGGGCGTTAAAGCAGCGGTATCCCTGAGCGCAGCTAAACCCGACAAAATGGTAACGGTATTTGCCGGTGCTGATCTGGACGCTACGGCGAAGATGCGGGAATACCTGCTACCTTATCCACCATCGTCTCCTGCAATCGGTATCTTCAAAGATGGCGAGCTGGTTCATTTCATCGAGCGGCACCATATCGAAGGCCGGTCGGCGCAGATGATCGCTCAGCACCTGGAAATGGCGCTGGACGAGTTCTGCACCCCAGCTAACGCTTAATCAATACCAGCGTTCTCATACATAGAAAAGCCTTCCAACTGATGCTGGAAGGCTTTTCTGTTTTATTTAATTTCAGTTTACTTCGGTCAAGTCAATCTCAAACACGAGAATTGAATTAGCCGGAATACCCGATTGTTCCTGGCTGCCATACGCCAGACTAGGCGGCAGGTATAATGTAACGCTGCCACCGGGCGCAATCAGCGGAATACCCACTTGCCAACCTAGGATAAGCTGATTCAGACCAAAACTTACGTCATTACCGCTGTCGAAGGATTCGCCGTTGGTCAGAGTACCTTTGTAATTAACCGTTACGTTCGAGCAGACCGTTGGTTTGGCGCCCGAACCGGGTTTCTGAATCGTGTAATAAAAGCCGCGTTCATCGGCCGTGGCCTTGATGCCTTTAGTCTCAATGTATTGCTTCAGTGCGGCCACCTCCGACGGCGGTACGTTGGTCACCACGGGAGTTGGATCGCAGGGCGGGCGTTGGCCGAGCTGGCAACCGATACTAAACAAACCCAGGATCAATAGAGAAATGTATGCTTTCTTCATAATTCTATACGGTTGCTGTTTTCCAGCACCGAAGCTTATTTTATCAGGTAGCTATAGTGAATAACGACCGGCTCGTCTTCCGGATAAAAATCGAACAGGGGCGGATTGGTTAACTCCTCGACGTCGATGCTTCCCGTATCGATTCCTTTTTTCAGGGCCGCTTCTATAGCAAACTGTTTGGCGGTCTGGTGCACCAGCGCCAATCGGGACAAAACACCTTTACCGGCTCTCCCCTGCTCTTCTACAATATGATTTAGCCGTTGCTGAAACGTCGGCACTGATATCGCCACAGTACCCGATTGCCGTTCATGATCAGGTTGCTCCATTGCCACCTACGTTTGAAAGCGGGTCTACGTTACGGCAAAGAGTTTGGCCAATAAACGCGATAGCGGAAGCAGGCAGAACACCAGTAGTGCCAGCGGAAACGACGCGAAGGCCGCAACCCAGGCGGCATTCATCACAATAAGTGACAAGACCCCCGCCTTAACAGCCAGACCGATGTTACGTCCGACAGGTTCAGAAACAGCCCGCCAAAGCGGTGGGAAGATGTAATAGCCAAAGAGTATCAGAAAGGGCAATGCTGTCCCTAATTGTTGCCGCGACTGCGCCAGTGCGGCCAGACAGGCAATGACAAGCGCATACAGCAGCCCGGCGATCCGCAGCGTTGTCGCACTACCGCCATGCACCTCGCCCCGGCTAATCATAGTGATCGCGCCGATGTAAACGATAGGTACCAGACCAACCCAGGCCCAGGGTAGCACTTCGTTCGGCAGGATACTGACGCCCAACAGCAAGTTTAGCCCCCGGCAAAGCCCCATATTGATTGGGCCGAACAGGCTGTGGTGTTTGCCATATTTGTCGTAAACCAGCGATGCAACGGTGATCCCGATCGCCAGAAATCCAGCCGTCAGGTTTACCCAGAACGTAGCCAGAATACCGACGGCAAAGAGTAGTACGCCCAGTGTTGTTGCCGCTCCTTTGCTGACCGTCCCGCTGGGGATAGCGCGTTCCGGGCGTTCAATCGCGTCTAGTTCGGCGTCGAAAATATCATTGAAGACGACCCCGCCCCCATACAATCCCACCGTAGCCAGACATAGCAACCCAACGGGGCCTGGGGCGGGATTAGACAGCAGGAAATAACCAGCAATGGCCATCCCCGCCAATACGTCCGCGATGGCCGTAACCAGATTCGCCGGACGCGTCAACGATAGTAGTGCTTTGAGCATAGGTAAAGAGCGAAAGAATGAATGAGCGAAAGAGCGAAGTTGTTGCTACACCTTAGGTGCGTGCGCCAGCTTTATTCGCTCTTTCATTCTTTCACAATTATTTGATTATCGTCGATTCTTTGTCTACCCTTGGGGCCTGGCCACCGCGGAGTACGGAGCTGCCGTTGTAGCGCTGGCTCTGGTCGATGCCCAGGGGTTGAGTTAATTCTTCCAGACTCAGCTGGCCGCTTTGAGCGAAGGCCGTAACAGCGTTGGTAAACGTAACGAGCCGAATGTCCTCGTCGGAAATTCCGCGCTGTTTCATCAGGGCTGCCGTTTTGGGAACGGCCAGCGGATCACTAATGCCCCAGTCGGCGGCCGAGTTGATCATAATACGTTCCGAACCGTACTGCTTCACAATGTCGACCATCCGCTCGTTCCCCATTTTGGTGAACGGATAAATCGTAAAACCTGCCCAGAAACCACGATCCAGTACCTCGCGTACCGTTTCTTCGTTGTTGTGATCGACAATCACCATGCCGGGGTCTATACCGTGCTCAATCGCAATATCCATGCTTCGCGACGTTCCCTGCTTTTTATCACGGTGGGGGGTGTGAATCTGCACGGGAAGATTGGCTTCTTTTGCCAGATCGAGCTGAGCCCGGTAGTATTTGTCTTCGGCGGCCGTCTGGTCGTCGAAACCGATCTCGCCAATGCCCACAACCCCCTCTTTGTAGATGAACAGCGGCAGAATTTCCATAACCTGTTCGGCCAGTTCTTCCTGATTGGCTTCTTTTGAGTTGAGCCCGATGGTACAATAATGTCGGATGCCGAACTGCGACGCCCGGAAACGCTCCCACCCTACCAGGCTGGCAAAATAATCCCGGAAGGAGTCAACACCCGTGCGGGGCTGGCCCAGCCAGAATGCCGGCTCAATCATAGCGACTACGCCCGCATCGGCCATCGCCTGGTAATCGTCGGTGGTACGAGACGTCATATGTACGTGCATATCAAAAAACGACATGCCGCGAATGGAATCCATAAAATCCATAAATACTACACGGTTAAAATAGGGTTACCGAAAAAGCAAAGGTCCACAAAAAGCCGGTTTGTATGGACCTTGTTTGATCACATTTTAATGCACTGTTATAACTCAAACACGAGCTGGCTCGTTTTATAAGTAATTCAGACAACAAATACCAGTATCGTTATGAACACGCTTGAACAGTTTAAACAAAGCAAAGTAAGCCTGATTGCCGCCTTGCTCCTGATCCTGGGCGGAGGCCTGACCGCCTGCCGCGACAATGCGCTCGATAACCTGAGCCCGGAAGACAGTAAAGTGTACATCACCAACTACGACCGCTCGGTTAATTTCGCGCAGTACCGGACGTTCAGTATGCCGGACTCAGTCGTCATCGAATCAAATGATGGGTACCGTCCTGCCCTGGGTGCTCTCGAAAGTAGTTTTACGTCGGGCGTAGCCAGCGCGTTAACGAGCCGTGGCTTTCAACGAGTAAGCCGTGGGCAGAGCGCGGATCTGGGCGTTGCTGTCATTCGGGTTGACAATCAGTATACCGGCGTCGGTGTTGACCCGTATGCGTATTACGGTGGGTACTGGGGTGGTGGTTTTGGCGGCTTCGGTGGACTTGGTGGTTTTTACCCTTACTATCCAAGCTATTACACGTATCAGGTAGCCGAAAAATACTGGGAGATTCAGGTCGTCGATCTAAAAAACCGGCCGACAGCCAGTACCGGAAATAACCAGACGCAATTGAATGTCATCTACAACGCGTCGATCCGGGGAACTGACATCACTGATACCCAGGCGATCAACACGGCCCTGGCCGCTATTTTTGCTCAATCACCTTACCTGACTACAACTCGCTAACACGTTATGAAACGGATCTTAATTCTAATCGCGTTCGTGATGCTGGCAACGGCATCCTGGGCGCAGGTCGTGACAACTCCTGACTACTCAAACGTCTTTCAATCGCCTTACGAGCAATACGTAACGTTCAATTTTTCGGCGCGTTACGGCGTTTCTTTCCCTTTCGGTGGCCAACAGCGCTATATTGATCGTATCAACCCGGCAAACGTTGCCATCGACGGCGAGTGGCTATTTCCCAAGCGCTTTTCGATTGGTCTGAAAACAGGGTACCAGTATAGCCAGCAACGGATGACACGAGGGACTTACGAGTATGTGTATGACGGCAGCAACCAGACAATTTCGGCGGTTCAGACCCGCACGCTGTCAATCATTCCGGCGATGGCGTCGTTCTCGTATTACTTTGCGGACAACGCAGCAGCAGTACGTCCATATGTGCAGCTTGCGGGTGGTGGCGCCTATGTGAACTACACCAATTATTTTGGTACGCTGGCCGATCAGAACACCGGTTTTAAAGGTGCTTTTGCGCCGGCAATCGGCCTGAAGTTCTATGGCAAAACGGAAAATAAACTCGGTGCCGAAATTCAGGCTCAGTATCAGAACGTGTATTTCAACTACGACCAACTACGGGGTAGTGCTCCATCACTGATGCTCTCAGCAGGAATTATCTATCGCTGGTATTAGTGTCAGAGACAAAAGAAGTAAGACGCAAGAAGGATATTTCTGCAGAATCCTTCTTCTTACGTCTTACTTCTTTTATATAACCTCTTTCGTCTTTTTACGCCATTAACTCCTCAATATGGGGTGGCAAGCTACGTCCGGCAGCCCGGCGCTCGTCAGCATAGTCCGTCAGCGTCTGCGCGAGTCGGGCGTTTTTGCGTTCCTGCCAGCCAACAATCTGGGTAATGTCTTTATCCGTGAAGAAAGCTTTCAGAATCAGTTGGTTCCAGGCCGCTTCATCGAACTGATCGGTGGGATACGGATTGTGGAGCATGATTGCCGATTGTACGTCAGCGATGTTATTGCGGATTCCTTCCGTGGCCTGAAACTGCCAGGCCTCGGGGTAAGCCAGCACCGGCAGTGCTGAGTACAACGCTACCAGTTCATTCATTTCGGCCGCTCGGAATAATTCGGTAATGGTTTTCACGTAAGCCGTTTTATCATCAATGGGCAACTGGAGTAACCACCACACTCTGGCCAGCCGATCAAATGTCCAGTTGTCAACCGTGAAACCCGTTCGATTACGCTCCAATGCCAGGGCCATGTCTACCGGCACATCAAGTAACGCTTTCCCGGTAAAGCGCGGCAGGGCCGTAAATACCCGGTAAAACTGAGCCGTCTGCGGATTAGCCTGAAATTGATCAGCTTGCTGACGGAGATAAGTAGTCGCTTTTTCGGCGTTCGGTTGCTGTTCCATCAGGTAGAACAGCGTCTGACTCATGGCAAGAATATTCATAAAACAAACTTACGTGAATCGGCGGGATAACGACTCGTTCCGGCTAGTCCTTCTTCGCCTTGGGATGCGCCTGATCGTAGGTTTTTTTGAGCTGTTCCAGGCTGGTATGCGTATAAATCTGCGTGGCTGCCAGACTGCTATGTCCCAGCAAATCCTTGATGGCATTAAGGTCAGCGCCCCGGTTCAGCAGATGCGTAGCGAAAGTGTGGCGCAGTACGTGTGGGCTTTTCTTCTCCAGCGTCGTCACCAGTGTCAGGTGCCGCTTAACAATCCGCTGGATAAGTACTGGATAAGCGGCAATTCCTTTATCACTAACAATCAATACGGCTTGGTCTGCCTGGCCTAAAAACTCCTGTTCTTTTAAACGCTGGTATCGCTGAATCAAGTCGAGCAGGGGTTGCGTCAGCGGAATGACCCGGTGTTTGTTTCGTTTTCCCAGCACCGTAATGGTCTTGTTGTAAAGATTAATATCGGTTGTTTTCAGACCGGTTAGTTCACTCAGTCGAACGCCCGTGCCGTAGAGCAGTTCCAGCACCAGTTTATCCCGAACGCCTTCAAACGTATCTGGAAATTCAGTCTCACTCAACAGCGTTTCCATGGGCTGCTCTTCAACGTACTGCGGCAGACGCTTGCTGGCTTTCAATGCCTGTATCTTCGTGGTCGGGTCGACGGCAACAACTTTATGCCGTAACAGAAACCCGTAATAATTACGTAGCGTCGCTATTTTCCGGTTAACCGACGATTTGTCCAGCCCCCCTTCGACCATACTGACGATCCATGATCGGATATGCCGGAAATCAGCCTGCGCAGGTTGATCGAGGGCACATTCGGCCAGCAGAAAAGCGGTGAACTGCTCCAGATCATTTTTGTAGGCCGTTACGGTGTGATGGCTCAGGCGTTTCTCGAAACGGATGTGCTGAAGGAAGTCGTCTATCGTCATAAGGGGCGTTGTCTATCGTAAACTTACGTTGCTGCCAACAAAAAAGCAGCAAACATCCCTGCTTGCTGCTCTATATGTTTACTGGTTGTTGACCTCACTGACTGCGCAATCACCAAGGCACGAACCAGAATTCGTGAACCGGCAGATCCTACTGCTCGGTATGGTTACCGTACATTCTTTCTTTGTAGGTAGCCTTGATGATCTCGGTGCGACGCTTTACCGACGGTTTTTCGAAAGCCGTCCGCGCCCGCAACTGCCGCAACACACCCGTCTTCTCGAATTTCTTCTTGAAGCGTTTCAGGGCCTTGTCGATCGACTCGTTGTCTTTTACGTTAATGATAAGCATGTGTTAAATGTTGTGTTTTAGCTAAAACGGGTAGCAAAGGTAGTAGATTTGCCGATATGAAACAAGCCATTATTGACTTAGGTACCAATACATTCCATCTGTTGATCGCCGAAAAAGGACCTGGTGGATACCAAACGCTGTTTCGGGAAAGCCATCCAGCCAAAATTGGGCAGGCTGGCATCAATCAGAGTATCATTACCGAAGATGGCATCAACCGGGCGCTACGGGTATTGACCTACTTCCGAACGGTATTGGACCAGTACCAGGTCCCGCAGGAACAGATTCTGGCAACCGGAACTAGTGCCATTCGGGTAGCCCGCAACCAGCAGGAATTTATCGACCGTGTGTGGGCCGCTACGCAGATTCCAATCCGGGTTATTTCGGGCGATCAGGAGGCCGAATACATCTACTACGGGGTCCGGGCGGCCGGAGCGCTGGACGACCAAACGTCGCTGGTTATCGACATTGGCGGGGGCAGCGTCGAATTTATTCTCGGCAACCAGCAGCGCATTTTCTGGAAGCAGAGCTTCGAGATTGGTGGCCAACGCCTGCGCGAACGATTCATGGCTGTAAGCACTGCCGAGCCGATCAGCCCCGGCAACGTGCGTCGGTTGCAGAATTACGTACAGGAACAGCTGCTTCCGCTCGCCAACGCCATTCACCAATACCAGCCCAATACGTTGGTCGGTTCGTCGGGCTCATTTGATACACTGGTCGACATGTGGTACATGCACGAGCGGGGTCAATTACCCGATCCGGCAGAAACGGCGTTTACGTTGCCACTCACTGAGTTTTACCGGTCGTATGAGCTGTTGCTAACCCGCAACCACGCCGAGCGGATGCAGTTGCCCGGCATGATTGAACTCCGCGTTGATATGATTGTCGTGGCCGTTTGTCTGATCGACTTTATCCTGAAAACGTATGGTATTCAGCACATCAGAACCTCAACCTACTCGTTGAAAGAAGGGATTCTGAGCAGCCTGTCTCAGGACTAGCCTAGACAGCGGTTTTTGCTTCATTCCAGTACACGTCCATTTCGGCCAGCGTCATGTCCTTGAGGGCTTTGCCGCTGGCTCTGGCCTGTTCTTCCAGGTACTGGAATCGCTTGATGAATTTCTTGTTGGTACGTTCCAGCGCCGTTTCGGGATTGAGGTCAATGAAGCGGGCGTAATTGACCAGTGAGAATAGCAGATCGCCGAATTCACCCTCGGCCCGGTCTTTGTCGATAGCGTCGTTGCTTTCTACATTAAATTCATCCCGGAATTCCTGCATTTCTTCCTCCACCTTCTCCCAGACCTGCTGTTTCTCGTCCCAATCAAAACCAGCCCCACGCGCTTTCTCCTGAATTCGCATGGCTTTTACCAGCGCTGGTAACGACCCCGGCACCCCGCCCAGCACCGACTTGTTGCCTTCTTTCAGTTTTAACTGCTCCCAGTTGGCTTTCACCTGTTCCTCGGTATCAGCCACAACGGTTTGCCCGTTTACATCACCATAAATATGCGGGTGCCGCCTGATGAGTTTGTCACAAACGCTATTGAGCACGTCAGCCATGTCGAACCGACGTTCATCGTCCATCCCTAGTTCCGACGCAATTTTCGCGTAGAATACCAGGTGCAATTGAATATCTCCCAATTCCTTTTTTATCTCCGTCAGATCTTTCTCCAGAATCGCATCCGACAGTTCGTAGGTTTCTTCAATAGTCAGGTGGCGCAGGGTTTCCAGCGTTTGCTTGCGGTCCCAGGGGCACTGTTCGCGCAGCTCGTCCATGATGGTCAGCAGGCGATTGAAGGCCATCAGCTGATCCTGACGACGGGTTGGCAATTGATCAAATGTCATAGAGTAAAGTTAGGGACAAAAGCTGGAAAAGCGCCTGGTACTTGACTTCCAATTGCCGCTGGTCGTTTAAAACCAAACCTATTTTTCTGGACAACCCCACATCATAGATTTTGACCTTGCTATGTTGGGAAGAGCCCACCTACTTATTTTTTACAGAAACTCTTGCTTATTCGGTACGTATTTCGATTACTTTGCAAAACAAAGTTCTTTTTCATAAAAAACCAACTCTATTCACCTTCTCTTCCACTTCGGGAACCGTTTACGTTTAGTCGTGGATTCATTGCCCTGACCGGGCTCACTACAGCCGCGCTTAGTCTGGTGGTAGCGCGTGGTCTGCTCACAGACAACTGGTGGTTCTTTATCATGCTAAGCTGGAACCTCTTTCTGGCATTTTTTCCATTAGGCGTTGTCCTCATACTACGCGACATTCGCTCATCGGACGATGGGCCGGGCTGGTTTCAGAGTAACCGACTGCTGATTGCCGGTTTACTCACCTGGCTGGCGTTTCTGCCTAACGCCCCCTATATAATTACCGATCTGTTTCATATAAAGAACGTGCAGCATCCGCTGCTCTGGTTCGATACAATGTCACTCTTTATGTTCGCCCAGACCGGTCTGCTGGCAGGTCTGTATTCAACATTGGTAGTTCACCGGATGCTACGCCCCTTGCTGGGATCACTGGCTACGTGGAGCGTTGTTCTAGCCAGCCAGTTTCTGTCTGGTTTCGGAATTTACCTGGGTCGGTTTGGGCGCTGGAACAGCTGGGATGTATTAACCAATCCAACATCCTTGTTTCAGGCAATTACCCAGTCGTATCATGATCACCTAAGTATTAAGCTAACTTTGGCCTACGGTTTTGTATTGGTGGTCCTGTACATGTGTTTTCACTGGTACGTCGATTATGATAGACGTTCGTAAGGTGCTGCGCAGTTTTCGGTTTGCGGCTCAGGGGATTATCGACCTGTTTCGCTTCGAGAACAACGCCAAAGTTCATTTATTGATTGCGGTGATAGTTATTATCGCAGGGCTCTGGCTCCAGCTGAGTGTAGTCGAATGGGCGATTCTTGTTACGCAGATTGGGCTGGTCTGGGCGGCAGAGGCTTTTAATACCGCGATTGAAAAACTGTGTGATTTTGTGTCACCGGGTATTCATCCGCAAATCAAGGCAATCAAGGATCTGTCTTCCGGAGCGGTGTTGATTCTGGCAGTTACAGCTGTTGTTACTGGTCTGCTGCTTCTGGGTAGCCGATTACTGGACCTACTTTATTGATTTTCCATTCCTGTTCTTTACCATCCTTTTCTGATTCCCGATGTACGAATCACATGAGCATTTACAAACCCTGACGGAGATTCGCGGCCTCATGGAGCGTTCCTACAAATTTCTGTCACTGAGCGGCTTATCGGGCGTATCGGCTGGTGTGATTGCGCTGGCGGGTGCCGCCGTCGTTCATCTGCGGCTACGCACCGACTGGTTTTCGCTGATCAATTACCAGCGGCTGGAATTGTACGATAGTGCAACTCACCGGCAGATTCAGCAGTTCTTACTTCTAGTTGGGGCTACGGTATTGGTATTGGCGCTGATTTCCGGTACGTATTTTACCGTCCGTAAAGCGCGTCGGCAGGGGCTGAGCATCTGGAATACGGCCTCCCGGCGGCTGGCCTGGGCGCTGGCGGTACCGTTAATAACGGGAGGTCTGTTTTGCCTGGCCCTATTTCATTACCAACTGATCTGGCTGGCGTTTCCGGCAACACTTATTTTTTACGGACTGGCCTTACTTAATGGCAGTAAATACACCATCCGTGATGTGGAATCGCTGGGCTATTGTGAAGTAATTTTGGGACTTATTGCCCTGTTCTGGCCTGGAAATAACTTGTTAACCTGGGCCATTGGCTTTGGCGTACTGCACATTGCCTATGGCCTGACGATGTACTACAAATACGAACGAAATACCGCATGAGAGACCTGCTTGTCCATTTTAACAAAGCCTTCGAAAGCAAAGCACGGCTCAATATCATGTCGGTTCTGATGGTCAACGACTCTATGAGTTTCAATGCGCTGAAGGAACTACTGGGCCTCACCGATGGCAACCAGGCTACTCACCTGCGGGCGCTGGAAGAGTCGGGTTATATATTGATACAGAAGCAATTTGTTGGCCGTAAACCGAATACCACCTACTCCGCGACCGATTCGGGTCGTCAGGCATTTACCGATCACCTGAATGCTTTGGAAGAGTTTATCAAGAATTTGTAGTTCCTGCTTTTTACGCATTCTGCTGACTGACAACAGACTTGTTTATGTCAGTCTAGGCGTCTTTGCACTTCATTGTTATCTCTACTTTTTAAAACAAAGTACTTTATGATACCAAATAGTGATTTTTCTACGTCGATAGACGAGCGGGAAGATGACATTATTACGTCAACCCCACCCGCATCCTGGAGTGATTTTCGCGACAGGCTGGCCGAACCTTTGCAAAACAAGTTGTTTCGGTCTGGTCTGATAATGCTCACTATTTCTGCCTTCACCTATGCCCTGTTTGAATTTTCGAATAGTCGAGTCCGTGATACGAACGTTCCGATTTTCCTATTTCATTACGTACTCACGGTTGTCTTTTCCGTAATACTAATTGTAAATGGTCTCTTTCGCTGGCACTCAGTTACGTACGCGGACCAACGTCCGGCCCGGTGGATTGGCCTCTTGCTGTGGCTTATAAGTGCTTTTGCCCTCAACAGAATGCTGCCGGTTTTTCAGGAATCAACTGAGTGGCTTTGCTGGGCAATTCTCCTGGCGGGCGCTTCAGTTGTTGCTTATGGTTGGCGAGATGTATTACCAATCCGGGGGCAGCAGGTGCTCTACGCAAGTCTGGCCACTAGCTGGCTTCTGTTTACGTATCAGGCCATCTATATCATAGAACTGTACCCAGCGAGTACATTACTTTCCATTGCGTTAGGTATTTCATTACACACCTTTGTTCCGCTGGCGCTGTCTATAGGGCTGGGGCAACGACTCTGGAAAGATGCACGGCAGAAACCGTACCTACGGTCGGGGGTTCGTTTTGGTCTGATAGCTCCCCTGACTGCCGTTGGCCTGTTTCTCATAGGCTGGGAGTTTGCTGTAGACCGCGTTGAAAAAGCACGTCTGCACGCCATTACCCGGCGCACCACCGACCTGCCGGAATGGGTGCTGGCCGCACAGCAGCTCGAAAATAACTGGCTGACCAATCGCCTGTTACGTAGCGGACGGGTGTATGACAAGGGGCGCTTTTTTGATGGGTCGGGCTGGGGAATGGAAAATTTAAGCGCCCGGGACGACGCCAAACAACATGACCCTCTGGTGGTTATTGCCTCCCGGTTCCTACCGCTAAGTAATACGTCCGATGATGAACAGCTTAAACTGTTACGGGTAATCAGCAACGAACAGCATGGCACCGAAGAGAAATTCTGGACAGGGCGCCACCTGACCGTCCAGGATGTCGTTTCTCAGGTACGCATCTGGCCGCAGTTTCGGCTGAGCTACACCGAGAAAACGATTCGCATCCAAAATCACCAAAATTTCGGTTCCGAGGAAGCGCTATTTACGTTTCATCTGCCAGCAGGGTCAGTCGTTTCGTCCATGTCTTTATGGGTTAACGGAAAAGAAGAACCCGCCCGGCTCACAACGGTCGCCAAAGCCGATTCCGCTTACCGAACCGTCGTGAACGTTGAATCGAAGGCAAGGGCCCGCGACCCGTCGGTTATTTACTGGCAGGAAGGCAATCGTATTACGGTCCGCGTTTTTCCGTGCTAGGCTCGCGAAA